>JAEZXS010000219.1 GCA_023442755.1 Pseudomonadota bacterium | reverse complement strand
GGATTCCGGCTTTCGCCGGAACGACGGATCACGATGATTCTAGAGCTTGTCATCAATCTGCGCGGCTCGAAGCCGCTCCCACGGGAATATCAAAATACCAGGAACAGCAATACCAGGGCCGATGCAGCAAGCCAGAACACCCAACTCATGTCGATTGCCGTCCGGTCTTCCCCGGTATTGAATTCGCGGCTTGCGGCAAGGACCGCCAGGTCGGAATCGCCTGCAACCCGCCTGTACATCCCGCCGGTCGTTTTCGCCAGGCGGTTGAGTTCATCCTCATCGAGCCTGGAGACGACGAACTCCCCCACGTAGTCATGCCTGTCCGCCTTGAATTCCCAGTTTTCATCCAGTTCGGGAACGGGAGCGCCTCCGGCCGATCCGATTCCGGCAAAATACAAATGCACTCCGGGCGGCATCCGGATGTTTTCCGCATTGCTCCGGGCGGCCAGCCCCCCGGTATCTTCGCCGTCGGTCAGGAAGATGAGGGTCAGGCCGTTTCCATAATCGTGTTTCTTTCTCTTCAGGATGCGGCCCATGTTCGCAACGGCGCCGGCGACATAGGTGCCGTCGTCCCAGATCCAGCTAGGGTGGATGGCTCGAATGATCCGTTCGAGATCCTCGAACGATTCCTCCACCGGACGGGGAGGCGTCAGGATGAGCACAGAATCGGCGCTTCCCGCAAAAATCCCGAGCCCCATGCGGCTTTTCGCCGGGAGCGCGTATAGAAGAGAAAGCAGGTTTTTCTTCGCCATTTCCAGTCGGCTCAGCGGTTTCTCCTTATAGGTGTAGTCCCGGCACCACATGCTCTGGGAGATGTCCACCAGGGCCATGAAGTTCGAGGAGCGGCGCGCCGCTTCCCGTGCCGGACCCGCAAAGGCCAGGACCATGCAGAATGCCGCGAGCGCCAGGAGCAGGCCCCTTACCCGGGCCCTTCCGACCGACAGCAGCGACCTGTACAGGCTCTCGCCGCCGAGGAAGGCGGCGAATCTGCGGCTGAGACGCCATTTCAGAACGAACCCGCCGCAGAGAATGAGGAAAAGCGGGATCAGGAGGTACAGGTGCGCTGGTTCGGCAAACGTGATGAAAGCCATGGACCACCTCAGGGATTGTCCCCCAGGGCGCGCTGCCCGGGGATGGGAATTCTGAGGGGAACTTTTTCGTGTTTCTCGTCACCCTCACCCTTGGAGGAAGGGCGCTTTTTCCTCTGCTGCTCGGACCGGTCGTCGGCTCTTCGCATCAGGAGTTCCAGGTTGTACTTGGCAGGCAGCAGGGTGGGATCGTTTCGCAGCGACTCCGTGAAATAGAACATCGCATCCTTGGAGGCGCCCGGGTTGTCCGGCCCGACTTTGTTCAGAGACGAACAGCCGAGATTGTACAGCGCGATCGCGCGAAGGGCCTTCGAGCCGGCGCCGGAAAGAAGGGCATCCTGCAAAGCGTTTTCATAGTCTTCCAGGTGGTTTTCCTCCAGAAAGCTGCTGGCCCGGGACAAGAGGAGTTCTTCTCTGTGGGCATGCCGGTCGTACCAGGAGGCCAGCCGATGGCTCCAGGCCGTCAATACCAGTCCCAGCAGGAGAAATGGGGATAAAAGCAGGATGGTCCTTCTCATGGGAAGCTTTCAGTTCCTTTGGCTGTAGACGAACAGGGAGTCTGTGACCCAGACCAGCACCAGCAGGACGAATGCCGTGTAGACGAGAAACAGCAGCGAAAAGGCCGGGGAACTCGACCTGTGGGCAATCAGGGACCGCTCCAGTTTATGGACTTCGTCAAAGGCCGCATCGAGTTGTTGAACACTGGAAGCGTCTATCCGCCTGCCCAGGGGGCCTATTTTTTCGATGAACTGTTTGACTTCGCCCAGGGGGTCGTCACCCAGCGCAATCCAGTAGAACCGGATGCTCTGGTCCCGGAAAATACTGCTGAAATTGTACTTCTCATCCTCCATGAGGCCGCCTCCGTCCGAGACGAAGATAACGACCCGGCTGCGAACGTCGGATTGAACCAGTTCATCCAGCCCGAGAGCAACGGCCTGGGAGATGACGGTTGTGCCGAGGATGCAGTTCTGAGCATCCAGGCATGCGAGGAACATGGAGCGGTTGAACGTCAGCGGCAGGACCTTGATTGCGGACGATCCGAAGGCGATCAGCCCATAGAGGTCCTGCCCCGTTCTTCGCTTCTCCACGAACCTGGAGATGTAGGATTTTGCCGCCTGGAACTTGCCGGGTTTGTCTTCCGATCGATTCAGCATCCATTCGATCGATGGTTCGAACGGCTCGGCCATGCTTGCCGATTCATCGAGAATGAAAACGATTGATGCGCCGTAGTCGTACCCTGCCCATTCCATGTGAGGGACGCGGATGCCTGCGGCCAGGAGAAGAAGCGATACCAGGAGCATGACGGGACCGGTCCGCGAAAGGAAAGATGCGCTCCGCCCCGCCCAATCCCCCGGAACTGGGTCCAGGCTGGGGAACAGCAGGGAGGCTCTCCGGTTCCGAAGCAAGGCGACCCCCAGCGCGATGAGGAGCAAAATCAGAACCCACGGCCTTTCTACTCCCACTTTTCGCTCCTTCTCATTTGCCTCAGGATGTCGCGCACCCTGGGGACCAGCGCGTCGCCGGCCTTATCGCCCATAGGGTTGAAGCTGACCACATCGGAAAGCGACACGAGTTCGCGTAACTCCTTCTCATGCTCCTGTGCCGGGGGAAATACCCGGTAAAGATCGGTGATGTTGTGGATGAAAATGGCCTTTCCGGCTTTCTCATTGAGAGCGGTTCGGAAAATGACCAGGGCGGCAGCCGCGTTCTGCGCGTGAGGGAGTTTTTTCAGGGCGGCCCTGAACGGGGAAGGCGAATGGGCGGGTCTGCGAATCAAAAACCGGAAAAACAGGAAAAAAGCGACACAGGCAAGCAGAGCAACCCCGATACCACGGACGATCTGCGGAGAGGAACTGCTCCAGAACCACCTGATGGCGGGCTTGAAGTTCCCTTGCAGATTGGTCAGGGGGGAAACCAGGATAGGGGGCGAGGCGGGCAGCGCACCGGGGTAGTCCGAAATCCGGCCCGGTGGGCCGTATTTGAACGGTATCGAGGGGATGATGAGAGGCTGGTCCTGGCCGCCGACACGAAAGACCTGGAAGATAAAGGACAGGTGGTAGAGGCGGCTTCCCGGGTGTACCGCTTCCCGGATAGTTCGCTCCCTGACCTCGCACCAGCCGCCGACCAGTGCGTTTGATTTGGGCAGCGAACCCGGGTCGATGTAGTGCCCCTCGGGCAATGCGACTCGAAAGGAAACCTTCACCAGGTCGCCCAGGAAGTAGCCGTAGTCCCTTTCCACGAAGACGTCCGCGGAGATTCCGGATTCGGTCTCGAAGGCGCCGGCCTCCCGCACCCCCGCGAAGGCGATGCCGAGGACCACGGCCAGGACCCACGGGAATATCCTTCTCATTCGTACCTCCTGTCCAGCGCGTCCAGAAAATCGTTCGGCGTTACCTTGTCCAGAATGAGCGGCACAGCGGAAAAGGACTCCAGGATGCGTTTGGTCTCCTCCCGGTTCTTCCTGGCTTTTTCATTGAATTTCTTTACCGTTCGGGACGAAAAAAACAGCACTTTTTCCCCGAGCCTCTCCGGGTCTTTCAGCCGCAGGACCCCGAAAAGGCCGTCCGGCCATTTCTGCTCCCACTCCTGCCGCAGCATCACGGGGAGGACCGCGTGGCGCCGGAGGCGCTGCAAAATGGTTCGGAGATCGTGCGGTGCGAAATAGAAGTCGGAAACCAGGACGATCAGCGATCTCTTCTCCGGGAGAAAGTGTTCCGGGGCCAGGTTCAATTTTCCTGTTTTGGCGGAGGGTTCGAAGTCCAGTAGCCGTTCACCGATCTCAATTCCCAGGGATGGCGAACGGGCCGGTGGATGCGTGAACCGGGGAAGGATTTCATTGTCAAAGCCCAGAAAACCGAACCGGTCGCCGAAACGAAATGCCGTATAGCCGAACAGCACCGCCAGCTTTGCAACCTGAAAAAGCTTCGGTTCGGAAAACCCGCAAAAGATGGATGGCGAAAGATCGGCGAGCATGATCACGTCGATCAGACCAGTGCGTTTGAACCTGCGGACGAGCGGTTCACTGATAAGGGGATTGCGGGCTGTTGCGAGGAAATCGATCCTTCGGAAGTCGGGGTGGCCGGACAGGTTTTCGAATTTCTCGAAGGAGTACCCGTCCCCCGCAATGCCGGTTGCGGGCCACCTGCCCGAGTGCAGGTTCCTGGATTTGAAATCGACCAGGTAATCCAGTTCCTGCAGGAGGTCGCCCAGGATCGGCTTTTGCCTCTTGTCCATACTATCCCCTCGGGGCTGGAACCTGTTCGAGGATTTTCGCCAGTAGTTCCCTGGCCAGGTCGGTGCGGCGCCTGGTAAAGCTTCTGGTCAGAAAGAACCGGTGGGTGCAGACGTCGAGAAAAATCTCCTGGATGTCTCCGGGTATGACGAAGCTCCGCCCGTTGATCCAGGCGACGACCCTGCCGGCCTGCGCCAGGAGGATTTCGGCGCGAGGCGACAAACCGGCCCGGACGATTTCGTTGAGTTCTTTTCCTTCGAGGCCGTCGAACGAGACGTAATCCCCCGGTTTCCAGGTGGCTTCGGAGAGTCCGGTTATATATCTCGCCAGTTCGGGGGATACCTGCACCTTCTGTTGTACTTCGTCTCTTGCCTGCCGGAGTTCTTCGAGGCCAATGAGGCGGGGAATCCCGCCGATCAGTTCGTCGATCTGCTGAAAAGCGGGATTCATGATCAGTTCCATGCGGATCGTTTCTTCAGGTCTCGAAACGCGTCCCTCGAACATGAAGCGGTCTTTCTGCGCCTCGGGCAGTTCGAAGGTTTCCTCCGTTTCCAGGGGGTTGCGCGTGGCGACGAACAGGGCGTGCGGGATTCGAAAGCGCTGAACCCCGAAAGTGACGCTCCCTTCCTGCATGATTTCCAGAAAGGCGCTCTGGGATTTGGACTGAATCCTGTTTATCTCATCGATGAGCATGATGGCCAGGTTCTGCCCGTGTTTCAGCAGCGGCCCCAGGTGAAAGGCAAGTTCGCCGAATTTCAAGCTCGTCGCGGAAAGGTCGGGATCGTCCCCCTCGATTGTAGGCCACATGGTGAAGAGAAATTCGGTGGGCATGAGATCGGGGGTGCCGGAAATCCTTGAGAACCCGCCGCCGATGGTCCTGCTGAAGGCGCGAAGCAGGGTGGTCTTTGCAACTCCCGGCAACCCCCGCAGAAGAATATGCCCTTTGGCGAAAATGGCGATGGTTACCAGGCGGATAATCTCGGGAAGCCCTTTGACGGCCTTGCCGACCTCATCCTGGATGAGAACGGGGATACTGCAGTCAGGCAGAGTCCCTTGCATGATGAAGACCTTTCTCGGATTCCCTGTCTGACGGGGGGTGAATCCTGTTACGAATGGAAACGCCGGTTTACGGTGAAAAACGCCTGCCGGAGAAAATAAGACACTGCAGCGAAGCGAACAAGGCAGCGTCCGGGAGAATGTTCGATTCACCGGATGCCGCGTCCTCATGAGGCGCAGTCTGCTGCGTTCCAACTCATTTGTGCGTTCAGCCAAGCGGTTCGTCAGGAAAAATCCGGGAACGTCCGAAGATCTCAGGGCTGCGTTGCGTCTTTTGACAGAAGATGCTTTTCACCCCCTGCTGAAAACACACAAACTCAAGGTCCACGCCCGGCGCAAAGGATTGCTGAGGCGATTTGATGAGGCCGGCCCAAAACGATTAGCTATTTCCGCCGCCACCTGTTCGATCAGAGAAGGAAGGCTCTTCAGCAGCCTCACTGGCTGCCAGGTATTTCCGGTGGGCCTGGACCAGCCTGATTTCGCCATATGAATAGTTCTCGCCCAAGACTTGTTTGATGTGCCCGAGCGGCTTGTCCTTCATCTCCATCATTTGCCGGTCGATGATTTTGAGCTTTTCCTCGGTCAAGAGCCTTCCGATATCGATCCGGCCGGTTTCCACAAAACAGACCAGATGGCCTTCGATGGTCGACGGGGCCAGACCTCGCTCCTGGGCCACCTGAGCAACGGTCAATCCCTTCTTGAAAAGATCGTAGGTAACTTGCTTCGTATCGATAGCAACGGGTCTCCCATCCTTGGCGCGAAGGTTGGAATCGGCCGTTACCGCCTGCCGGGCAGGTTCACAGAGCCGGTGCTTCTGCCGATAAGAAGAAACCAAAGCCAGCAAATCCTTCCCGTATCTTTTGAACAGACGTTTGCCGATTCCCTCGATGCTCATTAAGGCCGCCGGACTGTCGGGCAGGGTTGCTGCTATCTGGATCAACACGTTCTGGTGCAAAATCTGGTAATGGGGGACACCGGCTTCCCCGGCCTTGGCTGCGCGCCAATCCTTGAGTATTTGAAAGATCTCCGGGTGGCCGATTTCGGGGAGGGTATGTTCCTTGGTCCTGCTTTCTCTTTTCTTATTGGGCTTCAAGTCTATTTCGGCGGATGATACGGCGCGCAGGTAGCGGCCGGGAGAAAAACCCGGCTTGCAGCTCCGCACCGCCGCAAGCTTCACCGCCGTCTCTTTCTTGAGTTCGTCTAGGGCGCCCTTAGCGACCTTTGCGATTTCCTTATTGTCAGTGTCTATCGTTAGGGTGGTGAGACAGTCCCACAGAATAGAGTCCAGCTTTTCCTCGAAATAAACCCCGGCCTTGGTCACGCGCTCGAAGACTGCTGGATCGGCCTCGGGCCTTTTATCTTCAGCGAAGAGCCCGGTCAATTGCCTATGGAACTTTTCGCTGACCACGAATATCTCTGCCATCGCCCTGGCCTCCATCTCATGGAGGTCGCCGGCGCTCGAAGTCCTGATTGTCCCGGCATTGGTGCGAAGCACTTGGATAAGACGGCTGAGCAACGCGCGCATCCGGGCAAAGTCGAAGCATTCAGTGAGCAACCGCTGCTGATAGAAGACTTTGGCGGTTTCGAGCTTCTCCGTGGAAGGTGGGGCCTGGGACGTCTGGACGATAAATTGGGACACGGCCTCATCGGTCTTTATGGCGCTGGCCGGAATGGGCGAACTCAACACCAGGCCCTCAAAGGTTTTGCAGCGACTCAGTGCAACATAGACCTGGCCATGGACAAAGGCGGCCTTGGCGTCGATGACGGCCTTTTCAAATGTCAGCCCCTGGCTTTTATGAATTGTGATGGCCCAAGCCAGCTTGAGCGGGATCTGTACGAATTTGCCGACCTTTTCCTCGGTGATTTCCCTGGTCTCGGAATCGATCCGATATTTGATATTTTCCCAAATTACCGGCTCCACCGTGATCTCCCCGTCATCGCCGGGGCATTTCACGAAAACCGACCGGTCGCCGATTCGGGTGATCCTGCCGATCTTGCCGTTGAAATAGAGCTTTTCGGGCGATGGATCGTTTTTGACGAACATCACCTGGGCGCCCTTTTTGAGGGTGAGCACAGGAGAGGTCGGATAGGAATACTCCGGAAAATCACCCTCTATTTCGGCATTAAAGGAATGCGGTTTCTCATGCAAACACTTGAACCTGGATTCGTTGATGGCATCAGCGCTTCTGTTGTGGGTGCTTAACGTAATGTAGCCCTCGTTGTCTCCGGGCATGAAATCCTTCCGGTAGCGGCTGTTGAGTTCTTGCAGGGAAGCCTGGTCGAGTCGGTTGTCGCGCACCTTGTTCAGGATGTCTATGAAGCGGTTGTCCGACTGGCGGTAGATGTGCTTGAGTTCGATTACCTCTAAATCGGAAAGACTAAGGGCACGGCAGCCGAAAAAGTACATTGAACTGTAAAATTCCCGCAGGATGGTCCGGTCATCTTCCGTGACTACCGGGGAAAGCTGCTGCAGGTCTCCTATCATGAGAAGCTGCACCCCGCCGAACGGCAGGTTGTTGCGGCGGTAGCGCCTCAGGACTCCATCGACTCCGTCGAGAAGATCCGCCCTCACCATGCTGATCTCATCGATGATCAGCAGGTCCAGGCTTCTGACAATATCTATCTTCTCCCTGCTGAACCTGTGTTGATTCTGGCGGCCATAAGCCTCGCTGTCGGGCACGAAGGGACCGAAGGGCAGCTGGAAAAAGGAATGCAGGGTGACTCCTCCGGCGTTTATGGCCGCAACACCGGTCGGGGCGGTGACGATCATCCGTTTGTGGGTACTTTTTCTAAGGTTGTGGAGGAATGTCGTTTTGCCGGTACCGGCCTTGCCGGTCAGGAAGATATTCCGGTCGGTGTGCTCCACAAAATCGTACGCCAACTGAAGCTCCGGGTTTGAGGGAGTGCTCATGGTCCTGGTTCGTCCAAGTCTAGAGTGCAATGCTCAGCGTTTTGGTTCACTAAAGTTCAACTTAGAGGCATCGTATCGTGGTTCGGGAAAAAGCGATCATATGAATCTCGACTGATCTCCGGGCCCCCCTCTCCATGGTCCGGGTCAAAATGTGGAAACCCATCTGCCGAGCCGGCGAGCAGAAATGATAAGAAGAAATCCACAGACGCCCGCGCTCTCTTTGGTGGCGGCAAGCAATTTGTCAAGTTCCAAAGTTGTTCATGTCCTGCACCAAAGACTTCTTCCAAGTATACCATCCAACCCTCGCAGCCTTATGGGATTATCCCAAATTTGCACACAAATTCAAACAAGAAGGGTGGGGATCGGGTCAGGCCATACTGGTGAGTGAGGGTGGTGGAACATGATCAGGTAGAAAGGCGTTCGGCATCAAGTCCATCCAGGAAAGCCAATGGGATTCCATCTCCTCTCAAACATTGGCAGATAGTGCGAGCTGAATGCCTGAGTATGCAGATTTACAAGTGAGGAAAGGGAAAAAACGCTAATGGACGCCAAGGAACCGATTCACTGCTAAGGCCGGCAACCTTAGTGATGCCGAGGTTCATCCTCGACATCGATGGCCATAATATGGAAAGGCTTAACCACTCGGAGGTTTCCCTTCGTTGCCGGCAGGAAGAACCGGCTGTTGGCAGGCAGGCCTGGAAGGTGTAGTTGCGCGGCCACTCACTACGATTTGCCGCGCCAAAGAAAAAAGCCTCGAATCCGGGCGGATTCGAAGCTTTATGGGCTGTCCTCTTTTCGTGGTGCCGAAGGCCGGACTCGAACCGGCACGGGTCTCCCCACCACCCCCTCAAGATGGCGTGTCTACCAAGTTCCACCACTTCGGCAGTGAAAGTGCATTATACTGAAGTCCCCCCGGTTTGGCAACCATTCAATCGCCGGGAGGCGAGGAAAAATCGCGCCCCGCCGTTTCGAAGCACGCAGTGGATGAAAACGGAAAAATCCATTATAGTGACACAAGACAATGGTTGGAGAGCGATTCTTAATCTATTCCGGCGGGTTCGGCCTGCCGATCCTGTGCATGCCTGGGAGGGCTTCGCATGTCTCAGAACAAACCGCCGGCGGAACCCGGCAAAGTGGACAAACTCATCGCCGAGACTCTGCGCAACCGGGAGCTTCGGGAAAAGACCTACCGCGAGCGGGCAATGAAGATGTATCCGCCCATCTGCGCCCGGTGCGGGCGTGAGTTCTCGGGCAAAAGGCTCCGCGAGCTGACGGTCCACCACAAGGACCACAACCACGACAACAATCCGCCCGACGGCAGCAACTGGGAACTGCTCTGCCTGTTCTGCCACGACAACGAGCATTCCCGGAATGCCACTGCCGACTGTTACGAGGAAACCGAGGGCCAGGGCAAACAGGGACCGACAACCACCTTCAAGGCTTTCGCCGGGCTCGATGCCCTCATGAAGGACAAGAAATAAATATCCTGAACAACTCGAGGCTGAAAGCCTCCCCCCACAAGCGAAGCGCTCATTTTTCGGCAATGGACCGCAGTCCTGCCGCATGGAAACAATTTGCATCTTTGCCGATGGCGCAGGGGACACGATGCACCATCCCATTTGCAGCGGGGCATGCCGTCGCACGTTCTTCCTTATTCCGACATTGCAGGGTGGCCGTTTCTTTCCTCGTTGCCGGGGCTGCCCACAGCATCGGCCCTCATCCGGCCGATCGTTTCAGCGCGAAAATCAATCTGCCGTCCAGATTTCGTAAGGCCAGCCAACGAGTCCTCCCTCGATGAACCAGACGCGCCGGTAACCGGCGGCATTGAGGATCCTTTGTGCTTCATAGCCTCGCATGCTGAGTTTGCAGAACGCCAGGATATCCTTGTCTTTCGGGAACTGGGCCACCTTCTCTCGCACCTCGCCCAGGGGGATGTGGACCACTCTTGCATCGGGCAGTCGCATCGTCTTGTATTCGCCCGGGGTCCGCACGTCCAGCAGCATCAAATCCTCTCCGCTATCCATGCGGGCCCTGGCTTCGACAGGGGAGATACCGTCTGCCAGGCCGTCCAGCTTGTTCGCGAGAAGATGCGCCGCCGCCGCTATGGGATCGATCGGCGGTGCATACGGAGGCGCATAGGCCAGATCGAGGTCCGCCAGTGTGTCGATTGTGGCGCGAAGGGAAAGGGCCGTGGCAGCGACATCGATGCGCTTGGCGGCATCTCCCATCCCGACTATCTGGACGCCCAGGAGCTTACGGTTTCGGCGCGAGGCAATTATTTTGATGGCGAGAGGCTTGCTTCCCTTGATGAAGTGAGGCAGTGCCGGGCCTGTCCAGAGAGCCGTCTCGATATTCGGGTCAAGCGACCTGGCCTGTTTTTCCGTCAGACCGGTGCGGCCGATGTTGAAATCGAAGGCCTTGCAGATGCCGGTCATTGAAACTCCGCCAAACGGGACTGAAATGCCTGCAATGTGATTGGCGATGGTCCTGCCGTGCTTGTTCGCGGTCGATCCAAGCGGAACAAACACGTAGTCCGTGTTGATCGAATCGAAATACCTGTTTACGACACAATCTCCGCCTGCATAAATGTCAGGATCGCTGGTCTGGCAGTAGCTGTTGATCAGGATGCCGCCTTTGGGGGCGCACGCGATTCCGGCATTTCGGGCCAGTTCGTCATTGGGCCGCACTCCGGCGCCTATAACGACAAGATCGGCAGGGATTAGGCCGTTCCCGGTCCTGACTGCTTCCACCGCGTCTTTTCCCTCAATGGCTTCGACCTTTTCCCCCAGGACCAGTTTGACTCCCTTCGAGGCGATATGCCTGGCGGCGAGCGCCGCCATTTCAAAATCGAGAAACTGAGGCAGTATCTGGTCCATCATCTCGATCATGGTTACTTCAAGGCCCCGGCCGACCAGCGCCTCAGCCATTTCGACCCCTATATATCCCGCGCCCACCAGCACTGCGCGGCGAAGCCCGCGACGCTCTATCTCCGTCACCATTTCTTCTGCATCGTCCGGATGACGCATTGTCCAGACCCGATCCAGGTCAATCCCGGGTATGGGGGGGATAATGGGGCGGCTTCCGGTCGCCAAAACAAGCTTGTCGTACAGGATGGTTTCCTGAGTGCCGGTTTCGAGGTTTTTGACCTTGACCGTTTTCTTCAACCGGTCGATATCGAGGACCTCGGTGCGAGTGAGAGTCTTGAAGCCCTTGACCTTTTCGAAATACGCCGGCGTTCGGGGAACTCCCACTCCTGTTTCCGAGAGCATGCCGACATTGGGAAACATTCCTTCCACATAATAAGGAAGCCCGCACGCGCCATAAGAGACCACATGGCCTCTTTCGATCATTGTAACCTCCGCATGCGGCAGCAAACGTTTCAATCGTGATCCGGTCTTCGGCCCACAGGCAACACCGCCGACAATGACAACCCTCTGTTGTTCGTTCATGATTCCCTTTCCTTTATATTGTCATATGCCTTCGCTGGAAAAAATCCCATCTGCATACGATAGGGGTGGTGATGTTTCCTGTCAGGCAAAGGATGTGCCAGGTGCGGCAAAATTTCGCGGATCGGCTCGGACAAAGGACAAAACGGCTGCAGGGGAATAAACGGGTATGGGATGGTCATCGAAGTTGGGTGCAAATTGAACCCACATGACCGAGAGATGTGGCAATAAAAAGGCGGGGATGAACCCCGCCTCGATTATTTCAGATTTTTCGGATAGGGAAGGAACTACGGCCTGACGTGCACCGGTGTGCCGGTTGAAGCGATTCGGAAAAGTTCGTCCATATCGCTATCGTAGAGTGCGATGCAGCCGTTGGTCCAGTCACGCTGGGCGCCGCCCGCATGAATATAGATTTCTCCCCCCAGCGGAGTGTGCCAGGGCGGAGTGGACTGTCTCTCGTAGGCAACCAGGATTTCCTTGAAATCGACAGGCGAGAGCACGCCGGCGAAGAAGGCGCGTTCCGCATGGTTTCTAGACGGGTAATTGAGTCCGAGCGCTTTGTTGAAACGGCTCGCAGGATTTTTCTGACAGATTTTGAAATCGCCTTCCGGGGTCCTGCCGTCGCCTTCACGCTCCTTGTCGCCGTTGGGATGGAATCCCAGTCCCACCGGGTAATCGCGCACCAGCGTGTTGGACTGGATTACGTAGAGCCGCCGTTTTTCCTTGTAGACGTAGATTTCCGGGCTGTCGATTTCCGAAATCGGCCGGAGGTAGTCTACCCTGACAGGCTCCCTCTCCTGGACTGGCGGCACAGCGGTTGCATTTTCGGCAAGTTTTTTGGTGTCGGTTTTACCGGATTCCAGCGTGTTGGCAGATTTTTGCATTGAACAGGCAGAAACAACTGACAGTACCAGGCATAAGGAAAGCCAAAGAATAGCCTTCCTGCTCCGGATAGAGCAGTACCCCATCGCGATCCCCCCTCAGAACTTTTCCCGCAACCCCGTTTTACTTCCCCGCTAAAAACCCCGTTGGCAGATACTACACTTTCACATCTCCATGAGCAACACCAAAATCACACCAAAATCAGGAGCGATCGAGAGGTTTTGTCGTTTCCACGATCTGCGGACTCAGGAATATCAGCAGCTCGTTTCTGACGACATCGGAAAACTCGGATTTGAAGAGCCTCCCCAGGAGCGGAATGTCTCCCAGCCCCGGTGTCTGGTTTTTGGTCGTGGTGTCCCGATTGCGTATGATCCCGCCGATGACGACGATATTTCCCGAGTCGAGAAGGAGTTCGCTGGAAATCTTGCGTGTGTCGATGCCCGGCACCTGGCTGCTGCCGACTGTGTACAGCGTGGCCGAAGGCTCATCCTGCTTGGCTTCTATCGTCATCCGCACTTTCCTGTCCGGAGTGATGTGCGGGGTGACCTGCAGTTCGAGAATGGCATCCTTGAATTCGGTCGCGGTAACGCCCGAGTTGTTGTTGCCCACGGCCAGGTAGGGAATCTGGGTACCCTGGCTGATCGTGGCTTTTACATTATCGAGGGTCATGACGCGCGGAGCAGCCATGACTCGGAGCTGGCTGGTGGCTTCGAGGGCTGTGAGCTGGAGGTCAACCTGGAGAAGCGTCTTGCCGACCAACTGCGCGATTGTCATCGCATAGGTGGGGCCCGGAGGGCCGTTCAGGGCGAAATCCTGGATAACCGATCCGGATTTTGTTGGCGAATGCGACGTGTTGATCCCGAAACTCGTATTCAGGGTCTTGTTCACCTCGCTTGTCAGAGTGACTATGCGTGCCTCGATCAGCACCTGGGGAGTCGGCCGGTCGAGTTTGGAGAGCAGCTGACGAACGTTTGCGAGCCGTGCCGGGTAGTCGGTGTAAATCACCAGGCTGGTGCGCTCGTCGACTGTCACCTTGCCGCGGTCGCTCTTTATTTCGGAAATCTTTGCGGCGACGTCGCTCGGCTTGCCGAAGCTGACGGGGAGATAGACAGTAGAGAGTTCGCCGAGGTCTTTTGCCGTTTCGGCAAGGTCCTGCTTGGCGCGAATCGCTTCGGCCTGCTGGGCCCATTCCTGCCGGAGTTTTGTCTGGCGGGCGATCCGGATCACATTTCCGACCTGTTCCTTACCAAGGTCGTTCATGGACAGAACCATATCCAGGACCTGGTCCCAGGGAACCTGTTCGACCTTGAGAGTGACCTTGCCCGTGACGTCAGGTTCGATGACGATGTTGGTTCCGGTGAGATCTGCCAGGAGCCTCAGGACGTTTCGCAGATCGGCATCGAGAAGGTCAAGGCTGATCGGCTTCCCGGTATATTGTTTCACCGCCACGGACGGTGTGCCCAATGCCTCGGGCATCGCGGTGCGGGCCGCAGCCGGTTTCTTCGCCTGAGCCTGGCTTCTGGCCGGCGCGGCCTTCGGCTTTTTCGGGCTCTCGTATGTGTCGGCACCGGGAACAACCGGTTTTGCCGAAGGAGGCGGAACCACCGCACCCTGCAGATCGTCCGTGTCCGTCCCGCTCGCGGCATATGCCCCCACGGCTCCGTAGCCCCAGAGTACGGCCAGTACCAGGACGAAAGGAAGAATACCCCCCCAGTTTATGCCTCTTTTTCGCATGCGCCCCCCATTCGAACTGCTGTTTCCTTCCTCCGGAAAACCTGAAAACCCGTGATAACCGAACATGGCCGGTCCCCTAGTTCTTCGCGGCGCCCTTGGCGCCGGGCTGAGGTGCCGGCTTATCGAGAAACCGGTACGTGACTACCGTGCATCCGACCTGGAGCAGTGACGTATTCTTGTCCCTCTGCCGGGTCAGGGTGATGCTGTCTACTTTCAATATGCGGTTCAGCTTGCTGATATTGTCCAGGAAAACTCCCAGATCGTTGAAAGTACCGAGCAGGTCGAGTTTGATCGGGATAACCGCGTAAAATTCCTTGGGCACCTCGGGCTGGGGCTGGAACAGGATATTTTCCAGTCCGACCTTGGCCCCGAGCCGGGATACGCTTTCGAGAAGGCCGGGAATTTCCTTCTGGTCCGGCAGTAGTGTGAGGAGGACCGAGAGCTCCTCTTCCGCCTGCGCCAGTTCCTTCTCGAGGACCTGGACCTTGGCCGCGGCGGCTTTAAGGGTCACCAGCTTCTTCTCCTGGTCCGCCACTTTCCGTTCGAGCTGCTCGACCATTGCAAGCTGATCCTGGAACTTCAGAAAATAGAAGGCCCCTCCCAACACCATGAAGGTGAGGATGAAAAGCAGGACTTTCTGCGAAGAGGGGATTGCAGATATCTTTTCCCGTATTGCTGCATAGGATATGAATTTTTTCATGGCGCCTACATCTTCGACTTTTTCTGGACTTCGGAAAATGGAAGAAAACGATACGTGATCTGGAAATCCCTCAATTTCATATCGTTCATCGGCAACTGCTTCGAAAGAACCAGGTTCGTGCTCCCTTTTTCCACGTAAGCAGAAGACTCGAGCTTGCGCATGAATTCCACGATGGCCTCGTTGCTCTGGGCTACCCCCTCGAGCGTCACGGAATTGCCGACCTGCGCCAGCTTGTTGAACCACATCTTCTCGAGCGGAACCTGGATGGAGAGCAGAGCGAGCATCCGGACGACTGCATCGCGATCCGCCTTCAGTTCCTTTATGGTCTGGCGCTTCTTGTCGATAATTTCTTTTCTCTTGGTGAGCTGTTGCAGAGCCTGTTCGAATTTGGCGTATTTCGCCACTTCCTTTTCGATACCCGCAAGCTTCGTCTGCAGGCCCGCTATTTCATACTCCGTCGAAACCCACAGGTATGCGATTGTTGCCAGCGCAATGAATACGCATGCAAGGTAGATGGCGGGGAAATGCGCGGTAAAGTCCCTGCTCTTCGTCGCTCGAATCGGAAGCAGATTGATCTGGATCATTTTTCTTTTGTCTTTCTTAACGCCAGTCCCAGTGAAATAGCCATCCGAGGGCCAATATAGTCAATGTAGGCAGGGTCGAACTGCCTGGAATCATACTCTATCTTGGATACGGGATTGAAGATCGCCACGGGGAGTTCCATCGTTTCCTGGAACAGTTTGTCGAGCAGGGGAATCCTGCACGAGCCGCCGCTCAGGAGCAGGGAGCCGATCCTGTATTCCGGATAGTTGTTGTAATAAAAGTCCACCGCCCGCTTGCATTCGCCGACCCAGTTGCGCACCGTCGAGGTGAAGATTTCCTGGAGTTCCTGCGCCGGGTAGCGGTCGGGTGCTTCGCCCAGTTTTACCGATTCGGCTTCTTCGAAGGGGATCCTGAAGTAATCCCGGATAGTTTCGCTAATCTGGTTGCCGCCTATGGAAATGCCCCTGGTAAAGACCGGGATGCCTTTATAAACTATATTCATTACAGATTTATTTGCACCGATATCCAGAAGGGCTATGCTTTCATCTGTAAAGGTATCTGTTGCTTCAAAAGCGTTTCCCAATGCAAAGAAATCGACATCTATTACATAAGGTTCAAGTCCTGCCTGCTTCATGATAGCGCTGTAGTCGCTTATCGACTCCTTTTTTGCTGCAACGAGCAGGACTTCCATATAATTCGGTCGAGCTTTTGATACGTCGAGAACCTGGTAATCTATGTCGACTTCATCAATGTTGTATGGTATGTACTGGCCGAGTTCCGCCTGCATCCGCGCCTTGAGTTCTTCTTCGGTCATGGTGGGCAGCTCGATCTTCTTAATCATGACGTCATAGCCGGAAATGGCCACGGCTACTTTCTTCTGCTTGATCTTCAAGTGGGCTGCGAGCTGGCGGATAGCGTTGGACACGAGTTCGGGCTTCGCCATTCTCCCTTCTTCGAAGGCGTCTCCGGGCAGGGGGATCAAACCCAGGTTCACCAGCTTCGGCTTGGAATCGGCTGCCCGAATCTGCACCATTTTGACGCTATTGGAGCCTATATCGAGGCCGACCAGATTTTCCGCTTTTGAAAGAAGAGAAAGCATAACGGCAGTTGTCCCCGCACTTTGTTCATTTTTTTATATTGACATTTTGGAATTTTTTTAATCTACCATCATAGCTTGAAAACTTGCAAGAAACTAATTAAACTAGCTTCTTGTTGCATTATTCCCGGTGAGAGGAGTTAATTTTGAAAATTCTGGCTGAAACACCCAACGAAAAAGCGCGACAAAAAAGCCTTGTCCGTGAATACAGCGAAGCAATCATCATTGCCGTCCTCCTGGCCTTGTTCATACGCGCCTTTGTAGTACAGGCGTTCAAGATTCCGTCCGGTTCGATGAAATCCACCCTGCTCGTCGGCGACCACATCCTTGTAAATAAGTTTATTTATGGAATCCGGCTCCCGATAGTGAATAAAGAATTGATCCACATCAAGGATCCGAAAAGATTCGATATTGTTGTATTTCAATACCCTGTCGATCCTACAAAGGACTTTATCAAAAGAGTTATAGGCCTTCCCGGCGATACTGTTCAGATAAAAGACAAACAGGTCTATGTGAACAATCAACTTCTGACCGAACCGTATATAACTCACAGTGATAACAAGGTCCTTCCTGCAAACATCAGCCCCCGGGACAATATGGCCCCCATTGTCGTTCCGTCGAACAGCCTCTTCGTCATGGGCGACAACCGGGATGAAAGCTATGACAGCCGGTTCTGGAAATTTGTCGACATGAACGATCTCCGGGGCGAAGCTTTTATCATATACTGGTCCTGGAACTCGGACGGAGAAGCTACTCTCTCGCCTTCGGAAAGCTACGTTCGCTGGAACAGGATCGGTAAGCTGCTTCATTGACACCTGAGCCAAATTCTTGAACTTAAAAATGAGGGATCGGGCAACAACCCGGTCCCTCTTTAGTTTGAGTAGAGAAGCGCCCGTTCGCACTTCTGCCTGTATTCGCCTAATGGACCCTGCCATTGTGCTTCCAGCCGGTCCAGGTCTTCACCTTGTTCTATCCGCCGCCTGATCGACTCGCTTCCGATGAGAATATCTATGGGCAGCTTTTCCGTTTCATATTCGTAGGGCGGATCGAGCCATGAAAACCGGTCCGGGTGCTCGCTGCAAAGCGCCTGCAGGAGGGCGAGCGCGGTCCGGTAAGGACGGAATTTCCGCCTGTCCGTCACATGCATCTGGAATCCGAAGCAAGGTTGTCCCCGGTACTTGTCGAATGCAGGTTCGAAGACAAGCGGCCGGAAGAAAACGCCTTCGACGCCGGCTGCATGGAGGCGGGAGAGAATCCGCTTCTGATTCAGAAACGGCGCCCCGAAGATATGGAACGGCAGGGTCGTTCCCCGCCCTTCGCTGATGTTCGTTCCTTCCAGCAGCACCATCCCGGGGTAGATAAGGGCTGTTTCCCAGGAGGGCATGTTGGGCGAAGGGAAAACCCATTGGCGATCGAGGCTGTCGAAATAGCAGCTTCTCCTCCATCCCTTCATCGCAACCACCTCCAGATCGCAGCCGATGTTCGCTTCCGCATCGATATAGCGGGCAAATTCTCCCGGGGTGAGTCCATGCCGCATCGGGACCTGGTACCACCCCACAAATGACCGGTAACGCGTTTCGAGTACATTACCTTCAATTTCCGTACCACTTATGGGGTTTGGCCTGTCCAGAACCACAACTTTGATTCCCGCCCGTGCAGCGGCCTCTATACAGAGGCCCATCGTGGTCGTGTAAGTGTATACGCGCGTCCCGACATCCTGAAGATCGATCAGCAGAACGTCGATTCCGGAGAGCGATTCCAGCGAAGGTTGACGGGTTTCCGCGTAGAGGCTCACGACCGGAATATCCAGTTCGGAGTCTCGATCGTCGGCGGATTCGACCATATTTGCCTGTTTTTGCGAGTAATAGCCGTGCTGGGGGGAAAAAAGGCACTCCAGACGGCCTCCCGCTGCCCGGATCAAATCCTTGACGTTGCGCAGGGTGCTGTCTACAGATGCCTGGTTCGCCAAAAGCCCCAGCCGCGCCGAGCGGAACCAGGAAGGTGGCGACTCCAGCAATATTTCACAGCCAAGCCGAAATACTCCGTTTGTCATAAGTCAATCCCAATCGAAATTTTGACAGTCGTAGAAGCAATAAGAACGGCGAATTACAATTTTGTATCCCATATCAACAATACCGCATTCCGTAATGAATCGCAAAACGCATTCGCTGTTGAGAAACGGTTTTCGGCAGGAGGGTGGAAAAGGTGCAGAAAAGCCGTCCGGGCTTTGCGGACGCGACTTTTTGGCCGGTTCGGGCGCGGGCCGCGTCAGGGTCTTCCGGACACCGGGGCTAAAGGTTACCCCGCAGTTCCCGTTGTAACTACAATCCCTCTCAGGCGAACACAATTTCTACATAATTCGTTTTGCGCCCTCCCTGCGAATCGGCACGTATGTGCCCCCAGCTCTCCAAACGGGATCGTACCGCGACCATACCATCCGAAATACCTTAGTCAGTACGGTCATTTACGGGGTTTGTCTGATTGTCCCGGAGGCCGGTTCCCTGTAGTTTGCCGCGTTGTCCAAACGCGTTGTGAAGGTATGTCTCTCGTCAAAAGGAGGATGGTCATGGTTAACAGATTTTTACACCGACGCATTCTGGTCGCACTAGTGTTTCTCAGTTTCCCTTTGCTGCTGCTTGCGGGAAACGGTCCGGCGCAGACGACAACCGATTCGACTGCGGTCGACTATGCCGCGCTGGCCAAGCAGGGGCTGACCATGAGTCCGGTCGCCCTGATCTATGATCAGGCCAACTGGCAGCAGGTGGGATACGGGAGTTTTCTGGTCAATTCCGAGGTCGGCTGCGGCGCATGCCATACCCCACAGGAACAGGGAACCGGCACTGCGGTCCAGTTGAACCTGCAAAAGTTCATGGCGGGCATGTGCCAGGGAAGCGTCTGTTCGAGCAACCTCACCCCCGATGGCTATGGACAGCCGGGCGGATACGACCTCAACTCGTTCATGAGCGTCATGCGCTTTGGTGACGGCACGACGACGGCAGTAAGCCCTGAAGCCGTTGCCGCCGACCAGAAGCGCGGCGGAGCGGGAGGCGGGTCGGGTGGTTCCGGAGGCGGCAATCATGGCGGCGGAGGCGGCGCTTATACCGGCGGCGGTGGAGCCGGAGGTAGTGGTGGTGCCGGCGGAAGCGGTAGCCATGGAGGCCCGGGCGGGCAAGGCGGCCCGGGTGGTGATTGGGGCCATGGTGGACAGGGCGGCTCGGGTGACCACGGCGGCCAAGGAGGCCCGGGTGACCACGGCGGTCCTGGTGACCACGGCGGTCAGGGAGGCCACGGTGGACAAGGTGACCACGGCGGTCAGGGTGGTGGTGACCACGGCGGTCAGGGCGGCCATGGTGGACAAGGAGACCATGGCGGTCAGGGCGGCCATGATGGCCATGGCGGCGACTGGGGTCATGGTGGAGACTGGGGCCATGGCGGCGGTTATGGCGGATGGTACCCCTACTACGATGATGCCTATGATTGGTGGCGGTACGGATACTATGGCGGCACCTGCTACGGCTGCCGTACCGACTATGACGATTACTGCTATGGTTACGGTTACAATAATTGCTACGGATGCAATAGCTACAACAACTGCTACGGTTGCAACGACTATGGCTACAACAACTGCTACGGCTGCTACGGCGGCGGTTACGGATACGGCGGCGGTTGCTGCAACAACTACTACGGCGGCTATGGCGGCGGTTATGGATACGGCGGCTACGGATGTGGTTGCATGGGGCTCGGGAATTATGGGGGAATGCCGTGGTCCTGCTACAAGAGCCTGAACGACTATGATCTGCGCGCGATTTACTTCTATCTAAAGTCGATTCCGCGGATCCATTGATCCGGCTTCGCGGGTAAGATAATCAACAGGCGGCATCCGAGGTATGTTTGGGCACCTCGGGTGCCGTTTTGTTTTTGTCCTGTCCGGCTGCGGTCCAAAAAAACCGTTCGAATCCGGGACCTGTCGGAGGTTTAGCTTGACGCCCGATGTTCCTTTCGGGAAAATTAAAACGTCACCCTGGATTTATCCTGATACGAAAGGACTATTTCGGCAAATGCCTCTGCCGCTTCCGGAAATCAGTGCGATTGTGGGCCGGGAGAACCTGCTGACCTCACCCGAAGAACTTTATTGTTACAGTTTCGATGCGAGCAAAATGCGCTTTGCGCCGGAAGGGGTCGCTTTCCCCGTGAATGCGGCCGAGATATCCGAGTTGGTGAAGCTGGCGAACGCGCACCGTTTTGCGGTCTACCCGAGAGGCTCGGGGTCCGGGATGGTCGGGGCTTGTCTTGCCCAAGGGGGCCTGATAATCGTTACGAACCGGCTGAACCGGATCGTGGAACTCGATCCGGACAACATGACGGCCGTCGTCGAGCCGGGTGTCGTCACGGGCGAGTTCCAGAAGGAGGCCGCAAAGCATGGCCTGATGTATCCGCCCGATCCGGCAAGCCTGCCTTTTTCGACGATCGGCGGCAATGTAGCCATGTGCGCCGGGGGGCCTCGGGCAGTCAAATACGGGGTGACGCGCGATTATCTGCTTGGCCTGGAGCTGGTGCTCCCCACCGGGCCGATAATCCGCACCGGCACGCGTACGATGAAGGGTGTAGTCGGCTACGATCTTACCCGGCTGATGGCGGGTTCCGAGGGAACGCTCGGGATTTTTACGAAAATAGTCGTACGTCTGGTTCCCGCCCCCGAGGCGGTTCGGACCCTTACGGCCGTGTTTCCCAAGCTGGAGCAGGCGGCCGAATCCGTCTGCAGCATCTTGAAAAACCGCATAATTCCTTCCACAATGGAACTGTTGGACCAGGCCACGATCGAAGTGGTCGAAAATCACCTCAAGATCGGCCTTCCTGTCGATGCCGAGGCAATGCTGCTCATCGAAGTCGACGGGCCGGAAATAGTCCTGGGAGGGCAGATCGAAAGAATAGCACAGATTTGCCGCCAACTGGGTGCGAGCCGCACGGAAATTGCGCGATCCCCGGCCGAGAGGGACTCGCTCTGGAAAGCGCGAAGAGCTATTTCCCCTGCGCTCGGGCGCATCCGGCCCGGCAAGATCAACGAAGACGTTACAGTGCCGCGAACCAGAATTCCCGCCCTTATCCGTGCCATCCGGGGCCTGGCCGAAAAATACAACCTGACCATCGTGTGTTTCGGGCATGCCGGCGACGGCAACATACACACCAATATCATGCTCGACCGGAGGAACGAGGACGAACTTCGCCGGGCGGGGGCCGCAGTCGATGAGCTGTTCCGGATCGTGCTCGACCTGGAGGGCACGCTTTCCGGCGAGCATGGGATTGGGATCGCCAAATCGCCCTTTATCGAGCTGGAAGTGGGGGCAGGGGGACTCGATGCGATGCGGAAGGTAAAGCAGGCCCTCGATCCGCTCAATATCATGAATCCCGGGAAGATGTTCGTCCCGAACCGCGCCTTCCTGGAAGGAAGCTTTTCCTGAAACTCATGTATTTTGCCTTCCCCCTTCCCGAGCCCTTTGTTTACGCTCGATCGAACTTATACTGTATGACCGGAAAGTGACCCCTTTATTTTCGCATTGGAGGCTGTGTGGGAACTTTGCTTGCTGAAAACATCGTCTGGAACCTTGGGGACCTCTATGCCGGCTCCGACGATCCGGGCATGGAGGAAGACAGGAAGTGGTGCCGGGAAAAGATCGTGGCCCTTGCCCGATACCGGGGAAGGATCGAGTCCCTGGCCCCGGAGGAACTGCTCGATGCGGTCCGCCTGCTGGAAGACGTCAACGAGCGGGCGCAAAAGCTTCTGGCGTTTTCCTATCTCCTTTTCTCCACCCGGACGCAGGACCCCGGGGCAAGCGCCCTTTTCCAGGCACAGAAGGAATTCTACAGCGAGCTTCACCGGGACACGCTCTTTTTCGAACTCGAGTGGACTCAGCTCGATAAAAGTCGCGCGGAAGCATTTCTTGCAGACCCGGCCCTTTCAGAGTACCGTCACTACCTGAGTTCTCTCCGGCGCTACCGGCCCTACCTTCTCACCGAGCCCGAAGAGCGCATCCTGGCCGAAGTGGAGCCTGCGGGGAAATCAGCCTGGAGCGCCCTGTTCGACAAGATGCTGAGCAGGCTCCGATTCGGGGAGAAGAAGCGAGCGGAGCCGGAGGTCCTGAGCGATCTGTACCACCCTGACCGGGAAACGCGAAGGATAGCGGCACTGGAGCTGACCGATGGCCTGGATTCCGTTCTGCCCGAGCTAACCCATATTTTCAACACGATCCTGCTGGACAAGTCCATAGACGACCGGCTGCGCCGGTACCCGAACTGGCTCAGCGCGCGCAACCTGAGCAATGAAGCGGACGACCGGATGGTGGAGGCGCTCGTCGGGGCGGTATCGTCGCGCTTCGACCTGGTCGAGCGTTATTATCGCCTCAAACGTGGCCTGCTCGGTCTCGAAGAGCTTTTCGACTACGACCGTTATGCTCCGATACCGGGTATGCCCGATACGAAATTCTCCTGGGAGGAAGCGCAGGATATCGTTCTGACCGCTTTCGCAGCCTTTTCGCCCAGGATGGCGGAGATTGCGGCCGAGTTCTTTACGAAAGGCTGGATACACGCCCCCATACTCCCCGGAAAGCGCAGCGGCGCCTTTGCACACCCCGTGGTCCCTTCCGCACACCCCTATGTCCTGGTCAATTTCACCGGCAAGCACCGGGACGTCATGGTGCTCGCTCATGAACTCGGGCATGGAGTACACCAGTACCTGGCAAGAAGACAGGGGTTCTTCAACAGCGACACGCCTCTCACTACTGCCGAGAGTGCATCGGTCTTCGGCGAGATGCTCGTTTTCCGCCATGTTCTGCATCGTATCGCAAGCCCCGCCGAGAGGCTGGCTCTCCTTTGCTCCAAGATAGAAGACACCTTTGCCACCGTATTTCGCCAGGTCTCGATGAACCGGTTCGAGGATGCCGTTCACAATGCGCGCAGGTCCAGGGGCGAACTCGACGCGGACTACATATCGTCCGCCTGGTATGACACCCAGACCGCCATGTTCGGCGACTCGGTGCGGCTGCTCGACCATTACCGGAGCTGGTGGTCCTATATCCCGCATTTCGTGCATTCCCCCGGATACGTTTACGCCTACGCCTTCGGCGAACTGCTGGTCCTTGCACTCTACGAGCAGTATCTCGAAAAAGGCCCGGAGTTCGTTCCGGCCTACCTGGATTTTCTTGCCTCCGGCGGCAGGGCAAAACCGGAAGAGCTTCTTCAGCCGTTCGGTATCGACCTGTCCGACCCCGGCTTCTGGAACCGGGGAATTCGAATCATAGAGGACCTCCTCACGGAGGCGGAACGAGAGGCGCGCTGACATGAAAGCCGTATCCAAGTTCAGAAAAACGAAAATCGTCTGCACGATAGGTCCCAGCACGGATTCGAAAGAAAAGATCCTCGAGCTGATAGAAGCGGGGATGAATGTCGCCCGTCTGAATTTCTCCCATGGCGACCGAGACAGCCACAGGAGGACCATCCGCACCATCCGCGAGCTTTCAGAGCAGACCGGCAAGCCGGTGGGCATTCTGCAGGACCTGGGCGGGCCGAAGATCAGGCTGGGCAACATTCGCGGGGGGAAGCGGTTTCTGCATCACGGCAACCGTGTAGTGCTCTTCCCCGGAGACAATTCGGACACCGACGCCATTCCCGTGGGCTATCCCGATATTGCGGGGGACATCGAGGTCGGCAACCTGATTCTGCTTGCGGACGGCGCCGTCCAACTCATGGCGGTGGAGAAGAAAGGCGAGGAGGTCGTCTGCGAGGTGCGCGTGGGCGGGACCATCACTTCTCATAAGGGAATCAACTTCCCGTTCAGCCATCTGCGGGTGAGTTCGTTTACCGAGAAGGATCGGTTGGACCTCATGGTCGGACTGGAAGAAAAGGTCGATTTCGTTGCCCTGTCTTTCGTCCGAAGCATCGAAGACCTCGCCCAGCCACATGAATTGATACGGGCCGGCAGCCATCACCCGATGCTAATTGCAAAGATCGAAAAGCCGCAGGCCGTTGAGAATTTCGAACGCATCCTGGCTTCGGTGGACGGGGTGATGGTTGCGCGGGGGGACCTCGGGGTGGAAATGCCCCTGGAAGAAATCCCGATGATCCAGAAAAGGATAATCGGGATGACCAGGCAGGCGGGAAAGCCGGTCATCACCGCAACCCAGATGTTGACCTCGATGCTCGAAAATCCGAGGCCGACCAGGGCTGAGACAACGGATGTCGCAAACGCCATTCTGGACGGCACGGACGCGCTGATGCTGTCGGATGAAACCGCCATGGGGAGCTACCCCGTGGAAGCCGTCTCCACCCTGGACCGGATAGCGAGGAGCACGGAGCCCTACCTGGATGAGAAAAGATTTCTGAGCGAAGAGGTCTCCGAGAGCCTGCGCACGGTTCCGGCCGCCATAAGCCGTGCGGCCTGCCGCCTTGCGATCGATCTGAACGCGTCGGTGATCGTCGCCACCACGTCTTCCGGAAGCACGGCCCGCCTGGTTGCCCGGTTCCGGCCCTCCGCGCCTCTCATGGCCCTGACCGACCACGTCGAGGTGCAGCGCCAGCTCTCATTGTCCTGGGGAGTCATTGCCCACATGGTCAGCAAGTTTGAGGATACGGATCAGATGTTCGCTTCCGCGCGTACATGGACGATGGAACGCGGACTGGCCCGGAAAGGCGACTGCATGGTGATTACGGCCGGAGTGCCCGTCGGGGTTTCCGGGACGACAAACCTGGTGAAAGTAATGGAGATCGTTTAGATTACCCGGCGCCGCCGGATATGCGTCCTGTCCGGTCCTGAACCGGCAGCACGATCCGGAAAACGGCCCCTTCGCCCGTTCTGCTCAGGACCTCCAGGCGGCCGGCGTGCGCCTCTACAATCCTTTTGGCGATGGGCAGGCCCAGGCCGGTGCCTTCCTTTTTGGTGGTGAAAAACGGATCGAAGATCTCTTCCATGGCGTCGGGGTCTATGCCGTTGCCCCGGTCCTTGATATCGATGATCATTCCGAATTTTTCCCTTTTACCTGACACGATCACTTCTTCGCCTTCGGGAGACGCCTGAATGGCGTTTACGAGCAGGTTTATGATGACCTGCTTGATCCTCATGGCGTCAATGGAGACGGGATTGAGATCGGAGGAGAATTCCCGTTTAAGAGTCACCTTCTTCTGCTCGGCCATCGCTTCGGTTATCGCGATGCACTCTTTGACGACTTCACCCATTTCGGTCTGGCACGGTCTAATTTCCAGGGGGCGCGAAAAGTCGAGCATGTCCATAACCATGTTCTCGAGGCGTTCGACCTCGTGGATGACGATATCGAGCTTACGCCGGCCGGGACTGTCAGCGGCGAGCTGTTTTCTGACCTGGTTGGTAAACCCCCCGATCGCAACCAGCGGCGTCTTCATGTCGTGCGCCAGTCCGGACAGGGCCCTCCCCATGGATACCAGCCGCTCTGCTTCGATCAGCTTCGCCTGCTTGTCTTTTTCCCGATCCTGCAGCACGCCCAGTACAATTGCCACGATATTGTAGATAACGATTTCCTGCAGATGGTTAAAATCTTCGGGGGAGAAATCCGACCAGTGCATGACGATAAAGGGAAGGTATAGCGCGGTGATGGCGGCCGATGTCAGGGCGGATCCCCTGAGTCCGAACCAAAAGCTGGCGACTATCAGCGGCAGAAAATAAAGCCCCTGGTAAAAGACCTGGTAGTAATGGGCATGGGGATCATGCTTCGTGGTATAGTGGAAGACCGTAATCCCGGCAACCAGGATGGCGATGAGCGCCGCCTTGATCTGATCCTCTCTTTTGTCCATGATCCACCTGTAAAAAATGCGCAGAGCAAGACCGGCAAAGCCGCCTTGCATCAGTTACATCGCAGTGAGTCGATTGGAAGAGAGAATGGAGCTGGCTTTAAACCGAAACTTCAGACCTGATGAAAATTTTTCAGCCCTACTATAACAGTTCGTTTTGCCGGGGAACAGCGAAAATGATTGCCGGTTTGAGTAAGGTTCGCAAACCGGCTGCTGAAATCCGATTTGGAGTTGTGGAAAAAACCGGATAAAAATATACTCAATCGATTGGTCTTTTTTCAACGTGAAAGTGCGAGACATCAGCAGGGCACCGAGCGGAGTACATATGTGGTTGGAAAAAATCCGGACGTACGGCAGGTTGATCAAATTCAGCCACACGATATTTGCCCTGCCGTTTGCGCTTGCGGCCGTTCTTCTTGCCAACCGGGAATACCCGGTGACGGTCACAGCGCTTTTCCTGATCCTGCTTGCCATGGCGTCGGCCAGATCGGCGGCGATGGGATTCAACCGCTTTGCCGATTTCGAATATGATCGGCTCAATCCGCGTACGGCTTTCAGGCCGAACATAACCGGCCAGGTCGACCGGACATCCGTCCTGTTTTTCACCATCGCTTCCGCCGTCCTTTTCGTGACCTGCGCAGCCCTGCTGGGGCGCATCTGCTTCATCCTGTCGATTCCCGTTCTCGGTGTGCTCTTTTTCTATTCGCTCACCAAGCGGTTTACCTCTCTTTCGCACCTGGTCCTGGGTTTTGCCATAGGGCTGGCGCCGGTCGGTGCATGGGTCGCAGTCGCCGGGACGCTGGATGTGCGGGTGCTTCTCCTCTCGCTTGCACTCATGACTTATATTGCCGGGTTCGACATCCTCTATGCCTGCCAGGACATCGATTTCGACCGGCGCCAGAAGCTGTTCTCGATCCCGGCATGCTGGGGAGCGAACAGGGCGTTGTCCGTTTCCATGTCGCTGCACGTGCTCACCTTCCTGTGCCTGCTCCTGGTGTATTTCGCATTCGATCTCGGAAGGATGTACCTGGTATTTTTCGTCCTTATCAGCATTTTGCTCTTCGTCGAGCACAGGATAGTGCGGCCGGACAGCCTCGAGCACGTGAACATCGCCTTTTTCCATGTGAACAGCGCCATTTCCATCCTGCTTTTTCTCGGGGTGCTGGCCGGCACATGGGCGGTGTAGCGAGAGTGCTCGCGCCGGCTTTTTCGATTCCCCAAAACCTTCCCCAGTGAGAGATGAAAAGCGCTTACCAAAATCTGCAGGATTTTACGGCCGAACTGGAGCGGGCGGGCGAACTGCTTCGAATAAAAGCCCCCGTATCGAAAGACCTCGAAATCACCCACATAACCGACCTGGCATCGAAGGCGCCGGGCGGGGGCAAGGCCCTGCTTTTCGAAAACGTCCGGGAGTCGCGGTTTCCCGTTCTGACAAATGCTTTCGGGAGCGAGCACCGCATCTGCATGGCGCTGGGGACGGATTCGCTGGACAGCCTTGCCGACAGGCTCAACCGGTTCATCAAGCTCGAGCCTCCCAAGTCGTTCAGTCAGTTAATGAAACTGCTTCCCACCGGCCTGGACCTGCTGCGGTTCTTCCCGCGCAGGACAAAGAAAGCCCCCTGCCAGGAAGTCGTGCACCGGGGCGGCGAGATCGACCTTTCGGCCCTCCCCGTTCTCAAGTGCTGGCCCCAGGACGGCGGCCCATTCGTGACGCTTCCGGTCGTCATAACCCGGAGCCTCGAGACGGGACGCCGCAATGCGGGAATGTACCGCCTCCAGGTCTTCGACCGGAACACGACCGGGATGCACTGGCATATCCACAAGGACGGGTCCCATTATTTCCAGGAATACAGGAAGGCAGGCAAAAGAATGCCCGTGGCCGTGGCGATCGGGACCGACCCGGCGACCACCTACGCGGCGACGGCGCCCCTGCCCAGGGGAATAGACGAGATGATCCTGGCCGGGTTCATCCGGCGAAAACCCGTTCCCATGGTGCGCTGCGTTACGGTGGACCTGGAAGTTCCGGCCGAGGCGGAATTCGTTCTGGAAGGCTATGTAGACCCCGATGAACTGCGGGTGGAAGGACCCTTCGGGGACCATACCGGATATTATTCCCTGATTGGGGAATACCCGGTCTTCCATCTCACCGCGGTCACCCACAGGCGAAACCCGGTCTATTTCGCGACTATAGTGGGGCGGCCTCCCATGGAGGACTGCTATCTGGCCAAGGCGACAGAGCGGATTTTCCTGCCGCTTCTCGGCGCTATCCTGCCCGAAGTTCGCGATTTCTGGATGCCGTGGGAAGGCGTGTTCCACAACATCGTCGTGGCCGCGATCGAGAAGGAATACCCCGGGCACGCCCGAAAGATCATGAGCGCGATATGGGGCCAGGGGCAGATGAGCTTTTCCAAGGCGGTTGCCCTCGTCGACTGGGGCACGGACCTGAAACGGCCCGCGAAGGTCCTCGAAACCATCCTGAACGACCTGGACCTGGAAAACGACGTCTTTATTACTGAAGGCGTCCTGGATGTTCTGGACCACAGCGCCCCCGATCCGCTCTTCGGAGCCAAGATCGGCCTGGACGCCACGCAAAGGCGGACCGATGAAAGGCCCCGGACGTATGGCGACAACGGGCCGGTTCCTTCCGACAGAGTCATCGGGAATGCCCTGAAATCGGTCTCGGACAGCCTGGTGTCTTTCCATGCCCCGGCATTGGACGTCCGGAACAGGGTGCTCCTTATCAATTTTGCAAAGGATGGCAAGACTTCCGGCCGCACCCTGTGTGAAAAGCTCCTTCGGGAATCCCGGCTGAAAGCTTTTTCCATCTTCCTCCTGCTCGATGGCGATATCGGCCTGAAAGACTATTCGCTCGTGCTGTGGAAATTGTTCAACAACACGGACCCGAAGCGCGACATGTTCAGGCAGAAAGCGCGGATAGTCATCGACGCGACGCGAAAAGGGCCGGAAGACGGGCACACCCGCCCCTGGCCGGACGACATCGAGATGGACCCGGATGTGGTAAAATCGATTGAAAACCGGGCAAAAGAGCTTGGCATCGAGCAATATCTGCCTAAATAAACACGGATAATCGTTTATACTAATGCAGACTGCCAATTAAAAGCAGTACATTATTCGAACGGGGGGCCTATGACCGGCTTCAACCTGGAAGACCTGGTAGCCCGGCAGAAAAATCTGCAGAATATTCTCGACAACCTGATGGAAGGCATCATCGCCCACGATCGGGAGCGGAAAATCCTGTTCTTCAACCGTGCCGCGGAGAAGATCACCGGGTTCTCGCGTGAGGACGTAATCGGGCGGGACTGCCACATGGTTTTCGGCAACCCCTTTTGCGGGGCGAAATGTTCCTTCTGCTTTCAGGCCCCCGACTCGCTCACGCACCATACCTATTCGATCAACACGACGACCAAAACGGGCGAGACTCGCCACATCGAGATGTCGGTCACCGGCATGTACGATGAGGACGGTTCCTTCGTCGGGGTGCTTGCCGCCTTTCGCGATATGACGGACATGATCAGCCTGCAGCTCCGCCTTGGCGAGATGACCAGTTTTTCGGGCATCATCGGGCGGGACCGGAAGATGCTCGATATCTTCGACCAGATCAGGAACCTTGCCGCCACCGACTACCCTGTCCACATAACGGGTGAGACGGGCACCGGAAAGGAACTCGTGGCCGCCGCCATCCATAATGAAAGCCCACGGGCGGGCGGCCCTTTCGTCCCGGTAAACTGCGGCGCGCTGCCGGAGGGTCTGCTCGAAAGCGAGCTTTTCGGGCACGTGAAGGGCGCCTTCTCGGGCGCAATCCGGGACAAGAAGGGGAGGTTCGAGCTTGCCAACGGAGGGACGATCTTCCTGGATGAAGTCTCGGAACTGCCCAAACACATGCAGGTAAAGCTTCTCCGCGCCCTGCAGGAAGGGACCTTCGAGCGGGTGGGCGGCGAGAGAACGATATCGGTAGACGTCCGTGTGATCAGTGCTACGAACAAGGACCTTCGGCGCGAGATGGAGCGGGAGACTTTCCGCGAGGATCTTTACTACAGGCTCAGCGTGGTGCCGATCCGCCTTCCGGCCTTGCGGGAGCGCAAAAACGACATACCGCTTCTCGTTCAGCATTTCCTGAAACAGGCGGTCGGCCGCGGCCAGGTTGCGCGCAGCGTTTCCAGCGAAGCCCTTTCGCTCCTGATGGATTATTCGTGGCCGGGAAACGTGCGCGAGTTGCAGAACGCCATTCACTTCGCCCTGGTAAAGGCGCAGTCCGGCACTATACAACCCGACCACCTGCCAATGGAGATTCGCCGGGATGCGTGCCTTTCGGCAAAGCCCGGCCCGGAGTGCAGGCTCTCCAGCGATGCCGTCGAAGCCGCCCTGAGACAGGCCGGCGGCAACAGGTCTCGGGCCGCCAAACTGCTTGGCGTCGGCCGCGCCACGCTCTACCGGTTTCTCGAAAAGAATCCCTCTGTCTCATGAGACAGTAGTGTCTCGAATTCCAACCTGAGACACTGCTTCCGCTAAACATTCACGATCGAGAAAGTCATATTTGTTTCTCGGGAACGGTTGAACTCCGCACCGAGAAAGGTTTTGCCGGCATTCATGCCCAAACCGGGCATGTCTTGATCTGCCCCTGAAGTTGTCTCACCCCTGTCTCGGGTTCTGCCCGGAAACCCCCCGAGCAAGCTCTGCACACCTGATCGCCTGACTCTCAACATATCAGAATCACTTAATATTTAGGTTTTTTCAAAAATTTTCCGCCTTTGGTACGGACGTTGCCTTTAGAGAAAGGCAACACCGACTACGAGGGAACGGAATGAGAGCATGCAACGAGATGTTGAACAAAACTCTGCAACTGACGGAACTGATGGTCGAAGTGGCCGACCAGGGCGACGGGGTACGGGAGGATGTCGGTTGCGGCGTGCTCTACGGGCTTCTGAGAGACTGCGCCTTCAAGATCAGGAAGTTGGCGGAAGAAGAAAAGGAAGCCCACGTTAAGAAAGGCTGGTGGCAGGCTGAAAAGAAACTCGGGAAAAGATGAATCCCGTCGGATTCAGGTCCCTGCTCGAATTATCAACTCATACTCAGACTGAAAGAAACTTTGGAGGGAAACAGAAAATGGAAAAGAATCGGACAGAAAAGAATCTTCTTGAGGCTTTCGCAGGCGAATCACAGGCTAACCGGAAATATCTGGCTTTTGCCAAACAGGCGGAAAAGGAAGGCCATCCCCAGATAGCAAAGTTGTTCAGGGCGGCCGCCGAAGCCGAAACCGTTCATGCCCATGCGCACTTCAGGGTTTTGGGAATCGGCACCACCGAGGAAAATCTCAAGGCCGCCATCGCGGGGGAGACTTTCGAATTCAAGGAAATGTATCCGGGGATGATCGAGGCGGCAAAAGAGGAAGGCAACAAGGCTGCCGAGCGCAGTTTCTCATACGCCAACGCGGTGGAAGCAATCCATGCGAAACTTTACAGGGATGCCCTGGAAAACATGAGCACCCAGCAGGAAACCGACTACTACGTCTGTTCGGTCTGTGGATACACCTGCAGCCAGGAAGCTCCCGGCACCTGTCCGGTATGCGGTTCTGCTGCCAAGGCATTTTCGAAAGTTGCATAAAGAGGGGAACTCACCAGGGGGACCGGTCCGGAACAGAAGGCCGGACCGGTTAAGGGAGGAAGTGAGAAATGGCTGACAGGATGCAGGTTTACAAGTGCGAAGTGTGCGGGAACATCGTGGAAGTGATGCATGGCGGGGACGGGGCGCTCGTTTGCTGTGGACAGGAAATGAAGCAGTTGATCGAGAACACCGTGGATGCGGCCAAAGAAAAGCACGTTCCGGTGGTAGAGAAAACCGGGGATGGGATCAAGGTGAGTGTGGGAAGCGTTTTGCATCCCATGGAGGAGAAGCACTACATCGAGTGGATCGAGTTGATTGCGGGGGACTCGGTCTACAGGGAGTACCTGAAGCCCGGCGCAGCGCCGGTAGCCGTTTTCAAAGTCGATGCCTGGCCGGTGACCGCCCGGGAGCACTGCAACCTTCATGGTCTCTGGAGAGCGTAGATGCCGGGGACCGCAATTCCACAAACCGCCCCCCTTCGGGGGGCCTCACCGAACCCGGGTCATGTCAAAGGCTTTGAAACGCGGCAGGCGGGTGGCTCCGCGAGTCTTTGAGATGATCCCGGTTTCGGTCTTCGAATTTAATGGAATGAAATACATGCGCTACCTTTCAAACCAACAGGAGAGAACCTCATGGATACCTTGATGCTGTCACGACTCCAATTTGGGGCAGCGACTTTTTTCCACTTCCTGTTCGTGCCGTTGACCCTTGGGCTTTCCATCCTGATCGCTCTCATGGAAACGCAGTATGTCAGGACGGGAAACGAAGAATACAGGAACATGGCCCGGTTCTGGGGAAAGATCTTCCTCATTAACTTCGCCATCGGGGTTGTGACGGGGATCACCCTGGAATTCCAGTTCGGCACAAACTGGTCGCGCTATTCCGAGTATGTGGGCGACATTTTCGGCTCCCTGCTCGCGATAGAAGCGACCGTCGCTTTTTTCCTGGAATCCACCTTTATCGCGGTCTGGGCTTTCGGCTGGAACCGGCTCTCCCCCAAAGCTCACGCCGTGACCATCTGGCTCGTGGCGCTCGGCTCCAATGTTTCGGCCCTCTGGATCCTCATCGCCAACTCCTGGATGCAGCACCCGGTGGGTTTTGCCATTAGAAACGGCCGGGCGGAACTGACCGATCTTCTCGCCATCATGACCCAGTCTTTCGCTTTGAACCAGATTTTCCATACCCTGGCTGCAGCATTCATCCTTTCCGGATTTTTCGTGATGGGCATCAGCGCCTGGCACCTGCTGAGAAAACAGAACGTTTCGTTTTTCACCAAATCTTTTCGCCTGGCGCTCGGGTTTGCCCTGGTCTTTTCCATAGCCGAAATCGTCCAGGGACACCTGCACGGCGGGGAAGTCGCCAAGGCGCAGCCCACCAAGCTCGCGGCCATGGAATCCTTCTGGGATACGAAGAAGGGCGCTTCGCAGTTTCTGTTCGTCATTCCCGATCCGAAAAACGAGCGCAACCTGCTCGAGCTGGGTGAAGTCCCGGGCGGGCTGAGCTTCCTCGCTTTTCACGATACGAAAGCCGAGGTCAAGGGTTTGAAAGCATTCCCGGCCGAGGAGAGACCTCCCGTTCTGGCTACCTTTCTCTCCTTCAGACTTATGATGCTGCTGGGAATCTATTTCCTGGCGATTACGATAGCAGCCTGGGTCCGGCGCGGGAAGCTTGTCGAGAGTCCCCTGCTTCTCAAGCTCTTTGTCTACTCGATTCCTTTGCCTTACATCGCAAGCCAGGCGGGCTGGATGCTTGCCGAAGTCGGCCGGCAGCCCTGGGTGGTCTACGGCATGATGAAAACATCAACCGCCGTATCGCCCATCGCCGCTCCGCAGGTTTTCATTTCACTGATGGCCTTTATCGGAATCTACAGCTTTCTGGGATTTGCAGCCTTCTACCTGATAGCCAGCCACGCACGCAGGGGACCGCAACTCGAACCGGTTACCACGGGCGCATCCAAAGAGGAGATGGGATATGCTTGAGACGATCTGGTTTGCACTCTGGGGAATTCTCTGGGCTGTCTATTTCGTCCTGGACGGCTTCGACTTCGGGATTGGAACCCTCATGCCCTTTGTGGCAAAAGACGAAAACGACAAGAAAGCGGTCTATAACAGCATCGGGCCTTACTGGAACGGAAACGAAGTCTGGCTCATTACGGCCGGCGGCGTAACCTTCGCAGCATTCCCGAAAACCTACGCGGTAATGTTTAGCAGCCTCTACTCCGCTCTTCTTCTGATCCTGTTCGCCCTCATCATGCGCGGGGTCGCCATGGAGTTCCGGTCCAAATTCGCATCGCAGGGGTGGAAAAAGTTCTGGGATTTCTGCCTGTGGATCGGAAACTTCGCTCCGGCGCTTCTTTTCGGAGTAGCTTTCGCCAACTTCTTCCGCGGCATCCAGATCGGGGCCCAGGGGGTATATTACGGAAACCTGTTCTCGCTGTTGAATCCCTACGGTCTCATGGGCGGCATACTGTTTCTCTTCATCTTCCTCGTGCATGGGGCTCTGTGGCTCACCATCAAGGCGGAAAAGGACCTCAAGGTGCGCGCCGCGCAAGTCGCTGCAAAGCTGTGGCTGATCGAAGCCGCCGCCGCGGTGGTCTTCCTTGTGGCCACCTGGTTCAGCACAAACCTGTATGCCAACTACCTGAAGGCGCCGGTTCTTGCCGTTGTTCCGCTGTTTGCAGTCGGAGCCCTTTTCATGATCCGGGTTTCAATCGGCCGGAGCCAGTGGTGGAAGGCATGGGCTTCCTCGGCGGTCTTCATCGTCCTGGTGACCGCTTTCGGGGTTATCGGGCTGTACCCGAATATGCTCATATCGAGCATCGACCCGGCCTACACCCTGACCGCGTTCAATTCGGCCTCCAGCCCGCTGACCCTGAAGATAATGCTTGGTGTCGCCCTGGTCTTTGTACCGGTCGTGATCCTGTACCAGCTCTGGGTGTTCAGGTTCTTTGCCAGAAAGGAAACCGCCCCTGCGGCAACGCCCCAGGCGACGGCCTCGCCAACCAAAGCCCCGGCGATGTCCTGATGCACCGAAGCAGCCGCCGCAAGCTTCGGCGGCTGCTTTTCAAATATGGAGCCCGGATGGAGAGGGGATCTCTCCATCTCCGGGCTTTTTTTCATCCATTTTGTCAATCCTGGGCTTCCAGCAGTGCGGCGACTTCTTTCAGGGCCGCTCGTATCGGTATGTGCTGGGGGCAAGCCTTCTCGCATTCCCCGCACTCGACGCAGTTGGATGCCTTGTGGTCGGAACCGATCTGCACCCGGTAGAAGATCCTGTGATGGAGGGCGTCATCCAGCATAACCGTGTTGTTGAACAGGGTGAAACATGCGGGAATGTTGACGCCGGAAGGGCAGGGCATGCAATAGCGGCAGCCTGTGCAGTCTATTTTCTTCATCGCGTTATAGACTTCCCTGACGTCGTTAATGAGCTTCCTGTCCGCCTCCGTCATGGAATTCGGCAGGGTTTCTCTGGCGATGCGCACGTTTTCGGCTACTTGCGCCATTTCATTCATCCCGCTCAAAACGACGCTGATTCCGGGATAATCCCATAAATAGCGCAGGGCCCATTCGGCGGGGCTGCGCCTGACAGGCGCTCCGTCCCACAGCTTTTGGGCCGCAGGGGGAATATTGGACGCAAGCCTGCCTCCTCGCAATGGTTCCATGATCACCACGCCGAGTCCCCGGTCGACCGCGAGTTGCAATCCTTCCTTTCCCGCCTGGTAATTTTCGTCCAAGAAGTTGTACTGGATCTGGCAGAAGGACCAGGGATATGCATCGAGGGCCTCTCTGAACATATCGAGTTCGTCGTGGAAGGAGAAACCTGCGAACCGGATCCTGCCGTCGGACAGGGCCGAGTCGAGAAATTCGAAAAGCCCGTTCTCCACCAGGTTCGGCCAGAACAGCCTGTTGACCGTATGGACGAGATAAAAGTCGATGCTGTCCGTCTGCAGTTTTTTGAGCTGCTCGTCCAGGTACCGGTCCATGTCCCCTCTGGACTGGATCAGCCAGCTGGGCAATTTCGTTGCCAGACGCACCTTTTGCCGATACCCGTCCTGCAGCGCCCGGCCGACAAACAGTTCGCTGTTGCCCAAGTGGTAGGGATATGCGGTATCGACGTAATTTACCCCGTTATCTATGGCCCAGCGAAGCAATTCGGTAGCCTTCGGCTCATCGATCGCCCCGTCGTCTACGCCGATCTTTGCATCGAGGTTGACGAGCGGCAGGCGCATGCAGCCGAAACCCAGGGCCGATACTTCCAGGCCGGTTTTTCCAAATTTTCTGTAACGCATTTAGTGCCTCCTGCGAATAACCCGGTTGATGCCGTTACCCCGCAATATTGCGGCGAGTCCATAAAACTCTATTTGTGAGGCCGAAACAATGCCAAAACCTGCAAATTAATTGCCTGATCCTGCTTTGCCTGGGATAATGGAAACGTGTAATAGAGAGTCCCGATGCACGAAAGGAGCTTTACGATGCGGGATATTCAGGAGAGCAACCGGCGGATGACTGAGTTGTTAAACCATCTCATTACGGCAGAGGGCGTGTTCCCGTCCCTCCTCGAGGGCGTCACGCTGATGCGTTCCGAGCGGTCCTGGCCGCGCTCACCGGTGTTCTACGAGCCCAGCATCGTTATCGTCGGCCAGGGACGAAAACGCGGTTATCTCGGCGATCGCGTCTACACCTACGATGCGCATAACTACCTCGTACTGTCGGTGCCGATGCCGTTCGAATGCGAGGTCGAGGTCGGTCCCGGCTGTCCTTTCCTCGCAATATCCATCGGCGTGGATTTGGCCGTGCTGTATGATCTCATCATGCAGATGGACCAGAGGCCCCTGCCCGCCGGCTGGAAAAACGAACACGGCATGTGTTCTACCCCGCTGGACCCGGCGCTGAGCGAAGCGGCCGTTCGGCTGCTCGAATCTCTGGCCCCGGCGGACGCCCGGGTCCTCGGACCGCAAATCGTGCGGGAGATAACCTACCGAGTGCTTTGTGGAGAAAACGGCGATGCGCTTCGCGCGCTCATCGCCGTCAATGGGCGCCTCAGCCGGATTCAGCATGTCATTGGGCGCATGCACGTCAACTATTCACAGGAATTCGATATCGCAAGCCTTGCTGAACATGCCGGGATGAGCGTTTCCGCCTTTCATCGCAGTTTCAAATCCGTCACGGCAAGTTCTCCGATGCAGTACCTGAAGGCCATTCGCCTGCACAAGGCAAGAATGCTCATGGTGCAGGAAGGGATAGGCGCGGGGATGGCCGCCGACCGGGTGGGCTATGAGAGCACGTCCCAGTTCAGCCGTGAGTTCAAACGATTTTTCGGGGCGACTCCGCTGGACGAGGCGGCCCGCGTGCGAACTACCCTGGGGCTGGGCCGGGTGTTTTAGGTTCCGATTGAGGTACATTTTTCTCATCCCTTCGGAGGTGCTAATGAAGCATGGAGTGGTAACGGGGTTCCTGTTCAATCTCTCTGTTCTGGTTTTGTGTATCCTGAGCGGCTGCAGCCAAACCCCCGGTGATGCGGCTGTGCGTGGCGGACACCCACAGGCGGGAGCCGATCTTTATCTGCAGGAAGCTGAACTGGGGCGTGCGGACGCTGCATTCAAGCTTGGATTGCTCGTATCGCAAGGACGGGTGAGCGGTGAACGGTTCAAGACCGGCACTTACTGGTTCAAACGCGCCTGCGAACTCGGCGAGCCGGTCGGCTGCCACAATGTCGGAGTGGCATACGAGTACGGCAGCGCTGATGGGATTAAGATCGACTATGCGGAAGCGGCCAAATACTACCGCATAGCGGCAGAGAAAGGGTACATAGGTTCCCAATACAATTTCGGAAGCATGTATTCCAATAACTATCTGCCTCCGGACGACGTGCAGGGATACACGTGGATGCTCCTCGCCGAAAAGGCAGCCAGGGCGTGCGCAAAACAGGAGTTATGCAAATGGATACTGGAGGATCCTCCCGGCCATCGGACGAAGTTGAAGACCAGGCTCACCGAGGATCAGATAAAACAGGCGGAAACGCTGGCGTCGAGTTGGAAGCCCAGGTAAGTAGATTGTTTTGCGCCAGGATAGGCGGCTTGCAAATCCGGGAGAATTAGTTAGAATGATTTAGAATTAACCTGCTAAGGAGAATGAGATGCCGAAGACGATCACTTTGCGGTTGAGCGATGAGATATATGAAAAATTCAACCGTGCTGCCGCTGAAGACAAGCGAAGCATCGCCAATCTGATAGAAACGCTCGCCTTGAGGAAGCTCGAAGAAGACAATCTTGCAGACGATTTCGAGATGCAGGAAATCTTCTCCAACGACCAACTGCTGCAGAGACTAAAAAAGGGCCACAGTGATATGATGGGAAAGAAAGGCAGAATGGTTGGATAAATTCAAAATATTTGAAACCGATCAATTTCTGCAGGACTTGTCCCAAGACTTCGGCGGAAAGGGAGAGAGCATTGCCAGGAAGTTGAGAGATTACGTCTACCCTCAACTCAGGGATAACCCCCATTTTGGGAAGAACATCAAGAAACTGAGAAACTACGTGCCTGAGACGTGGCGGTACAGAATCGGCCGCTATCGACTGTTCTACGAAAATGACGATGAGGAGAATATCGTTTACATGCTGGCTTTGGACTCGCGCAAAGACAGTTACAGATAAAATTGTAAAGGCCACTACTTTTTTCAGAACCGAACTGAAATTTCCTCAGGATGTTGGTCTATGGAATCTGCCCGAGTTGAAACGAAACACGACATATTCAGAATCCTGCATGAGAATCGACAGCACCTTCATGCGATGGGGGTGAGGAGGTTGGGTCTTTTTGGTTCTTATGTTCGTGGAGAATAACATCCCGGAAGCGATATCGATCTCCTCGTGGAATTCGAGGCGGGCAGGAAATCGTTCGATGTGTTTATGGAACTTGCCTCCTGGCTCGAATCAGTCCTTCAGAGCAGCATTGAGCTGATTACCCAGGAGTCTCTCAGCCCGTACATCGGCCCACATATCCTGAAAGAGATCGAATATGCCGCCATTGCCGCTTGAGTACCTGTGACATATTCTTGATGAAGCGGATTATCTGACATCAGTGAGCGAGCATGTGGACAAACTCGCCTTCCTGCAAAGTGAGACTTTGAAGCGTGCTTTTGTCAGAAGCATTGAAATCATAGGAGGCCTCAAAGAAAATTGGCATTGAATTGAAAGAACGGTATCCGGAGGTCGAATGGCGTGCTATCTCTGGAATGAGGGACCGGTTGGTGCACGACTATTTCGGAGTGGATTACGACCTTGTGTGGGATGTGGTCAAAAACAAGGTTCCGAAATTGCGGCAACAGGTCCAGCGTATACTGGAGATGGAGAAATAGCTGGGTCAAGCCTTACTCGATAGAGCTATAGATAACCCCCTGCCTCTCGCGATGCAGGGGGTTTTTGCTTACCCTTATGCCGATCGTGCGCAGATATTTTATTTCTCTCGCGTAATGCTCTCGATCACCACGGGAGTTGCGGGAACGTCCTGGAAGGGACCGTAGGACTTCGTCTGGACTTTCTTGATCTTGTCGACGACGTCCATACCGTCGATCACCTTACCGAAAGCGGCATACCCGAAACCCGCCTGCGAATTGTCCCTGTGGTTCAGGAAATCGTTGTCCTTCACGTTGATGAAGAATTGGGCCGTGGCGCTGTCGACGATGTTGGTCCGCGCCATGGCGATCGTACCGCGATCGTTTTTCACGTCCGAAGCCGCTTCGTTCTTGATCGGGGCCTTGGTCTGCTTCTGTTTCATATCGGGGGTGAAACCGCCGCCCTGGATCATGAAGTTGTCGATGACCCGGTGAAATATGGTACCGTTGAAAAAGCCGTCGTCCACGTATTCCAGGAAATTCTTGACGGTGACGGGCGCCTTGTCGGCCCAAAGCTCGATCTTGACGGGGCCTTCCGAGGTCTTCATGAGCACAACCGGGTTTTTTGCCTCTTTTCCCGGTGCCTCGGCGGCAAACGTGTTCTGCACCATCAGGGCGCAATACGAAGCAAACATGATTAACAATGCTTTATCCAGTGGCATACTTTTCACGACTCCTTTCGCGATTTTTGCTTACCGAAAACTAATGAGATCTTCCGCACGGGTGCTCCGGCATTGACATTCGCACCGCCCTCTTACATACTCGTTTTTCCGAACTATATAAAATCAAAATAAACATCCGCAAACCCGATAATGCCTCTTCGCACTTGCCTGTTCAGTGGAATGCGGCCTGTTACGGAACGCCAATGTCAAACGGCACAAGAGATACGTCGGTTCAATCCGCCGCCGCTGCGGAGAGGTTCACTGCGCAGGGTCTTTCCGCGAAGGTCACGCCATACGGAAAAGGCAATATAAACGATACCTTCCTTGTGACGCCCGGTACGGGTGAACGCCCTCCGTTCATCCTGCAGCGGATCAGTACGCGTGTTTTTCGCCGCCCGGAACTTGTCATGCGCAATATACGACTCCTGACCGAACATGTCAGAAACCGCCTGGAAAAATTTCCCGTAAATATCGGCCGCCGCTGGGAGATGCCCCGCGTTTTGCTCACCCGCGAGGGCCGGGACCACTGGATTGCCCCCGACGGCTCCTTCTGGCGCGCTTTGAGCTTTATCGGCAATGCAGAGTCGTTCGATACCATCCGAAACGAGGCTCATGCACGCGAAGTAGGGTACGCCCTCGGACTCTTTCATTGCCTGGTGAGCGATCTGCCCGTCGAAAAGCTTGCCGATACCCTGAAAGGATTTCACGTCACGCCGCTCTACCTCGGGCACTACGATGAGGTGCTCGCGGGAGGAGTGGCCGAAAGCTCGCCCGAGGTGCATTACTGCCTCCAGTTCATCGAGAAGAGAAGGGGCCGGGCCCGTGTTCTCGAAGAAGCCAGGGGACGGGGCCTGCTGCACGTCCGGCCGATTCACGGCGACCCGAAGGTAAACAATGTCCTTATCGATACGGCGACAGGGCAGGCCGTCAGCCTGATCGACCTGGACACCGTCAAGCCGGGCCTCGTGCACTACGATATAGGAGACTGCCTGCGCTCTTCGTGCAATCTTCTCGGGGAGGACATCGAACGCCTCGACGAAATCAGGTTCGACCTCGATTGCTGCCGTATAATCCTCCAGGGCTACTCTTCCTCTTCCGGGGACAGCCTGTCCGAAAGCGACCGCGAGTACCTGTTCGACGCGGTCCGCCTCATCTCTTTCGAACTCGGACTGCGGTTTTTTACCGACTACCTGGAGGGCGATGTCTATTTCAAGGTTGCCCATGAGGGGCATAATCTGGAAAGGGCGCTTGTCCAGTTCAGACTGTCGGAAAGCATCGAGGCGCAGGAAGCGCTCATTCGCGCCATCGTGCGGGATTTGAAATGAACGCTTGCAGCTTTTCTCTTAAGCCGTTTCACTGTGCCGACCCTCCGCCCGGCATCGCGATCGGGGGCGACGTAAGCCGCTCCGGGCATGTGATAGCAGTCCGGTACGAAGTTTCCGGGGACACAGCGGCAATTGCGATCCCGGAGCCCTCGGAATGTCCCGAACGCAGGGACGGGCTCTGGAAAGAAACCTGTTTCGAACTATTCGTGGCGGAAAAAGGCAGGGACGAATACCGGGAGTTCAATCTTTCACCGGCCGGGCACTGGAACGTCTATTGCTTCGATGGCTACAGGACGGGAATGCGGGAGGACCCGGGATTCGTCGCGCTCCCTTTCCACCTGGTAAAAAGCCGGGAAAAAATGGTGCTTTCCCTGGAGATCGACGCCGCTGCCTTCGTCCGCTCCGGCGGCACGTTCGAATTAGCGGTGAGCGCCGTCATAGTCGCAGGGGATGGCCCATCCTACTGGGCCCTGGTCCATCCGGGAGAAGCCGCCGACTTTCACAGGCGCGATGCGTTTACGATCGAATTGTAAATACGGTAGCGGACGTAAAGATTTGTTAAACTGATAGACAAAATGCTTTTGAAGTCCTACACCTGAGCACGCCGGTCCTGAAGACGAACTTCATGATGGCGGCATCGATACGCGACGGGGCGCACCCGATGAAAAGATTGCAGGTCGCAGAAACAGGAAGCGAAGACTCGGTTTTCCACCTGGAGCCCATAGTACGGGATCATTGCGCCGCCATAATCGATATCTTCAACTACTATGTCGAAAACAGCTTTGCCACGTACACCGCAACCAGGGTTCCCTACAACTTTTTCGATACCTTTTTGAAAACTGCTCGAGGTGTCGCCGCGCTGAACGGAGATGGGGAAGTCGTCGGTTTCGCGATGCTGGGTGTCAGCAGCAATACTCCCGCCTTTTCACATACTGCGGAAATAACCTATTTCATCAAGCCGGAATACACGGGGCGGGGAATAGGCAGTTCGATGCTCGAATACCTGATCCGCGAGGCGAAAGAGAACAGCATCACCTCGATTCTTGCAAGCGTGTCTTCCAGGAACCGGGGCAGTATCGCTTTCCACCTGAAAAACGGGTTCAGGCAGGCAGGAAGATTTCTGAACGTCGGCAGGAAGAACGGAGAACTGTTCGACGTCATCTGGATGCAAAAACAGATTTAGCAGATTGATGACAAACTCTAAAATCATCGTGATTCGTCATTCCGGCGAAGGCCGGAATCCTGTTTTTTCAAGCACTTCTGGACCCCGACTTTCGTCGGGGCGACGGATTGGGGGCTTTTTCAACATTCTGTTAGGGCTTGTCCGTAAATAAATCCTTTGTGCTTGCAACCGGCTTTTGGTCCGCTTCGGCCGCTCCTCAATCGCAAAATCCTCAACGTAGTCCGGCTACGCCTGCGGTTTTGCTCAGTCGTCGCGAC
>JAEZXS010000213.1 GCA_023442755.1 Pseudomonadota bacterium | reverse complement strand
GATATGAGCCGCGTGCTCTACCAACTGAGCTACACCGCCGAACTTCGTAATTTTCCGAATGAAGCCTGACTGCCTCGCACGGTTTCGAGCCGTTCGGAATCCAATGGATAACAAAAGTGCGCAGGTCTGTCAAGCAGGTGAGGATCGAAATTATTCCCTCGTGATCCGGCAAGGGTCGGTCCGTGGCACTCCGAGAAAATGCCGAGGTGCTCCCTGCCCCGGGGAACCGGCGAAAATTGCGAGAAAGCCGTGGCAAATTCATCAGCTAAGTAATGGCTGAGATCTTCCTGCCAGAATCGCTGCATGCCGCAGTGTGTCTCGCCCCTGGATAGTCAAAGACCGTGCAACCCGCTGCCGTTTTGCAGAAAAATATGATCTCCGCCGACTTTGAGATCGCGTGGGCCCTGAATATTCAGACTAATCACCGTATCCTTTACCTCGGTCCGGAAACAGTTAGGATTCCGTAACACCTGACAAGGGTGTTACCGGCAGGTTCTGCACGAGTGAATGCTCTGGGCGTCGGTGCCTTACGTTATTTTTGCTGTGGCATACAGGTGCAGGTGTGATCTTTTTATCTCGGTTGGGCATTTGGGTCCGTGTCGGGCGGGTCTTAGGGTGAGACAAATCTATCCTGGGAAGAGGATAGATTTGTCTCACCCACTCCAAGCTGAATCGACCTGTTTCTGGGAAACCGAGTGGATTTTGCCGGACAGGGTGCAAGAAGGTTGGGAAATGGCGGTGCAGGGCTTTGAACCCCGGACGCCGCGGATATGAGCCGCGTGCTCTACCAACTGAGCTACACCGCCTTGAAAACTTGCAATATTTAAGTGAAAATCTTGCCGGAGTCAATAGCAAATTGCCGCGAAACCGGCATAGCGCAAGGGATTTCCCCGATTGCATTTGACAAAGGTGGACCGTTCGGGTAAGAATTTTTAAACCGAGTTTGACCAAGACTTTCTCGAATACTTGTGTTTATTTGTGGCTGGTTTCCCCCTCCCTGCGTGGATGAATCACTGCCGATATATGCATAATTTCTGGGATGAAGAGAGGAGATTTTGTTTTGAGCCAGAGGATTTTTGAAGTAAAGATAATCAGTAGCTTCGCTGCGGCTCATAATCTGGTTGACTTCCGCGGAAAGTGTGAAAATCTTCACGGACATAATTGGAAGATCGAGGTCGTCATCCGGGGCACGAAACTCGAAGCTAATGGTATTCTGGTCGATTTCAAAGAGGTGAAGGATGCAACCCGGGAGGCACTGGAGGAATTGGATCACAAGCACCTGAACGAGTTGCCGTATTTCCGGGAGAATAATCCCTCCTCTGAAAATATCGCCCGCTTTTTGTTCGACAGGCTTTCCGGGATAGTGAACGGCGAGAATCGACGGCTTTATATGGTGTCGGCCTGGGAATCTGCTGATGCTTGCGCTACATACATTGAGATCTGACATATGAGCTGAGCCGAATACACAAAGGAGCACGATCGATGGGAATCCTGAAAAATAGTTCATCCGGGAGCGGCAGAAAAAAACTGCTGAGGCTGCCGCGCGTCTTTTTCTTATTTGTTGTGCTTGCATCCATGCTGGTATTCGGCGGCGCAACCGGAGGACTTGCAATCCAGAAACACACGCTGGATTCGAACGAAAGTTCCGGAAGCGGCGCCGCGCCGAGTGTCCAACAGGCCCAGCCCCAGCAACCTGTAGCCCCTGCGCCGGAGAAAGCTCCCGCTCCGAAAGCTGAGCCGGGACACGCTCCCGCTCCTGCACCGGCTCATCCCCAGGCGGAATCGGCGCCCGGCGGTCAGCATGCCGCCGCACCCGGCACCACGGAGCATGGAGGCGGCGGTGAGGGGCACGGCGTGCAATTGCCGGAGATTTCTCCGATCGCCGGTGTCACTTTTGTCGATACGGTCATTCGACTCATGGATCACGAACTGCATGGAAGAACGCTTGGGTGGCGCCCGAATGATCTCATCATGGGCCGTTTTACCGATAATATTAATAATTATCAGCTCGGGGTGCTGGAGGCCATCCGGTTTACTTCACTGCGGCTCAAAGACAGCCTCACGCGCATGGGCGATGCAGATACCTACGATCCCGACCTGGAGCAGGCGGTCAACCTTTTCATGAACAGCGCAACGCTGTGGTGGTTCCCTTCGGCCGAGAGTTCCTACAGTGCGGCAATCGAGCATCTTAAGAAGTTCCGGACCAAACTGGAAAAGGGACAGCGCAGCTTCTATTACCGTCGCGACAACCTGGTGGCCCTGCTTACGACCTACAGGGATCTTCTCGGGAACGTGAACCGGTCGCTCATCATGCCAAGCAGTTGGTACCATGCCGACGAGGCTTTCTACTATGCCAAGGGTGTTGCGCATGTTTACTATGAGATACTGAAAGTGTGTCGCGTGGGCTTCAAAAACCAGCTCAGCCAGACCATGCACGGTATTGAAATCATGGATGAAATACTACATGAGCTTCACGCGGCGGACAACATCTCGCCCTGGATCGTTTTCAATGCCGAACCCAGCGGATTTCTGGCAAACCACCGGGCGAACATGAACGCGCCTCTGAGCGAAGTTGCCCATTTGCTGATGGTTCTCGGTCAACTGTAAACAATGCGTCCGCGGCGCGGACCGATGTCGATTTAATCGAGCCGGGTTAATCCTTGTCGGATGCCCGGCTCTTCCATCTTTGAACCGCTCCGCGTTCCTCCTTCGCGAGATTTCAGGTCCCGACACCGATCCTCACAGGGCGCTTTGAGTGAGTTTCTCAAGAATTGACCACCCGGACTCACGGGCGCATCCGGGGTGCATGTGACAATTGCGGCCGGCTCGTAATGTGTTGCCGCCGGCACGGTCCCGGTGTAATCTATAGTATGATTCTTAAATGATTTTCGGAGCTGCAATGCACACAGACGAATACGAAATATCAGTGGGAAGAGAGATCAACCATTGCCGCAAACTCGTCAAGAAGTTGCAGGATGCGATCCTCGACCGCGAAAAGAGATACGGAATGACGACGGAAAGCTTTCTCGAAAAATTCCGGGCCGGTTTGCAGGAAGTATCGAATCCCGACTACCGGAAGTGGCATGAAGATCATCGGGAACTGCAGAGATGGCGGCAGATGTTGAGCGACTATGAAGCGGCCTACCGGAGTTTGAAAGAGATTTAGGAAAATTTCGACAGCTTCAGTTTATTTTCCGGTGCGCTTTTGCACCAAGAAAATTCAAATGAAACAAATCGTATCATTTCCCGCCCATTTGACATTTCCCCTCACGATTGCTACTAATTGTTTCAGAAGATAGACCTTTATCCTAATCCGCTGCCGTTGCGCAGCTGGGTCGCCGATTGTTCTCACCGGCCGTAAATACGTTCAACCCATAGTTTCGATGTTTCGAGTCTCCTGCTGCGACAGCCGCAGAAGCCGCGCATGAGCCGTTCGCGCATGTGCCGCTGCAAGGAAAGGACCCTCAAATGCCGGAATTCCTTAATACTCTGATGCAGAAAATTCAGGAGCATCGCGCAAAACTTACGCCGAAGGGCAAAATTTTGAGCGACCATATCGTTGCGAATCCGAGGAAGATCGTCTTCATGAGCATCCGGGAATTTGCGGAGTACTGCGGCGTGAGCGAAGCCACGGTCGTCCGCTTCATGGGACAGCTCGGGTTCAAAGGCTACAATGATTTCCAGCAGGCTCTCAGGGATGTCGTGGACGTCGAGCTTACCCTCCTGGAACGCCTCGATTTCACCGATATCAATGCACCGGGCGGCGAACTGTTCAGCAGGATCGTTTTCGAGGAGATGGACAACCTGAAACAGCTGCACGAGTCCCTCGATCTTTCCGCTGCCGACCGGGTCGTGAACCTGATCTGGCAAAAAAGCCATATCTACGTCGTCGGCTCCCGCCTGTCCTACACCTTCGCCTATTATCTCGGCTGGTCGCTCAGCAAAATACGGTCGGGAATTCAGATCATGAGAGGGAGTGACAACACGACGCTCGACTGGCTCACCATCGCGCCTCCCGGAAGCGTCGTCATTCTTCTTGCCACTACCCGCTATCCTAACGACCTCATCCGACTCGCCAAAGCCGTGCGACGCCTCGAACATATCCTCGTCGTGATCGCCGACAGCGGGAGCTGCCCGTTGACGCAGTTTGCCCATGAATACCTCATCGCCCAGTCCCGCCACATACCCTTTATTGGGACGCCTTCAGCAATTTCCTGCCTCGTCAACTTTCTTGTCCAGCAGCTTGCCAGCATGCAGGGCACCGATCTCAGCGCGCACCAGATGAAGCTCGAGCAGTGCTACCTGGAAAATGACCTGCTGTTCAATCTGCAGCTAGAAAGGGAGGACAAGATACGTTTTTGACCTGCCCCGGATTCCCCTGCAGTCGTCTTTTTTCCCTCGCCTGAAAGCCTGCTTCCGAGCGGATTGCATGCCCGCTTGGATAGTCTTCTGTTTATCGGTTCCACCGCATCGCCCTGTCGCACCCTGTGTGCGATTATTAGATTACCGCCGTTCGAAGACCGCAGAATGTTGCGGCAAAGCGGCTGTGCTTCGTAATCGGTTACCCTTTCCACGAAGGAGAGTCCCATGGCCAAAATCACCGGCGGCCGAATGGTCGCCAGGGTTCTGAAACAGGAAGGCGTAAAGACGGTGTTCACCCTTTGCGGCGGGCACGTCATGGACATCTATAACGGCTGCCTGGATGAGGGGATTCGGATAATAGACGTGAGGCACGAGCAGGCGGCGGCGCATGCGGCGGATGCCTGGACCAGGCTGACCGGAGTGCCGGGCGTTGCCGTCGTGACCGCGGGACCGGGGGTTACGGATGCCGTTACTGGGGTTGCCAATGCGTTTCGGGCGCAGATCCCCATGCTTCTCATCGGCGGGCAGGCTCCGGTGAAAAGCACCCTCAAAGGGGGGCTCCAGGAGATGAATCACGTCGACATCATGCATCCGATAACGAAGTTTTCCGGAACGGTTCTCGAAACCGCAAGAATCCCGGAATACATGACCATTGCCCTGCGGGAAGCCTATAACGGGCGGCCCGGCCCCTCGTTTCTCGAAATTCCCCAAGACGTTCTGTTCGGGGAAGTGGAGGAATCCGAGGTAGCCTTTCCTCTGGAATACCGGTCGAGAGGCAGGCCGCGGGCGGACAGCGCCTACATCGAAAAGGCCGCCCAACTTCTCGAAAAAGCGCAGCGCCCGGCCATGCTCGCCGGTACCCAGGTCTGGCACTGCCGGGCAACGGACCGGCTGGATGCGTTTGTCAGGAAAACGGGTATTCCAACCTACCTCAACGGGGCCGCACGGGGATGCGTCCCGCCCGACTGCGAGCAGATTCTGAGCCGGTCCAGGCGCTATGCTCTTTCCAATGCCGACGTGGTTCTCGTCATAGGCACCCCCTTCGATTTCAGGCTCGGCTACGGCGCCCGGATAGCCCCGCACGCCAGGACCATCCAGGTCGACATCGATTATGCCGAGTTGTGCCACAACAGGGATGTCGACGTCGCGATTACCGGGGATATCGGCGCGGTCCTGGACGACCTTTCGGCGGCGGTCCGTTCCCCCGTGGCCTGCACGAACTGGCTCCGGGAACTCCAGGCAGCCGAGAAGCATGCGTATGAGCAGGACAGCGAATTTCTCACCTCCGATGCGGTTCCGATTCATCCCATGCGGCTTGCCCGTGAGATCAACGAATTCCTTACCCGGGATACCATCTTCATTGCCGACGGCGGAGATGTCGTGACGATTTCGGCAAACGTCATCCGGACGCACAAACCGGGCAAGTGGCTGGACCCCGGCCCCCTCGGAACGCTCGGAGTAGGGACCCCATTCGCCATTGCAGCCAAGGCCGCATTTCCGGAATGCGATGTGGTGATACTCTTCGGCGACGGAGCTTTCGGGTGTACCGGTTTCGACTATGATACCCTTATCCGGTTCAACCTTCCCGTCGTCGGAATCGTGGCGAACAACGCCGCCTGGAACCAGGTCCGCTTCGGCCAGCTTCTCAAGTACGGGCCCGAAAGGGGCAACCTGGTCAACAGCCTATCTGCGCTACGGTATGACCGCGTGATAGAAGCCATGGGAGGGCACGGCGAGAATGTGACCGAACCCTCGCAGATCCGGCCGGCGCTCGACCGGGCAAGGGCGTCCGGAAAACCCGCCCTTGTCAATGTGATGGTGGACCGGGACGTATTCAGCTCGAGCACGAAGAGCATGGCGATTTATCGCTGACTTACCTTTCCTCTTCGCAACTTGAGTTGAATGCTATTGGTTTGCGCCGCGACAACGACCTCAGGCGAGCTGCGAGAGGAAGGCATCAACCGTTTCGTTGAACCGCCGAGGCTGATCCAGGGGAGTTGCGTGCCGCGAATCGGGAATGACCGTCAGCCTGGCTCCCGGTATCTGCCCGGTGTAATGTTCCTTGTAGGCAACCGGGGTATAGTCCCGGTCCGCCGAGACGATCAGGGTGGGGCAGGATATTTTGTGCAGGTCCTTGCTGACGCTCCATCCTTCGATCCCTCGCAATGCGTCGAGGTAGGCCCTTTTGTCGTTTTTCGCCCAGCATTGGGCCGTGCGGATGCGCAATTGCGCCTGTTCCGGGGCAGGAAAGAGGCGCGTAGTCAGGATCTTTGCCATTACGTGCATCCCGAAGCACCGGATGATGCATTTCCTTGCCGCCATCTCGATCTTGTGCCTGGCCTTGCGCAGAATGAATTCGGGGCCGCTGTTCACGATCACCATGCTGCGGAGAAGCTCTGGTTCTGTTACCGCCAGCTGAAAGGCGATCATCCCGCCCATGGAAAGGCCGACGATGTTTACTGGAGCCAGGCCAAGTGAACGGATGAGTTCCGCCGTATCGGAGGCAAAGAGCGGGATGGAGTAGGGGCCTTCGGGTTTGTCCGACTTTCCGTGTCCGCGCGGGTCGAAGATCACCGTCCGGTATTTTCCGGAAAAATGATCGACCTGGTTTCGCCACTCTCCGGCGCTCATGCCGAGACCGTTTATGAAGAGCAGGGGAGGGCCCTCTCCGGCCTCTTCATAGTAGAGGCTGATATCTTGGACTTGAATACTGGGCATGCGTGCGCTCCTTCCGCTTCGTAATAGTCGTCAGATGAGACTGCCTTTCTATTAAGACGCGATCGTTGCCGCGCAAGTGCCGGTTTTGAGCGGCCCTTTAATGTGTGCCACCTCCCAGACCATCTTCAGAAAGGATTGCAGCGCAGGCGATTCGTCTTCCGGGCGCCACATGACGGCAAGATCCGTCGTAGGGGCGGGCGGTTTGATCGGCCTGTAGACGACGCCGCTTCGCTGCAGGTTTTGCAGCGAGGCCGGGACGAGGGATACCCCCATCCCGCCCGCAACCAGGCTCACGATGGTAAGGGTAGTCCGGGCCTCCTGTACGACATTCGGGGAAAAACCGGCCTGGGCGCATACCCGGATAAACTGGTCGTAGAACCCGGGGCCGACATGCCGGGGAATCTGGACGAAAGGCTCGTTGGCAAGTTCCTCGATCGCGATCTTTTTCCGGCCTGCTAGGCTATGTGTTCGGGGGAGAACGACCACGATGGGCTCGCGCGAGATCACCTGCACCACGAGGGATTCGGCTCCGACAACCGGCGGCCGCACCAGTCCCACGTCCAGCCGGTAGGTTTTCATCGCCTCGACCTGCTCCTCACTGGTCAAATCCTGCAGGTTGAGGGATATCTCCGGGTAGCGCTCCCGCATGTGGCGGAAAACGGAGGAAACGTCGCCATACACCGCGGAACCGACAAACCCCACCTCCAACTGCCCGATCTCGCCGCGTGCGGCGCGCTGCGCGGCGCGCACGGCCTGTTCCGAAAGAGCCAGGATCTTGCGGCTCTCGTTCAGGAAGGCCTTACCGGCTGCCGTGAGTTCCACGTGGCGCTTCGTTCGTGAAAACAGCGGAACGCCGATCTCCTGTTCGAGGGCCTTGATCTGCTGGCTGAGCGGCGGTTGTGCGATGCCGAGCCGCTCGGCGGCCCTGCCGAAATGCAGTTCCTCAGCTACCGCGACGAAATATCTCAGGTGTCTCAGCTCCATAGCGCCTGGTCCTGTCCTTCTGTAACCATGGTGTCCATTGCGGGAGGATCTTGCAGGTGCAAATGATCGGAGGCTGAAATTCTTTTCTTCGCGGCTTTCGCGAGCGAAAAGATCAAAGCCATTGTTCTGCTGCTTCAATGTGTCCCCATTGTCTATTCGCGGCTGCAAGCCGCTCCCACAAACTACTTGAACAATCCTGTAAGTCTTTAAAGTTGGTTCTTCTTCGCGGCTTGGTTCCTTTGTGTTTCCTTTACGTTGACGTCCATGCTGCCGAGGCGGGAATGCTTTTTGAGACAGCATCACCGGACGGACGGAAATCATTTTAATACTTATTACATATTAAAACATCGAAAAGCATATATTGGACATCTTAATTTTCGGGCATTATAGCACTGCATACGCCTGAGTTCGTCGGCGGAAATACAGGAAACAGACTGGAAGCACAACATGATCGGAGTCAATGAAATCGGAGAAGCTCAACTGACGGGCGTAGAGGCCGCCGAAGCGGCGGAACCGGTGGTTCACAGCCGGGCGGCGGTTTTGACGGCGCTGTTCATTACGGGTTTCGGCACCTTTCTCAATGTCTATTCCACCCAGCCTTTGCTGCCCGAGTTTCGCCGGATTTTCGGGGCATCCGAGCTGCTGGTGAGCCTTACCGTTAGCGCAACGATAATGGCCGTGGCGTTTTCTGCCCCTTTTGTCGGCATGCTGGCCGACACCATCGGGCGAAAGCGGGTGATCGTGGCCGCAATGCTCGGGCTGGCCGTTCCGACCGCTCTTGCGGCGACCGCCACGAACCTCACCCAGCTCATTTTCTGGCGCTTTCTCCAGGGCTTTTTCATCCCGGGCATCATTGCCGTTGCCATTGCCTATATCAGCGAAGAATCGCCGGGCTCCGTCACCTCCACCATGGCCACCTACGTTACGGGGACGGTCGTTGGCGGGTTTGCCGGGCGTTTTCTGTCCGGGCTAGGGTCGACCCACTGGGGCTGGCGGCCGACCTTCGTAGGGCTGGGCATCATGACGATTGCAGCAGCCCTGTCCACGCAATGGCTTCTGCCGCGTGCGAGAAAATTCGTCCGCCAGCGAAACGCCGGGGCGTCCTTCCGGTCACTGCGCAGGCATCTGCATAACCTGCGGCTTCTGGCGACCTATGCCGTGGGGTTCGATGTGCTCTTCTGCCTGGTCGGGGCTTTCACCTACGTGAACTTTCACCTTGCGGACGAACCTTTCCACCTCGGTCCTGCCGCCCTCGGCTCCATTTTCGCCGTCTACCTGATCGGCGCCGTGATAACTCCATTCTCCGGCTTCGTCCTCGACAGGATCGGATGCCGGCGGGGCCTGATTGGGGCGGTCGGCATGGCGGCGCTCGGCATGCTTCTGACCCTCGTTGCATGGATCCCGGCGATCGTGGCCGGCCTGACGCTTCTCTCCACCGGCGTTTTCATCTGCCAGGCGGCATCCTCGAGCCACGTTGGCAAAGCCGCGGGCGAGGCGCGTTCTTCCGCTGCCGGACTTTATGTTGCGCTCTATTATCTCGGGGGTTCCGTCGGTTCGGTCGTTCCCGGTTTTTTCTGGCACAGGACCGGGTGGATCGGCTGCGTTGTCCTGATCGTCTGCATGCAGGCCGTTGCCGCATTCATCGCCCACAGGCTGTGGGGGGATTGAGAGCTGGCGCTCATCGAAAGTGCCTCCCTGCGTGCTGTTTGCGGGCCGCAATGTTGTGATGAGCAGGCTAATGTGAATACTCGCGACTGAAAGCCACTCTCGGATAGGCATTGACAGATTCGGAAGTGCTATTCGGTTTTCAAAGAACTGACCGGCCCCGAAGTTTTCTTCCGGGTTTCCGGTCACTTTTCAAAATTTGGAGGTAAGGCCTGAAGCGGGCTCGCGGGTTGTCAACCGGACCCGAAAGGTGGCCAAAAGGTGACCGGAATGGGGCCGGAAGGATACTGTATTTCCTTCCCGGGGATCACTCCGAAAGCCTCAGAATTTTTATCCGTATCTGTTTTGCGTTCTCGTCAGTGAGTCCGCCGTGTTTCTCGGGCTTCCCCTTTCGTTTCAGCTGATCCGCCAGCTCCATTGCCTCCCTCAGTCCTCTGGCCACCGAAGAATTCATTTGCTTCGGGGAGATCGAAAGAAGGTTTATTTTGACCCGGCACGCCTCTTCGGGTACGGCGGCGGCATCCTGATCGTTTTTATAGGGCACGGGGTTTCGAATGTGAACATCGGCTCTTTTTCGCGCCCGTCCTCCCTTCCTGCCTTCCCGAATAGCTTATTTTATCTGCCTGGTGCCTCTCCTTTCAGTGCCTTGATTCAACCCGCTCTCAACCTGTCGTTTCCGGACCCCCAGCAAAAAGCCAGGGGATCGCGATATCGTCTGTCGAATTGGCATTCGCATCGAACATAAAGAGGGGATTTTTCAGGTAGGGAAAGTTATTCGGAGGAAAAAACAGGATGCTCGGAAAAAATCTCCCCGCAGAGCCGCAGAGTGCGCAGAGGAAGAACGGAAACAAGAAGAAATATTCGGTTCGTACAAAGGCGATCTCATCACCTCCTCCATGGCATCAGCTTCAACAACTCCATAAGCCGTGCAAGCTAGATGGATACAAGCGGTATCGCAACTTTCAAGAGTGAACAGGTCATCAGAAACCGGTCAAAAGAGATTGTTTTGTACGTACAATGTCTGTATATTGAAGTCATCAGTCGAAAGGATGTGCAGATGAAAAAGAACACTTCAAAAACCGAGCGCCTCGATATCCGAATTACCGCTAAGGCGCGTCAGTTGCTGCAGCAGGCAGCGGCGGAACGGCATACGACTATCAGCCAATTCGTGCTCGAAAGTGCGCTTAATTCCGCGAACACCGTGCTGGCGGAGCGCTCCCGAATCCGCCTGAACGCCGAGCAATGGGCCGCATTCATGGAGGCTCTCGACGCGCCGCTGCGCTCTCACCCGCGTATGGAACGTCTTCTCAATGAACCATCCATCCTGGATTGAGCCGGCTGCATGGATGAAAAACCCGTCATAGTCAAGCTCGCAGCCAGCCATGATGCGGTGGATTTCGATTGCGGGAGTGAAGCGCTCAACGGTTTTCTCCGTTTGTATGCTTTGGCGGGGCAGCGTGCGAATGTCTCTCAAACCTATGTGGCCGAATGTAATCGAAAGGTTGTCGGATTTCATACCCTTGTCGTCGGCGACATTGTTTATGACGATGCTCCTGAGCGCCTGGGCAAGGGTATTCCGCGTCATCCTATTCCTGTAATGCTTCTTGCCCGCCTTGCCGTCGATCGGCGATGGCAGGGCAGGGGGCTCGGGGCGGCGCTCCTGGTCGATGCCATCC
>JAEZXS010000141.1 GCA_023442755.1 Pseudomonadota bacterium | reverse complement strand
ACCAGTTCGAGCTGATGCTTGCGCGACAGCTCGAAATCGTTGAAGTCGTGGGCCGGGGTGACTTTAAGAGCACCCGTACCGAACTCTCGCTCGACGTAGGGGTCGCCGATCACCCGGATATGGCGGCCGACGATCGGCAGCACCACCATCTGGTCGATGAAAGCCGAATACCGCTGGTCCTGCGGGTGCACCGCAACGGCCGTGTCGCCGAGCATGGTTTCGGGCCGGGTGGTCGCCACGACGAGCGCGCCCTTGCCGCTCACCAGCGGGTAGCGGATGTGGTAGAGAAAACTGTCGAGGTCTTCGCCTTCCACCTCGATATTGGCAAGGGCCGTCATGCAGCGGGGACACCAGTTGATCATGCGCTTGCCGCGGTAGATGAGCCCTTCCTTGTACAGGCTGACGAACACCTGCCGGACGGCCCGGGAGAGGCCCTCGTCCATCGTGAAGCGCTCCCTGGCCCAGTCGCACGACGATCCGAGTCGTTTCAGCTGGTTTATGATGATCCCGCCGTATTTCGATCTCCACTCCCACACGCGGCGCAAGAATTCTTCGCGGCCGATCTCGTGCCGCGTCAGGCCGTCCTGGGCCAACTGCCTTTCGACGACGTTCTGGGTGGCGATCCCGGCATGATCTGTCCCGGGAACCCAAAGGACCTCGAAGCCCTTGAGCCTTTTGTATCGGCACAGGATATCTTGAAGGGTATCGTTGAGGGCATGCCCCATGTGCAGCTGCCCCGTCACGTTCGGGGGCGGAATCACTATGCTGAAAGGAGGCTTCGGACTTTTCGCGTCGGCATGAAAAAAACCGTTTTCTTCCCAGAACTTGTACCAATGAGATTCGACTTCGGTAAAATCGTATGCTTTAGGCAGTGCGCCTTCGCTCATGAGAATTCCCCTGATGGAAACGAATTTTTTAAAAAATATCAGCTATATAATCGTGAGGATAAGTTGTGGCAAGACCCCGCTGCGAAATCGTATACAGCCGCGCAAGCCGGCTTCCGATGAGAGTCTTTTCGGATTTTCGTTGAGGCGGGCTTATCCCTCTTACGACGGCTTGCTGCACATACGCTCCGGTATGTTCCCCCGCAGCAAGCTCCGGCCCCTATCCCATCTCTTTCTTTATCTTTTCGATCTCTTCCCGGATGACTTCCCTTACAACCTCCGGCAATCTCGCCTCGACCATCTGGCGGACGTTTTCAATAAGCCTGGTTCCCATATGGGCGATGAGTTCGTCAATGTATTCCCCTATCATGGGGTCGTCCAGCTTCGCCGTGGTGGCCGGTTTGGGAATCTCCATCGGAGCCTGGGGTTCGATTTTGGGGGGCGGAACTTTTTCCGCGGCCGCCCGCTCCTTCAATTCAGCCGATACCGCGGAAGGCGCCTTGGACTGCTGCGACATCGCTTCCTCCGCAAGAAGCTCGTCCAGCAGTGACTGATCCAGCAGTTCATCGGAACTCGCCGCCTTCGGTTTTTCCTCCTTCTTCACCGGTTCGGGCTTCTTGCCGGTCTCGTCGGCCATCAGGGTCTCAAACAGGTCCTCATCGTCATCCAGGTCCCCGTCGAAGGATTTCACCAAGTCGTCCTGCGCCTCGGTGCTCGGCTTCGGAGAAAAGTCTTTCATGGGAGGCTCTTTGGAAAGCTTGGCTGCGCCGGCTGCATCTTTTTCGAGCATATCGAAATCCAGATCGGGTTCTGCATCCAGGATTTCAACGTCGAGATCGAGGTCTTCATCCTCGTCTATCGACCCGGCCGGCATTTCGATAATATCTTCCAGGTCGATAATGTCCTCGTCCAGATCTTCCATATCCATGTCGATGTCCTTGGAAAGATCGGGTTTTTCGTCGAACCCGGCAGGCCTCTTTTGCTTTTTCATCGATACCTCTCATCCGGGCAGCCCGCCCGCAAAAAAAAGGGAATTGCATGTACAGTTTTTAAAGCAAAGGAACCGATACCATGCATAAAAATACCCTGTCAAGGTTTAGCTGTAGACAAGAGCAAAACCGCAGCGACAGGAACTGAATCAAAGCTTTTGCACCACAATAAGAAAGGATGCAAAAGCATCCTTTTCCGTACAAACATATCCTGCAAAACCGGGTTCCGGTGGATGATGGGGGAGCGGCGCGGCACAAGCCCGAAAACCGCTATTATATATCATGATCCGGGAATATCAGAATTCCCGATACGAGCGTGAATTCTTCCCGCCTGGCACATTCCAGGAGCCCGCCGCGGCCGGCTGTTTCGGCGCCGTGCGGATAGTTGCCTTTCCCGGGACACAGCTTTGTTTCTCATTGCGAGCCATAGGTGTCGTCTCGCTTATCATTTTACACTATTATTCCAGGATTTCTGCCAAAAATGATAATAGCTCTCCATTTCAAGGCCAACCACGGCACGAACCGGCAGGAAATTCCGCTGGCCCGGGAGTTTAGAACAAGCGAAATTCCTTGACTTCTGTTTTTTGCTATGGTTTATGACTGACCGGTCCGTATCACAGAAAAGACGGAGTTTACACGGTTGCAGAGACCTTCCGAACCGCATAACGCACACGCTATTCTGAGAAAATTTGCCAACGGCAGAAACCTTGCCGGCCTGGTCGAATCCCTTGTGGGGAAAAAGCGCATTTCCTCCGCATCCCCCGAGGAGCTTATCGACGAACTGGCGCGCTGTTTCTGCTACCTTCAGGAAGCGTTCAAAAGCGGCGCGGTGGACTGCGGCGTGGCGCCCTCGCTGGTTGAAGGGCTTTGCGAGGTGGCCGGCAGGCACGGAATCCCGGCAGCACAGTTCTACCCGGCTCTACTCCGGAAAATGCTGATCGAATCGGAAACCGACGATACGGCCCGGCAGTTGCCGAAGGTGAACACGAAGGAGCGCATCCTCGAGGCCGCGCTGGAAATCTTTTCCCAGAAAGGGTTTCACACGGCCACCACGGATGAGATAGCCGAGAGGGCCGGGGTGGGCAAAGGGACCCTCTATCGCTACTTTGAAACAAAGGAGAAGCTTTTCGAGGAACTCGTGCGGCTGCGGCTCGACGAGCTGGAAAAACGGGCCGAGTCGATCATCGACGGTCAGGACGACGTCCTCACCATGATCACCAAATATATTCGGATTTACTTCGAGTTTTTCGACCGCAACCAGCACCTCTACCGGCTGATCGTGCGGGAACAGTTGGACTTGGGCGAACAATCGCCGGACATGTATTTCAAGAAGGTCATGCGGGCGCTTCCCCAGTTGAAGAGGAAAGTGTACGAGGGAAGCCAGCAGGGCGTTCTCAAGGACGTCGATTTTCAGACGGTCTTTTACGGCACCATGGGTTTTGTCCACGGTGTAATTCAAAAGTGGCTTGCCCGGGATTGCTCTTATTCACTTGTGGAGGAACTTCCAGGTGTTCTGGAAGTTCTTTATTATGGGTTCGTCAAAAAACGCAGACACATGGCACTGCCAAATTAAACGGAGAGGGAGGAGTCTAGAATGAGCAAAACCGCAGAAGAAAGCAAAATCATCGACATTATCGCCAACCAGCTCGGCGTTGACAAAGATATCGTTACCCCCGAGGCTAACATCGTGGACGACCTCGGCGCCGATTCGCTCGACGTGGTTGAACTGGTGATGGCCCTTGAGGAAGCTTTCGATATGGAAATTCCCGATGAGGATGCCGAAAACATCCGCACCGTACAGGATATCTTCAGCTACCTGGGAAAGAACAAAGCAGCCTAGCCGCAAGATGCGTCCTCCGGGGCGCATCCCGCTGTTCCGGGAAAAAAACCGCCGGACGGAATCACCGGCCGGCGGCTTTAACCTTTCTGCGCTGCAAATCCTGCCCGCAATTTCGGGGCTAAAACCGCCAAACCTGCATCATGCCAATGCCGCCGGTTACGGCAGGAAAACCGCCTTTTCTTCCGAACAGCCGATTCTCTATGTACTCCTGTCTCGACCAGGGGTCTTCCGAACTGTAATCGGGGTTGGAGAAGAAAAGCTGCAGTTCGCCGTTCGCGACGTTCATCCTTCCCGGATGGTCGATACTGAAAATCTCCGAAGTGTTGGCTGTTGAGCAGCCCGCAATTCCGGCAGCTAAAATCAAAAACAACAGCAGTTTTTTGATCATATCGCCCTCCTGTGTTCCTCCTCCAGGCCAAATGATAAGTCCTCCTTGCGGCAATGTGAATATAGCCTTCGCTGCAGCGCATATCGTCTAAACGGCATTTCCGCACGGCTTCTTTAATCGAAGCACCTTTATAGTATAGTAATTACTCTTCTTTTGTGCTTCCGGCCCGAATTTTGCACATTTTAAAAAACCTTTTCTTCCCGCTTTACAGCAGATCGCAGCTTCCCCGCCGCACATGCCCGGGACGGCTTGTGATTCATCTTTTTTTCCGGTTTCAGGATGGTTAACGAAAGAAAGCTATTGACTCTTTGTGCTCATTTGCGGAAAATTGGGCCGTGAATGCACATTGTGCACAATACGCTCGGAACGGGGCGGGGAGCCAGAAAAGGACCGAGCATATCAGAATTTTGAGCGGAAAAATAATTTTGCGCACGAATTCGGCTTGTTGGGAAGAGTTACAATCCAGCGCCCCTGCCTGGAGCTTCCTGAATGCCCTCGCAGCCGTTGCCATGCCGCCGGAGAACTCATATGGGTACAGTCCAAGACCTTTTCGACAAGCCGGTCCTCGTGTTCGGATGCGGAAACACCCTGGTGGGCGATGACGGGTTCGGGCCTGCCGTTATCGACTACCTGAGCGCCCATTACACTCTGCCTTCACACGCGGCCGCATTCGATGCCGGAACCGGCATCCGCGAGTTACTTTTCGATCTCGCTCTCATGCCGAAAAAACCCAGGCTCATCTTTATCATTGACGCGGTTTCCGACTCGCCGAATGCGCCGGGTGAAATTTTCGAAATCGATATGAATCTCATTCCCGCAATTAAAGTCAACGATTTTTCGCTGCACCAGTTCCCCTCCGTCAATCTGCTCCGGGAACTCCGGGAGGATGCGGGAGTGGAAATCCGGGTTCTTGCCGTTCAGGCGAAGGAAATTCCCGAAGAGGTGCGGCCGGGGCTTTCCGACCAGGTGCGTGCTGCGGTTCCGCGGGCCTGCGAGTGGCTGGTCCGGGCGATCGAGGAGGTGGAATGATAGTTATACGCATCGGCCAGCTTGCCGACCAGCTTGGGGTGCACAGAAACACGATCCGGAACTGGATCAGGAGCGGGAGGCTTCCGGCGCGGAGCATGTCCGGGAAGCGCTACCTGCTCTCGGAGCCCGATTTCAGCAAAATTTGCCAGGAATTCGGCATCGACCGCTCGACGCTAAAGCTCAAACACGTTCCGGGCACGCCTCTGATGAGCCGCGAAATGGGGCTGCTCGAGGAAAACGTTCGCAAGATGCCGGTCCCCTCCGGGCGACTTCTTGTCGATTCGACCTGGGGCGAACTCTGCATGACGTGCGGGGCGTGCGCCAGCGCCTGCCCGATTTCAGGCATGGACGGACTGGACCCCCGGAAACTCGTGCGTATGGCCGTTCTCGGACTCGACGACGAACTGCTCGCCTCCCAGTGGCCGTGGCAATGCACATTGTGCGGCAAATGCGAAAGGGCATGTCCTCAAAATGTCGAGATCGTTTCCCTTCTGCGCCGGGTGCGGGGCCTGCGCGAGCGCTCCAAGGTGCCGGGGCCGTTGCACAAGGGCGTTTTGATGTGCCTCGAGAAAGGTAACAACCTGGGCATTCCCAAGGAAGACTTCGTTTCGCTCATTGAGGAAATGTCTCGCGAAATGATCGAAGAAGGCCTCCACGGCTTTCGCTCCCCCATCGATGTCAAAGGGGCCAACATCCTCCTGACGATCAATTCCAAGGAGCCCTTCGCCGAGCCCGACGACATGAAGTACTGGTGGCGGATTTTCTATGCCGCCGGCGAGTCCTGGACCATCCCCTCGGAGAACTGGGAAGGCGTGAACTGGGCGTTTTTCACGGGGGATGACGAGTCTCTGCGCATCATTGTCGGGCACCTCGTACAGAACATGTACCGGCTGGAGTGCAAAACCCTGCTCCTTCCGGATTCGGGCCATTCTTATTATGCAACTCGCTATGCCCTGGACCGCTGGTTCAAAAACGATCTGAAAAAATTCAGGGTAATGACCATCTTCGAGCTGTTGAAGAGCTACATAGACGAAGGGCGGATACAGATAGATCCTTCCCGACACCGGATGCTCACGACCTATAGCGATCCGTGCCACTATGGGCGCAGGTCCCTGAAAACCTTCGGATACGGCTATTTCGAAGAACCGCGCGCCATCATCAGGAAATGCGCCCCCAATTTCGTCGATATATACCCGAACGGGGCGGACGATTATTGCTGCGGGGGCGGCGGCGGAGCCTGGACGATGCCCTTCAAGGAAGAACGCGTGTATTACGGCCGTTTCAAAGCGCGCCAGATCGAAAACTCCCAGGCCAGCCTCGTCGTAACCTCGTGCCGCAACTGCCGCGACCAGATTATGAAGAGCCTCCGCAAGGAATACGACCTCAAAGTGGACGTGAAGTATATCTGGGAACTGGTGTCCGATTCCCTCGTGCTGCCCGGGGGACGCGGCGGCAGAAAATGATAAATCGGGAGCAATTTTAAGTGATTGATTTCGAAGAAAAAATTGGTGCAGTAATGGTCGTCGGGGGCGGGATCGCAGGCATCCAGGCCTCGCTCGATCTCGCAAACAGCGGCTTTTACGTCTACCTCGTGGAACGGACCGGCGCCATCGGCGGCGCCATGGCCCAGGTCGACAAGACCTTTCCAACCAACGATTGCGCAATGTGCATTCTGTCGCCAAAGCTGGTCGAGTGCGGCCGGAATCTGAACATCCAGCTTATGACCATGACGGAACTGCTGGGGGTGGAAGGCGAACTGGGCAATTTCACCGTCTCCCTGCGCCGCCATCCCCGGTATGTCGATATCGACAAGTGCATCGCCTGCGGAAAGTGCGCGGAGAAGTGCCCGCGGCAGGTCGACGATGAGTTCAACCAGAGAGTGAGCACCCGGAAGGCCATTTACGTCAAATATCCCCAGGCGGCCCCTCTCAAGTACCAGATCGATCCCCGCACCTGCATCCGGCTGCGGGGCGGGAAGTGCGGGGAATGCGCACGGGTGTGCCCGACAGCCGCGATCCGGTTCGACGACACCGAGCAGGAAATCTCGGTAAAGGTCGGCTCGATCATCCTCGCTCCGGGCTTCCGCGCGTTCAATCCGTCCGGCGTTCCGGCCTGGGGCTACGATCGGTTCCCCAACGTGATCACCTCGATGGAGCTGGAGCGCTACCTGGCGGTTTCGGGCCCGACCAGCGGCCATCTTGTCCGTCCGTCGGACGGCAAACCGGTCCGGAAAATGGCTTTCCTGCAGTGCATCGGAAGCCGCGACTGCAACCAGGTCTCGAAAAACTACTGTTCCACGGTCTGCTGCATGTCAGCCATCAAAGAGGCGATGATCGCAACGGACCACAGCCGGGAACTGCGGGTTTCCATCTTCCATACGGACATCAGGACCCACGGCAAGGATTTCCAGCGGTTCTACGATCGGGCGAAGCAGAGGGGCGTCAACTTCCAGAGATGCCGCGTGCATGCGGTGGAGCCCGGTGAAGACGGGGAAGGGATCAGCCTTCGCTACATCACCGAAACGGGCAAGCAGGTAAACGAGCAGTTCGACCTCGTGGTGCTTTCCGTCGGGATGGAAACGACCCCCGATATGATCAGCCTCGTCGAGCGTGCCGGGGTGGAACTGAACTCCCACGGCTTTATTGCCATCTCCTGCCTGTCGCCGGTAACCACCTCCCGGCCGGGGATTTTTGCCTGCGGCGCCATCATGGGGCCCAAGGACATTCCCCGTTCCGTCGTTCAGGCTTCGGCTGCGGCAACGGCGGCTGCCATAGGGCTTTCCGACGTACGTTACAGCATCTCGAAGCAGCAGCAGTTCCCGACGGAGCGCAACGTGAGCGGGGAGGAACCGCGCGTGGGGGTTTTCATCTGCCACTGCGGCTCGAATATAGCGGAAGTGGTCGATGTGCATGAACTGGCGAAATATGCCGCATCGCTGCCCAACGTCGCTTTTGTGGAAAGAACCCTTTTTGCATGCTCCCAGGATTCCCAGGAACTGATCCGCAGAAGGATCGATGAAGAAAAACTCAACCGCATCGTCATAGCCTCGTGCACGCCCCGCACGCACGAGTCGCTTTTCAGGGAGACCCTCCGGACTTCCGGGCTGAACGAATGCCTGGTGGAGATGGCAAACATCCGGAACCATCTTGCATGGGTGCATGCAGCCGAACCCGAGGCCGCAACTTCCAAGGCAAAGGACCTCGTCCGGATGGCTGTCGCCAAGGCGACGCTGCTCCAGCCGGTGCCCCCCGTTCCCGTTCGCATCACCCCGCAGGCGCTCGTCATCGGCGGCGGGCTTTCCGGAATGGTAGCTGCCCTGGGCCTTGCCGATCAGGGCTTTCCCGTCCACCTGGTGGAAAAATCCGCCCAACTCGGCGGGAATGCGCGGCATTTGTTCAAGACCTGGCGGGACGAGTCCATACCGGCCTACCTCGATACGCTCATCTCCCGGGTCAAGGAGCACAGCCTGATCACTACGCACCTCAAGTCCAGCGTGATCCTGGCCGAGGGCTACGTGGGCAGCTTCCGGTCGACGATACACCGGCCTACCGGCAACATCGCCGTGGACCACGGCGTGACGATCATCGCCGTGGGCGGCCAGGCATTCAAACCGGTCGAATACGGGTATGGAATGTCTCAGAATATCTTCACATCGCTCGAGTTTGACAAGCTGCACGCGGTGGGAGACGAACGGATCAGAAACGGCAGGAACTTCGTTTTCATCCAGTGCGTCGGTTCGAAGGAATCCGGTCGCAACTACTGCTCGAGAGTGTGCTGCACGCATTCCATCCAGGCGGCGATAGCGCTGAAGGAGGGCAATCCGGAGCGCAGGGTCTTTATCCTGTATCGCGAGATCGGGACGTACGGCCTCCGGGAGGAACTCTACAAAAAGGCGCGCGAACTCGGGGTGATTTTCATCAACTACGACGTGCATCAAAAGCCCAACGTGGTCGTAAATGACGACCGGGTGGAGGTGATTGTCTGGGACCACATCTTGCACGAGCCTTTCAGCATTCCGGCCGATGTGGTTGCACTCGCGACGGCCATCATCCCCAACCCGGATATCAAGGAAGTCGCAAAGCAGTATAAACTTCCCGTCGATCTGGACGGTTTCCTCCTGGAGGCCCATGTGAAGCTGCGTCCGGTCGACTTCGCAACGGATGGAATCTTCCTGGCGGGACTAGCGCATTACCCGAAGCCGATCGAGGAATCGATCGCCCAGGCCCAGGCTGCGGTCTCCCGCGCGGTGACCGTACTGTCCAGCCGGTGGGTCGATCTGGACCAGGTCAAGGCCAGGGTCGATGAATCCAAGTGCGACTGCTGCGCGCTCTGCCTGGACGTATGCCCGTATGACGCCCTGGTGATAGAGCGTGACGCGGGCTCCGACAACGGCAAGAGTCGCCAGAGACTGGTGGTGCGCCCCGCTCGGTGCAAGGGCTGCGGCGCCTGCCAGGCGACGTGTCCGACGGAGGGGATCAGCGTCACGGGATTTTCTTATAGCCAGCTCTCCGCCCAGGTTCGGGCGGCCCTGGATACGAATGCCAACCAGGCTTCCGACGCAACGGGCAGGTAGTCTGGGATGTGCCCGCGCCCCGGCGCGGGATAAACAGGTCGAGAAAATATGAGTATCGTCAAACAAGCAGCAGAGGTACAGACCATGGCGGAATATTACCCGCCCTTCGAACCCACCATACTGGCATTTACCTGCAACTGGTGTTCGTATGCCGCCGCCGACCTTGCCGGCACCGCGCGCATTCAGTATCCGACCAATATTCGCATCATCCGGGTGATGTGCTCGGGGATGGTGCATCCGAACCTGGTCACCGAGGCCTTCCAGCTCGGTGCGGACGGCGTGCTGGTGATGGGCTGTCATCCCGGCGAATGCCACTACCAGGAAAGCAACCAGAAGGCGAAGGCCAGGCTGGCGGTCATCGACGAGATGCTCTCGCTCATGGGACTCGAACCGGAGCGTTTCCGCCTCGTCTGGTGCTCTTCGGCGGAAGCGGAGAATTTCGCGGAAGTGGCGATCTCCATGACGCAGACGCTCAAATCCATCGGCCCTTCCCCAAACCGTCAAGACGCTTCGACCTATGTGAAACAGGAGATGAACTGATGCCCGCAACCATGGCGGCCGAGTGGCTGAGCAGCTGTTCGGGGTGCGAGATGTCTCTGCTGAATACCGGGGAAGGGTTCATCAAGCTGCTGGAGCGGCTCGAAATCGTACATATGCCGATTCTGATGGATCACAAGTACTTCGGCAGCAAGGGCGACGAGCAGGGCGCCCTGGCGATTCCCCCGGCGGATATCGGAATAATAAGCGGCGGAATAAGGAACGAGGAACAGCTCCGTGTAGCGCTTGCGATGCGCGAGAAATGCAAATTCATTCTCGCCTTCGGGACCTGTGCGGTGTACGGCGGCATTCCGGCCCTCATGAATCTTTTCGAAAACAAGGACCTGTTCCGGCGCTATTACCGGACAGCCGAAGCAACCGATGCGGCCCCGAATCCCGACCAGGTGGTCCCTCCTTTTCTGGACCGCACCTTCGCCCTGGACGAAAAGATAAAAGTGGATGCCTGGCTTCCGGGCTGTCCGCCTCATCCCGACAATATCATGGCGGCCCTGGTAACGATCATCGAAGGCGGGACTCCGGCCCAGGTCACTCAGACCGTCTGTGATGCCTGCCCCACAAGGCGGGAAGGAAAGGGCTCCGTCCAGCGGATTCGCCGATTCGTCCGCAATGCCCGCTACCAGGCCGAAAAACCTTTGAGCGAGATGCGCTGTCTTCTCGAACAGGGCCTGCTTTGTCTCGGACCGGTCACCGCGGCCGGATGTTCGGGAAAAACAGGGGAGGCGCCCCGGTGCATAGGCGCCCGTGTGCCGTGCCGCGGCTGCTACGGACCTGTAAGACGAGGCGGCAATCAGCTCCTGGATATGCTGAATGCGCTTGCGAGCAACGGAATAGAATTGCGCAACATTCCCGACCGGCTCTCGATCCTGCGGTTTACGGGTGCCCACGGCCGGCTCCGTTGCCGGGGTCGAAAACCGGCATGATCGGCCGGTTAGCGCTATCGTGTTTACTCCATTCGACCGGACCCCGTTTGCACAACCGGGAATAATCCGATAAGAGAGAAGTTATGAGCCTGAACTCTGTAGACGGTTCGGACACAAAACCCTCCGGCAGGAAAGTGGTCATTGAGCCGGTAACCCGTATCGAAGGGCATGCCCGGATAGGCATCCAGCTCGACGAGAACGGCAACGTCTCCGAAGCGCGCGTGCACGTCATGTCCATGCGCGGGTTCGAAAAATTCATAGAAGGGCGCGCGGCCGAGGAAGTACCGGGCATCGTCACCCGCATCTGCGGACTGTGCCCCTGGCAGCACCACCTGGCATCGAACAAGGCGGTGGACGGGTGCTTCGGGGCGGAAATCCCCCCCACGGCCCGGATGCTGCGCGAGCTGACGCAGCTGTTCGCCCACATAAGCGACAAGGTGCTGCATTTCTTTTTCCTGGCAGGACCAGACTTCCTGGTGGACTCCAAGGAGTGTTCGCTCAGGAATATCATGGGACTTGCGCGGCAGGCCCCGGAGCTGGCTGAAAAAGTCGTGCGCGTGCGGTACCGGGCTCAGATGATGCTGGAAAAGTTTGCCGGCCGGGCGATACATCCGGACGCCATAGTCCCGGGCGGCTTTTCCAAACCGATGAGCATCCGGGAGCGTGACGAACTGCATGCCGATGCCCTGGAGCAGCTCGAATTCGCAAAATTCGCCATCAGCTTCGCCAAGGACAAGGTGTTCTCCAGGTTCGATCCGGAACAGATGAAGCTGGGCAACATCACGACAGGCTTCTTGGGGATGGTGAGCCCGGAAGACGGGGGACTCGGCCTCTCGGACGGCGTCCTGCGGCTCATGCAGCCCGACGGCTCCTTTCACGAGTTCTCGCCGCGCGAGTATACCGATTTCATCGGAGAACACGTCGAACCGTGGTCCTATGCCAAATTCCCCTATGCCCGCGGCTGGGGTGACGGATTTTCCATGGACCTGGACGACCCGCGCGGGATTTTCAGAACTAACTGCCTTGCGAGGCTCAATGTGGCGGATTCCATTCCCACCCCTCTGGCGCAGGCCGAACTGAATGAATTCCGGTCGATTCACGGCAAACCGGCGCAATCGACCATGCTCTACCACTGGACACGCCTGATAGAACTCTTATATACGTGCGAGCGTGCGGTCCAGCTTCTCGAAGACCCGGAGATCGTCGGACAGGCGATTCGCAACGACGTGATTCCAAGGGCCGGACGCGGGGTCGGGTGTGTGGAAGCTCCTCGCGGCACCCTGATCCACGATTATTCGACCGACGAGAATGGGTGTATCACGAGGGCCAACCTGCTCGTCGGGACCAATCTCAATCTCGCGGCCATCAATATGAGTGTGGATCGGGCCGCCCGCGATCTCATCAAAGGCGGAAACGTGAGCGAAGATGTGCTCAACCGGATCGAGATGGCGGTGCGGGCCTATGACCCGTGCATTTCCTGCTCGACACACAGCCTCGACGAGGGCAGAATATTCGAAGTCACAGTCCGTGACGCCAAGGGAAACAAGGTTACAGGAGCAGCATGAAGAAAGACGTGAAACATACAAGAAGGCCGAAGGTTCGCGCAGAGCGCGTCGATACCAAAAGCGGGTATATCGGTCATATGACCGTGGATGAAATCAAAGAGCGCTCGTTCGGGGAAACCGTCAATGGGGCCTGCCCCGAATGCGGCAAGATCCACCTTACCACGGAAGACGCCGAAGCGGCTGAGGCCGACCAGACCACAAAGAGCCTGCGTTTTGCGAAAATAAAGTCGGACGCCGAGCAAGACGAATAATCTGAAAAGAAGGTTTCATAGGTCGTATAGGTCGAACAAGACTTATACGACCTATAACTTTTTCAGGGCGTCCAGCCCGGCTTCTATTTCTGCAAAGTCGGCGGGCAGCGGGGCCGTTGCGGAGACCGGCTCCCCCGTCACGGGGTGGCTGAACTCGAGGCGCCGGGCATGGAGCATCTGTCGCTCCGCCTTGAGCAGAAGCCCCCTTATTTCAAGGGATTTGATGTTCCTGGCCCGTCTTTTCCCCCCTCCGTACGTCTCGTCCCCGACGACCGGATGATTGATACTGCTGAGATGCACGCGTATCTGGTGCGTTCTCCCCGTTTCTATCGCCACGCGCAACAGGGAAGCATCCCCCCAGGTCTTTTCCACCTTCCAGCGGGAAACCGCCTCCCGGCCTTTGCCCTCCGGCAGCACGGCTATTTTCTTCCGTTCCGTGGGGTGGCGTCCTAGCCACGTCCGTATCTCGCCCGATCGCACCGGCGGGGTGCCGTGGACGAGCGCCAGGTACTCCTTCTTCACCCCGTGTTCCTTGAATTCCCTGATCAGGTGCAGGTAGGCTCGCTCGCTTTTCGCAATGACCAGCGCCCCAGAGGTATCCTTGTCCAGCCGATGCACGATCCCGGGCCGCAGAGGCGAGCCCTGCAGGGCAAGGCGGGGTGAATGGGCAAGCAGCCCGTGGACCAGAGTGCCTTCCGAATGACCCGCCCCGGGATGGACGACGAGTCCCGGCGGCTTGTTCACGATCAGCAGGTCGTCATCCTCATAGAGGACGTCCAGTTGCATCGGTTCGGGCTTGAGTTCCGCCTCCGCATCGGGCGCGGGAATCCTCGCCCTGACCGTATCACCCGCCCTCGTCTCGTAGCTCGGCTTGACCGCCGCATCGTTTACGAGCACCAGTTCTTCCTGGATCAGCTTCTTGAAATGGCTGCGCGAAAGCTCGGGGACCTGCCGGCTCAAAAACAGGTCGAGCCTCTGCCCCTGCTGGGAGCCGGTGACGACGAAAGAATACTCGGACTCGGGATGTATCAAGGTACGGGCGCACATCGGCTGAGGCTCAGTCCATGTACCATAGGTATTCCGCGCGGGACTGTGAGGGGATAAGCTTTGCCCGCTCCTGGGGGCGGCTGGTGAGAAACACTACCAGGACTAAAACGGCCAAGAACCAAATCAGCCATCCTATATGAGATCTACTCATGGCAAACCCAATCACTCCTCGCAGGGTGGAACGCCGCCGGTTCGGTCCAAAACATGACAACGTTATCCGCTATTCACCCTCAAGTCAACGATTGCAAGCGGAAATTCGAAAGTTCTCAGCCCGGCGTGCTCCATCTTCTCCCGGATGCCGATAGAATTACGAACGAAATAAAGAATAGCTCTTTTATAAGATATAATTATAAGTAATGCTTATATTTTCATAGCCAAATGCAATAGAAAGGAACGGTTCACATGAGAAAGTTGCTTACACTGCTTGCCGTTGTCGGCCTGGTTCTCATGCCTTCGGCAAAACTGTGGGCCGAAAACCAATCGGGAGCGCCGCCCCCGGTGGAACAGCCGCTGGTGCGTGAAGGCGATTTCGCCGTGCAACTTGCAAAAGCGCTCAACCTGGACTACTCGGGCGATGAGTCCCAGGCGGAGAGCAGCCTGGTTTCGGCCGGTATCGCTCCGCGAAACGGCTGGGTTGCCGATTACCCGGTAACACCGGACATCGCAGCCGAACTCATGGGCTCGGCCGAACAGGCGGCGGATTCGGGAAGGCTTGCCTTTTCCAGGGACAGCACCATCGACATTTTCCGGAATGTCGGCACCGATATGGGCCTCCCGATATTTGCAGCGGGAGGACAGTACGATTCCGCTTCGGCCCCTTCTCCCGGTTCGTTCCCTTACGGGGATGTCGAGGACTACTATTATGAATACGGCCCTCCCGTGGTAACTTATTACGCGCCGCCCTGGGACTACTATTATCTTTACTCCTGGGTGCCATGGCCCTTTTACTGGGGCGGCTTCGGCTTCGGCGGTTTTTTCGTGCTGAACGATTTCGACAGGACCGTTGTCGTACACAGGCAGGGTCATTTCAAACACCACCGAATTTCGAATCACGTGGCGACCGCTGCCAACCGGACGGCAAGGATCAATCCGGCCGCCAGGACCTCGGGGTTCATGGGAGCGGGCCGCGGCACACGGGATGCGGATATAGCCGAGCGCGCATCTTCACCTTCGGCGCAGCGAAGCGCCCGGTCGATATTTAACCGCAGCGCCGACGGATTCAGGACTAACAGGCAGGCGCCGTCAGCCGGCGTTCCGGGCAGGTTTGCGAGCCCGAATCCCGGTACTCCCGGCAGATTTGCAGGCTCTAACCCTGGAATTTCGGCGCGACACGCACCCGCTTTCGGCGGTTCTCGCAGCGCCCCGGGTTCAGTTCGCAGCGGTGGAAGCTTCGGCGGATCTCATGCCGGCACTGGAGGATTCCACGGCGGTGGGGGCTTCCATGGAGGCGGAGGCTTTCACGGCGGTGGGGGCGGTGGAGGACATGGCGGAGGCGGCGCCCATCGATAGATGCGCTCTCCCGTGGGAGCGGCTTTTAGCCGCGATGTTTTTTCTTCGCACTTTGGAACGAAAAAACGGTATTCTAATTTCGTTAGATTACTCGAATCCCAGTCCCCGCGGAAAGACAATGCCCATGCCCCAGTTCCTCAAAGTGAAAACGGCGGAAGAAGTTCTCTCGATTTTGGCGGATATCCGGCCCCTGCCGGTGGAGATGGTCCCTGTCGAAAAAGCGTGCGGCAGAGTGCTCGCGGCGGAAATATTCGCCCCCGAGCCGGTGCCGCATTTTGCCCGAGCAACAATGGACGGGTATGCCGTGCGTGCGAAGGACACCTTCGGAGCCTCGGAAGGCCTGCCCGGCCTCCTGGAAAAAGGCGGGGAGGTCCTCATGGGAAAACCGACGGACCTCACGGTCGAACAGGGGAAGGCAGTCGCTATCCCGACTGGCGGGATGATGCCGGAAGGGGCTGACGCAGTGGTGATGGTGGAATACACTGCGTCGCTCGACGAAAGCACGCTTGAGCTCAACAAACCGGTTGCTCCCGGCGATAATCTGCTGAGGGTCGGCGAGGACATCGCGGAAGGCGGCGCGGTTTTCGGCGCGGGCCGCCTGCTCCGGCCCCAGGACATCGGAATGCTTGCGGCTCTTGGCATTAAGGATGTACCGGCCTACCGGCGCCCGAGGGTCGCCGTGATATCGACCGGCGATGAAATCCTTCCGGTGGAAACACGCACGCTTCCTCCCGGCAAAATACGCGACATCAACAGCTTCTCGCTTGCGGCCCAGATCGAATCCGCCGGCGCGGAAGTCGGCATGCGCAAAACGGTTTCCGACGTCCTGGAGGACCTGGTTTCCGTGTGCATTGCAGCGTTCGCCGATCACGACGTGGTTGTGCTCTCGGGGGGCAGTTCTGTGGGAGCGCGGGACTACACGGTGGAGGTGTTGGGCAGACTGCCCGATTCGGAACTCCTCGTGCACGGGGTCGCCATAAAGCCCGGCAAACCCACGATCCTTGGACGGAGCGGGGAGAAGATATTCTGGGGCCTGCCCGGCCAGCCTGTATCGGCCCTGATCACCTGCCGGGCTTTCGTCATCCCATGTCTTCAGCGGTTGCAGGGTCTGGCCGAAACGGGGGCCGCAGGGACGGGTACGAGAATACGGGCGGTACTGAACCGGCGCCTGCCCTCCGTTCACGGCAGGGCGGACTATATGCCGGTGATGCTCTCCGATGCCGGGGACGGCCGGGTGGGAGCCACGCCCGTATTCGGAAAATCCGGGGCCATAAGCATTCTCACGAGGGCGGCCGGCTACGTGATCGTCCCCGCTCATGTGGAGGGCTTCGACCAAGGGACCGAGGTAGAGGTTATTCCTTTTTAGCCTGGAAAAATAGGTCGTATACGACCTGTAGGACTTATACCGGCCTTTATGCCTTTATCGGCGCATGTTCCGACTTTCCCGCCACTAATTCCCGGTAGAATGCAACGGTCTGTTCGGCGATGCTTCGCCAGCTGAACACTTCACGCACCCGCTCGCGTCCGCGCAGTCCCATCTTTCGCGTCTGTTCGGGGGATGCCAGCAGTTTGTTTACGGCATCGGCCAGATCCCGTGAGAACCCTTCCGGATCGCGCGGTTCCGATTCGTATGCGCTCACCGGTTCGAACGGCACCAGCAGGCCCGTTTCTCCATCAACTATTATTTCCGGTATCCCTCCGACGGCCGAACCAACTACGGCGGTTCCGCAGGCCATCGCTTCGATATTGATCAGTCCGAACGGCTCGTATATCGACGGGCACACGAACAGAAAGGCCATGGAATAAAGGCTCACGATCTCCTTTTTCGGCAAAAATTCGGGTATCCATATTATGGGGTTCCTGCCCGTCCGCCGCGCTTTTTCCACCTCGCGGGTCATCTCCGCCCCGATCCGCGGCGTATCGGGCGCTCCCGCGCAGAGTACGATCTGCACGCCTTCCCGGATGTGCGGAATGGCGTTCACCAGGTGGATTATCCCTTTTTGCTTTGTTATCCTGCCGACGAAGAGCAGAAAAGGCTTTTCGGGGTCGATGCCGTACTTTTCCAGGACGGAATTTTCCGGGTCGGGCACGTATTCCGACGTGCTTATTCCATTGTAGATTACGCGCACCTTTTCTGAAGGCACTCCGTATAGGCGCTCCACGTCTGACTTCATCGCGCTCGAAACTGCCACGACCCCGTCGGCGTTCTCATAGGCCGTCTTTTCGAGCCAACTGCTCACCCTGTAGGCAGCTCCGAGCTGCTCGGCCTTCCAGGGGCGGTTCGGCTCCAGAGAATGAGTCGTAAGCACCATGGGGACGCCCAGGAACTGCTTGAGCAGGCAACCCGCGAAATGCGTGTACCAGGTGTGGCAGTGGATTATGTCCGCATCCTCCAGCGCGCCGGCCATCAGGACGTCGTGGAGGAGAACGTCCGCCATCTTTTCCGTTTCGCGGTTCCGGAATTTAAAGGGATAGCCCGAGTCCATTCCGGTCACCCGCAGGCCGGGCCCTTCTTCTTTCTGTCCGCCGAAGCAGAGAACCTCCACGGAATGAGCACCGTTTTCGATCCGCGCCAGCTCCCTCGTCAGGTTATCTACATGCACCCCGGCACCGCCGTAAATATTGGGCGGATATTCGTTCGTCAGTATGGCAATCTTCATTTTCCTACCTGCTTGTACTTGTATGGATATTCACAAACGTCAATCTTCATGGGCGGAAAGACAGTGAATTCTGTACTTTTGTCACCTGCCGGGAATTGTAACCTTTTTTCATTGAAGAGCACGGGATTGTTACTTATAATTGCCCCGATCTGGAGCCCGGTCCCGTTTTTTGGGTTTGAAAATCACCCGATTCTGGTGGTTACGGCATTGACCGTGTCTTTTGATGTATAGCCTCATGCACACACGTTCAGGGAGTTCTGCCCAAACGGGGGAGACTCCCTTTTTTACTTGGGTAAAGGATGGTAGCACAAATGCGTAGCATGAATTGGAAAAAACCTGTTTATTGCTGTATTTTCGCGGTCCTGCTCTTCGGCCTCCCGTCCGGTGCATTCGCTGCCGTTACGGGCCAGATCCCGAGCACAGCCGGCCAGCCCGAAAAGCGCATAGCGCTGGTTATCGGAAACGGGGCCTACTCATCCGCGCCCCTGCGCAACCCGCTTAACGATGCCCGCGCCATGGCAGGAACGCTCAAAAACCTGTCCTTCGACGTCACTCTTCGTGAAAACCTCGATCAGAAGGACATGAAGCGGGAAATCCAGGCTTTCGGGGAAAAGATCCAGAAGGGGGGCGTCGGCCTGTTCTATTTTGCCGGACACGGCGTACAGGTCAACGGGCATAATTACCTCCTCCCGGTCGGGGCGTCGATCGAACACGAAAAGCAGGTCGAATACGAAGCGGTCGACATGGGCTCGGTCCTGAGCGAGATGGACTACGCGCATAACCGGCTGAACATCGTCATCCTGGACGCCTGCCGCGACAATCCGTTTGCACGCAGCTTCAGGTCTACGTCCCAGGGCCTCGCCTCCATCAACGCTCCGAGCGGCACCCTCATTGCCTTCGCCACGGCGCCCGGTTCCGTTGCCAACGACGGTGCGGGAGACAACGGCGTCTACACGGGCGAACTCATCAAGGCAATGATGCAGCCCGGGCTCAAGATCGAAGACGTATTCAAGCAGGTGCGTTCGGCCGTGCGGGAAGGCACGCGAGGAAAGCAGATACCCTGGGAATCTTCCTCGATGGAAGGCGACTTCTTTTTCCGCGGGCCCGCTCCATCCCAGGCGCCCGTTCAGACCGCCGCTCCCACCCAGCCCGCTGCACCCGCGGGACAACTCGCCGCCGTGCAGCCTGCCGATGCCGTCTCGCGGGGCGAAAAGCCTCTCAAAAGCCTGAAGACCTGGAAAGAACCCGTAACCGGCCTCGAATTCGTGTGGGTGCCGGGCGGATGCTACCTCATGGGAAGCGCGCAGCGCGAAAAGCCCCGCGGGGAAGATGAAGGGCCCGTCCACGAAGTCTGCGTCGACGGATTCTGGATGAGCCGCACGGAAGTCACCAACGGGCAGTTCAGAAAATTCCACAAGGAACACGACAGCAGGAGCTATTCCGGACATTCGTTAAACGGCGACAGCCAGCCGGCCGTGTTCGTTACCTGGCTCGACGCAAACAACTTCGCACAGTGGCTGACGGGGCAGAACGGCGGACAGTATAATTTCAGGCTGCCCAGCGAAGCGGAATGGGAATACGCGTGCAGGGCGGGCTCCGATGCCCCCAGGTACTGGGGCGAAGATTCGTCCAAGGCCTGCGTGCACGAGAACGTGGGCGATCTGACTTTGCAGAAGCAGTTCAAGCTCGACTCCGTCCACGAATGCGATGACGGCTACGCCGCAACGGCCCCCGTGGGCGCCTTCCAGGCCAACCCGGCAGGCCTTTACGACATGCTCGGGAACGTCTCGGAATGGTGCTCGGACGTCTACAGCGTGGATGCCTACGTGCGCCATGAACGGAGCAATCCGCAGTTTACGAACGAAAGCATGGGGCAGAGCCGTGTGATTCGCGGCGGCGCCTGGCACAGCGGCCCGGACGCCACCCGGTGCGCCGTCCGCGGCAGCGGGCTGCCCGAAGGGATGAACGACGACCTCGGGTTCCGGATCGTCCGGGAACCCTAAAGACTTAAAATAAGCGGCGTTCCGCGTGGCTTACGCAGGGCACACGCGAAGTGTGAAAAAGACCATTCTCTATCTGCCGCGAGCAGGAGGCAAAAATGAAAGTAGTCGGTTTCAACGGAAGTCCCAGAAAAAGCGGTAACACCGCAATCCTGCTGGACCTCGTTTTTAGGGAACTGCAAAAAGAAGGCATAGAAACGGAAATGGTCCAGCTCGGAGGACAGAACATCCACGGCTGCAGATCGTGTTCCAAGTGCTTCTCCCAAAAGGACAGCCGCTGTGGTTTCAATGATGACGTTCTCAATTCCTGCGTGGAAAAGATGATCGAGGCGGACGGGATCATCCTCGGCTCTCCGACCTATTTCACCGACGTCACCGCCGAGATCAAGGCCCTGATCGACCGGGCCGGCCTGGTCGCCCTTGCCAACGACAGCCTGCTCAAACACAAAGTGGGCGCCGCGGTCGTGGCGGTTCGCCGCGCCGGTTCCACCCACGTCTTCGACTCGATCAACCACTTCTTCCTCATCAACCAGATGATCGTCCCCGGATCGCGCTACTGGAACGTCGGGATCGGCCTGGATAAGGGCGACGTGGAAAAGGATGCCGAAGGGGTCCAGACCATGGAGGTCCTGGGCCGGAATATGGCCTGGCTTCTGAAGAAAATACACGCCTAACCCCCGTTGCTCGGCTGGAACAGCCGAAGCGGCAAATGCGCCCCGCGGGGGCGATTGGGGTGTGGGGGCTGCGGTCCCCACGCTTTTGACGCTTTTCCGAACATGCACGTTGGAGATCCACATGAGACTACGCAAAGCTTTCTGGTGCACGGCCGTCCTGCTGTCGCTCGTGTTTGTGCAGACCGCCGCGGGCCAGTCGGTAAACGCCGACGTCGATTTTCGCTGGGCGTTTGCGGCCCGGACCACGGTCGACGGCAAGCAGACAATCACCCCGATAACGCAGGACACCGCGCTCAAGTCCGGCGATCAGATCAAGATGATGATAGAGCCCCAGAGGCGCTGTTTTGTCTACGTGTTCCACTACAACCAGCGGGACGGGCTGAAGCTGCTCTTCCCCTACTCGCTCCAGCAGTTTTCCGCCGACTACCAGACCGGGCAGAAGTACTACGTGCCGCGCGGGGACGCCTGGTTCAAGCTGGACAACAATACGGGAAAGGAAGTCTTCTACCTTCTTTCCTCGGCAAACCGGCTGGACGATCTCGAAAAGGCCTACCTGCAGTATGAGTCCGCCGCCGGGCCGGCAAAGGCCGAAGCCGCCAACGCCGTTCTCGACCGTATCCGGACGCTCCGAAGGGAACACCGTGAAATGGCCGCTCCGGCCGAACGTCCCGTACCCATAGGGGGCGCCGTCAGGGGTATCGACCAGACTGGCGAGGCGGGCAAGGTCGACATCGCAACCTTTGCCGACGAGGTCCTTTCCACCGGCTTTGTCGCCAGGACTTTTACGATTGAACACCAGTAGCATAAAGAGATTCCGGGGGTTCCTCCTCCTGGCGGTGGCCGCCCTCGGAATCACGCAGTTATCTTCCCGGCTTCTTCCAGGTCTTTTCGGGACCTGGAATTCGCAGATATTCGACGGATTTTTCCTGCTGCGTTCAGCCCTGCCCGCGTTCAAGCCGCCCTATGACAAGACCGTGGCCCACGTCGACTTGAACGACACCTCTATCCGGGAGCTCAAAACCTTTTATCCCACGCGGTCCCATTACGGGCAGGTGATGCGAAATCTCGCGACCATGCAGACCGCCGCCCAGGCCTACGACCTTATTTTTGCGGCCGAGACGAACCCCGCCGAAGACAACGCGCTCATAAACTCGGCAAAAGAGGCCGGAAACATCTTCATGGGCACGGCCTTCGCCCTGTCAAATGCAGAAACGGGCCGCGCGGGACGCGTTGCGCCCCCGGTCGAGGAATACCTTGCGCGCACCATGTGGAAGATCCGGGTAAACGGCAATCCGGAAAATATCTATATCGGCGAAAAGCCCCTGATAACGTTCCCGCAGCTTGCATCCGTTTCCCGCGGAACGGGCTTTCTCAGCATCCAGGAAGACAGGGACGGGGTCATCCGCCGCGTCCCCCTGCTCGTCCGGTATAAGGACGGCTTCTATCCCAGCCTCCCCTTCCGGGTTGCCTGCGACTACCTCGGCGTCACTCCGGACCGGGTCACCATCGAACCCGGCCGCAGGGTCCTGCTCGAAGGCGCCCGCCGCCCCGGCGGGCAGCCACACGACATCTCCATCCCGATCGACGAACACGGCGCCATGGTGGTCAACTTCATCGGCCCGTGGGAGACGATGAAGCACTACAATTTCTCCCGGATTTATTTCGCCTCGGCCGACCGCGACGAAATGGAGATGTGGACGGAGGACCTTACCGGAAAAATCGTCGTTATTTCGGATGTCTCTACTGGGGCCTCGGACATCGGACCGGTGCCCGTCGATATCAATTTCCCCCTGAGCGGCCTGCATGCCAACGTGATCCACACCATCCTCTCGGAACGCTTCCTCCGCGAAGTGCCCGGGATCTACGCAACGGCGATCGCACTGGGGCTGGTGGCGATCCTTCTCGCCATGTCCCTGCATTTTGCGCCAGTTTTCTTCTTCGCCGGTTCCGCCGCCCTGATCGTGTGTTACTGCGCTTCCGCCCTGCTCCTGTTTCTCACTCAGGGGCTGATGCTCGAAATAGTGCGCCCCGCAATCGCCGCCGCCCTCGCCTCGCTGCTCATGGTGGGCTTCCGCTACTTCCAGGACGAAAAGGAAAAAGAAGCGCTCAGAAGGTCCTTCGAGTCCTATTTTCCCCCCTCCGTCGTGAAGCGGATCATTGCCAACCCGGAAATGATAAACAGCGGCCAGAGGAAGGAATTGACCATCCTTTTCAGCGACATCAAGGACTTCACACATTACTCTTCCACGCTCTCGCCCGATCGCATACGGGGCTGCCTGAACGAATACTTCGAAACCATGGTCGACATCGTCTTCGCCCACAAGGGGACCGTCGACAAATACATCGGTGACGGTCTGATGGTCTTTTTCGGCGATCCGGAGCCCATCCCGGACCACGCCGTAAAGGCTGTTCAGGCGGCAATCGACATGCAGAAAAAAGCGGCGGAACTCTCAGCGAAATGGACCGCCAACGGGGAATTCCCCGTCCAGATCCGGATCGGCATCAATACGGGCGAGGTCGTCGTGGGAAACATGGGGTCCTCGCGAAGACTCTCCTACACCGTGCTCGGCGCGGCCGTGAACATGGCCAAAAGACTCGAATCCAATGCCCCCGTGAACGGAATCCTGGTCTCCGAAAGGACCTGGGAACTCGTCCGGGACGCTGTCCCCACCCGCTCCATGGGGCTGATCAAGGTCAAGGGCATCGAAGAACCGGTCAGCACGTACGAGATCCTGCTTGCGGAGCCAAACGCGGAAAAGCTGCAAGCCAACAGCGCGGGGGGAGTGGTTTCCCCGCATCCCCAGGGATAGAATCACACTGGAGAAATGGCGATGAGCAAAGATAAGACGACGAGGAGGGAATTCCTGCGCTCCGTGCTTGCAACCGGCGGCGCCTTGGCGTGTTCCTCCCTGACCGCCGATCCTCTTCTGGCAGCAACCAAAGCCGCCGTCAAGGAAGAGCGCGGCCCGGTGAAGGCAGGGTTATTTTCCGCCGCAACCATCAACGGCATGCAGCTTTCCAACCGGCTGGTCCGCTCGGCAACCTGGACCGGGCTTGCAGCCTCGGACGGCGCCGTTTCCGAAGCCCTGACCGCAAGGCTGGTCGAACTGGTTCGTGGAGGCACTGGGCTGATCATAACCGGGTACAGCTTCGTGCGCCGCGACGGGCAAAGCAGACCGAACCAGCTCGCTGTCTACGACGACCGTTTCATTCCGGGACTCACGTCCCTTGTCGACGCGGTGCATGCGGCTGGAGGCAAAATCGCCCAGCAGCTCGTTCACGGCGGCATCTACTCCGATGAGAAGGTTACCGGCATGGAACCTATCGGACCGTCGGTATTCACCAAAGACGGACAGGCCCTCTGCCGCGCCATGACCCACGAAGAGATCACCGCCATCACAGTGGCTTTCACCCGGGCCGCCGCCAGGGCGAAAATCGCCGGGTTCGATGCCGTCGAAATCCACGGAAGCCACGGTTTCCTTTTGAGCCAGTTCCTCTCACCCTTCTTCAACAAACGCGAAGACGAATTCGGGGGCGTCATGGAGAACCGGGCACGCTTCCTTCTCGATACCGTCAAGGCCGTCCGGAATGCCGTGGGACCAAGCTACCCGGTGCTGGTGAAACTCAATTCCGAGGACTACGTAGAAGGCGGGTTCTCCCGCGAGGAGTCCGTCGCCGTCTCCGTCATGCTGCAAAAGGCGGGCGTCGACGCCATCGAGTTCTCCGGCGGCACCGCCGCATCCCCCAAAGACCACAGCCCCTCGCGCCCGGGCGATCTGCAGGGCCCGGACAAGGAAGTCTATTACAGGGCGGCCGCAAAGGCCTATAAACAGAAGGTCACCATTCCTTTGCTGCTCGTGGGAGGCATTCGATCCTCCGATGTGGCCAACGGACTGGTCCAGGACGGAACCGCCGATTTCGTCTCTATGGCAAGACCGCTCATCCGCGAACCCGATCTCGCCAACCGCTGGCGCTCGGGCGATACGCACCGCGCCGCCTGCATCTCCTGCAACGGCTGCTCCCGGTAGGCCGCCGCAGGTAAAGGAGCATACTGCGTGTTCGTGAACAGGGATCGAACGGAGGCGGGAAAAGCATAAAAGCATAAGCAAAAAGTGCGTGGAAGTGACTTCCCCGCACCCCTCGGGATGGCGCCGGGTCGCCGCACTGCTTCGCGGTCGCAACCGCCCCGGCGCAAAACAACTCTCACTGCCGAGCCCCCAGCTGGTCGGGCTCCGAAGGGACGATCCGGCTGTGTGCCACCTCGCCCGGCACCTTCCATCGCTCTTCCTCAATCGATACGTTGATGCACATCACCGGGATGAACGTGCTCCGCACCACCTCGTCCGCGATGCTTCCGAAAAGAGCCCGTTCCAGGCCGTGCCTTCCATGCGTCGCCATAATGATCAGGTCGATCCCCGCACTTTCCACGTACCTTTCGATCTGCTCGACGGGGTTGCCCAGCATCACCGCCGTTGTTATGCGTGGAAATCCGTAAAAGAATTCCTTCGCGAATTCATCGAGCTTGCCCTCCGCACGCTGCACGCTCTCCTTTTCCATCTGGTCCAGGGAGGGATGGGGCACGAAAAAAGTGCTGTATTTTTCCAGCGACCCCACCACGTAAAGGAGATGAATCTCGGCATTGAAGTTCCGGGCCATGAATTTGACCTGCGGAACGATCTTGGATGAAAATCCGGTCAGATCGACCGGGAACAATATTTTTCGAATTTCCATCGGGAATCTCCTTCGAAGAAATCCATTAATATCAGCTAATGTTTTGCAAGGAATACATAATCCATTGGTAATGCTGGACTAAATGGAAGTCAACGAAGAGCTGGAAACCAGCAATCATGGCTCAGGGCTTCTATAAGGAGATAAAGGGGGAGCCCGGGACCTGTTGGTGCGATATTGTGCCATGCTTTATGACAAGTTTGGCACCTACGAGGAAGTCTCACGCCGCACGCAACTCGACCGAAGGACAGTGAAGAAATACATCGGCCAAGTGGCATGAGAAAACTGCGAAGACCGCCTGAACGAATTTGCGGCTCCGGTAAATGCGAAGGGGCCTGACCCGGCCCCCGGAGCGCAGCTACTCTTCCCAGGGCGCCTTGTAGCTGCAGGGGACTTCGCAGCCGCATTTGCCGCACACGTCCACGAGGGGAAGATCGTCGAAGTGGGCGTCGTTTACGAGGCACTGGGCGTAGCAGGCGTGGCGGTCGAATCCTTCGTCCCGGAGTGCGCCGCTGGCGCACTTTGAAACACAGGCAAGGCACTCCCTGCCGTCTTTTTCGAGGCAGAATTCGCGCTCGGGCCTTTTTGCAGGCGGAATTGGCATCGAGGTCACAAGACTTCCGAGGCGGCCGCAGCAGCCGGATTCCGTTATGAGCAGGCAGTGGTGGCCGAAGGTCCCGAGACCGGCAATGTAGCCGATGTGTTTGTGCGACCAGAGGCTCACAAGCTTCTTCTGGTCGAAGTTGTGGGTTGCGGGGGTTATCCGGGCGTTGTATCCGGCCAGCTCCAGGCACGCCTGGAGGTGATCGTTGATGGCCCCTATGAGATCGTTCGTCTTGAAATAGAGAATCCCCCAGTTGCGGGAACAATGAAAGCCCGCACCGTCGTTTTCTCGGCCGTATTCGGGCCGGAACGGCAGGAACCAGACGATGACCGATTCCGCATCGGGCAGGATGTCCCGGGGCATTGCGTGGGCGGAATCGACGGCGGACTTGAGCTTTTCGAACAGAGGATCGTGCGCGGAAGCGCACGCAACGAGAGGTTCACGCCAGAAATCACATCCGGAAGACCGTTTCCAGTCTTCCACGAATTCGGTTATCTCACGCCGGATCCAATCCAGCTTTTCATTGCGATCTTCGGTCATTGCTGATCTTTCGATACAAGTTACTTCTTCATCTCGACTTCAAGCTGGATCGGCTTGTAGATGTATGCCAGGCGCGAGGACTCCGGGGTGTTTGCCTGGGCCAGGAGCACGGTCACCGAGGTGCCGTCCCAGACGAGCTTGGACGGCGTCTTGTCGGGCTCTGCGGGCTGGCCGAACTGCTTGACCACGATATCCTTCATTCTCGCAAAAGAAGAGGATGGGAAGTAGATCATCGCGGTATAGAAGCGTCCCTTATAGAACCCGTAGATTATCTGGTCGACCTTCACGTCGTCCATCTGGAGGGCATCGTCGGTCTTTTCATAGAAAGAGAGCGCCCCTTCCTGCGCGATCTGGTTGAAGCCGGAAAGCGAGGAAAAATCGGCCCCCCATTTAATGCCCCGGAAGTTGTCGGGATCGCCGGAAGCCTGGGAACCGCAGCCCATCAGTGCAACAACGAAAGCGGCCATGACAAGCAGGCCGCAGATTCCGGGTTTTCTCATCTTATATGCCTTCATATATTTTCCTTCTCAGAGTTCTCGCAGGCAGTACCGAATGTACCTACCCCGCCATATTCTGTTCTTCGGTTTCCTTTTCGATCAGTTTCACCTTGGCCGGGGACGGACCCGAATCGGCGTCCAGGATCTTTTTCAGCCCGTCCTTATACCATTTGATGCCCGCTTTGGTCACTATCTTCTGCGAGTCGATGTCATTGGGGAGCCGGTCCTCCGAACACCTGGCCAAAATGTGGAGCCGGGTATCCGAATCCAGGAAACCCTGGTTGGCGACAAAGCGGACAAATGCCGCCCATTCGCCGGGAGACGGCCCGCTCCATTTTCTCATCGTGTGAAACAGCCTGTAGCACACCAGCACGGCATCCCGGTCCTCTTCCTGCTGGAACCTCTTTCCGCTGTAGAGTCGTATCGCTTCCCTGCCGATTTCGCTCGTAAAGGTCAGGTAGAACCAGCGCAGGATGAAAAAGTACCCTTCCCTTGTGAGTTCACGCCCTGCCCAGTAGAGCGGGTTTCCGATGTTTTTGACGTTCCAGACCAGCCGTGCGGCCTTGTAGATGTGGGGGTTGTTCTTGAAAATCCTGAGGATCGGGCTATCGCTGATTTTCTGGTACGTCTGGTAGTAGCGCTGGAAATCGCTCAGCTTTCGCCCCCCGACGTACTTGAACGGCACGGTGGAGGCGAGCCGCGAGAGCCGGGTGCTTACCCGCTTTACCAGGTCGAGGGTATCCGTAAGGGACGCTTCGAACTCAGCCTGTTTGACATCCGGATAGTATACTTCTCCGATGGTCCGCATGATGTTGAGGGCGCGCCGGCTCAAGGGGTCGAACCCCAGCTGCAGTTCGCCCTCCGGCAAATCCCATACCTCACTGCGGAATGCTGCGATGATCTCGAGCGCCTTCTGTTCCTTTGGGCCGGGAGAAGGCAGGGTATCGAGTTCGTGTTCTTCGGCGTACTGGTTTTCGAGCATGGCGCGCAGGCGCCGTCGCACGTACCAGCGCAGCACGGTTACCGTCGCTATGGTGATAAGCGACAGCAGGACTACGAACGCACTCACCCAGTGATCGTAGATCAGGTTTACAAAAGTATGTAATCCCAAGGTTTCATTCATCGCACTGGATCGGCATTCCCGGCCCTGCCCCGGCTCAGAACGGGGCGGCCGATTTCGTTGCGGGTTCCGGCGCGTTCGGGTCTTTTGCTTCCGCTATCCATTTCTTGAGCTGGGGGAGGCTGTCCGATTCCCAACCGGAGGAGAGCCTTTCGGCAAGGAACTGCGCATAGAGTGCATCGAGTGTGGCGAAGACCTCGTCGATGAAGTACATCTTTTCCAGGAATTGCCCGTCCGGGTCTTCCTGCCCGTAATCGGGAAGCTGCTTTGGCGTTTTCAGCTGCTTGAGCGCCCACAGGGAACTGTCGAGCGTCACCAGGTACTCGTTGTCGCCCACCATGAAGAAGAGCTGGACCTCTTCCACCACCTTACCCTGGCGCAGCGCCGTGCGGGCTTCGTGGAGGAAGTTTGCTTGCGTAGTGCATATCACGCGCTCCTTCCCTTCGCCGGGGAGCACCAGCACCATCCGTTCCCCCAGGTGGATGTTGGCGGTTTTTTCGCCGATCTGGACGGCACCACCCATCCTTTCGATGTAAAACCACAGCCAGGTCAGGAAATCATGCCCGAGAAAGCGCCCTTCGGACATGGCAGTCGGGGATTTTATCGAAATCATGGACCCGAGGGTGTCCTTCTGGTTCGGAGTGAGGGGCAGGACGTTGAGGGCCCACTGCACATGGTAGAGGGGCTGCGGGAAGAGGTGGAAGTGCTTTTCGAACGCTTCCAGGAACGCGTCCATCATCTTGGGGCTCGTGGATCCGAAGATCATCCAGTTATTGGCCGGGTTCCACACCACCTCGGAAGCGCTCGGCTGCGGCAGCGCGCGGCTCAGCAGGTATTCCTGCATCCTCTCCTGGATTTCCTGCTTCTCGGACCGTGCAGGCCACTTGCCGTTGTTTTCCTTCTTGAATTTCTGCACCTCCTGCCTCACATACTGCTTCAGAACGATCGACGGCACTTTGCGCTGGTCGAACCGGAAGTTGAAGGCGACATACTCGCCCTTCCGATACGAACCGTAGGAGAAATCCGGCTCGAAGAAATCTTCCCAGCTGGCAAACCCGGCAGTCTGGGTCTGGGTATCGTCGGGATCGCGAAAGGCCCCTCCCCGGAGTTGTTCGTCCACAAAGGTCCAGAAGTCTTCGGTCTTCATCTCGGGCACGAAAAAGCGGGTAAACGTGGCGGAAGCGGAAGAAATTCCCATAGCTTTTATTCCTTTTCGTCTCTCAAAATAGTAAAGCCGGCTGCTGCTGCCGGCTTTATTGGTCGATAACGATGGTCTTCAGCGGCCGAGCCTCAGGTCTATCCAAAACGGCCCGCCAAGTCAAATGTTTGTTATCGCATCTTTCCGTCGCAAGGTGACCGTCAGAGGCCCGGACGTCAAACGCCTTCCGGGGTCAGAACTTTACGGTCTTCACGATCATTTCGAATTCCTGAACCTCTTCGGGGCTCAGTTCACGGCGCAACAACCTCCTGCTCACGAAAATCGGGCACTTTTCGTGCAGCCCCAGGGCAACGGCGTCACTGGGTCGGCTGTCGAAGACAACCGTCTCGCCATTCACGCGGGCATAGATTTTCGCATAGAAGGTATTTTCCTTCATTTCGGAGATTTCGATTCTTTCGAACACTGCGCCCGTGCGCCTCAGGATGGTGAGGTAGAGATCGTGAGTCAGAGGCCTTTTGGGTTCAACAAGGCCTTTTTCCTTGGCGATAGCGGTGATCTCGGCATCCCCCACGAACATGAGGAAATACTCACTGTCGTCCTCCGACTCCTTCAAGATAACCATATTACCCTGAATCCGATCGGTCTTGATAAAGACTTCCCTGGCTTCCACAAACTCGGTTGGTTCCATTTAAAAGCCTCCCCTGGAATTGTTCCTCTAAAATGTTAATTCGTCAAGGGACGAATGTCAGCATTCCAGAGGTCCATATTCGAACAAATTTAAAGGCTTGCCAGTGGAAGTAACTTGTGCTGTTCAACTGGAGCGGCCCGGCTGGCAAGGAAAACGCAGTTCATGAAGCGTGGGGAACGCCCCCGCTCATCATAATCGTATACGAAGAAGCGCCGCTTTCGCTCGACTCCGGGAAAAGCACCCGTTCAACAAACGAAACTCCTGTCTTAAAGCTCCGGGGCCGTGTTCGGGATAAGGCACACAAAAACCAGCGGGCTATTGCCGGTATTACGCACCTGGTGGTCTTCGCCTCCCGAGACAAATACGACGTTGCCCGGTGCCACGGCGTTCCAGCGCCCATCTATGAAGACTTCCCCCTCGCCCGCATGGATAAACATCTCGTGTTCCCATGCATGAGTATGCCTGGGGGTATTTCCGCCGGCAGAGATCTCGAACACGCGCATGCAGAAGTTGTTCGCCCCATCCTTCTTTCCGATTGCAACGCGGCCCGCAACGCCTTTAACCTTGTCCCCGTCAAAATACGTCGGTTGAATGTCGGAATACTTCTTGATCATGAAATCTCCTTCGCAGCATGGAACTTTATTCGGAAATCGATCCAGGGATATACCATTTGGCCCCGGACAACAAGAATTAACGGAACCAAAAGAGTTCCGGATATGTTCTGCTTCAGGAAACCTGTTTGTCATATATCGTTTGGGAGAGGCTTCCAGCCTCGATGCTTTGACGTGCAGCATGTAGGGAATTATCGCGGCTAAAGCCGCTCCCACAAAATCTGTCTTGAAAACTCTCCTCCCCCGGACGGTTTCACTCCGACGATCACTAACCCTGCGCTATTCCCCGCTTCCACCTCGCGGCGAAAAAGCCGTCCACCTCGTGCCGGTGCGGCCAGGACCGAAACCAGGACCCGGAGATCATCCCGCTGCAGCTTTCCGGGAGAAAGTCCCCAGCCGATTCCTGCCGGAACTCGGGATGGTCCTCGGAAAACTGCTTTGCGACCCCTTCGTTCTCATCCGTAAAGACGGTGCAGGTGGAATATACGAGGGTCCCGCCGCTTTTCACGAACCGGGATGCCTGGGCGAGCATCTCCTTTTGGAGCTGCGACATGCGGTAGGGGTCTTTGGGGTGCCGCCGCCACTTGATGTCCGGATTGCGCCGGATTGCGCCGAACCCGGTGCAGGGGGCATCGAGCAGGACGCGGTCGAAAAGACCGGTCGATTCCGGTTTTAGCTGCAGGATATCTTCGGCAAGAGTCCGAATGATCCGCACGCCCTGCCGTTGAGCGTTGTTTTCGAGTTCTTCGAGCTTCCAGGCGGAATTGTCCACGGACAGCACTTCGCCTTCGTTTTCCATGAAGATGGCAATATGGGTGGATTTCACCCCGAAGCCGGAGCAGAGATCCAGCACGCGTTCCTCCGGCGCGGGACTGAGCAGGTGGGTGATGAGCTGGGACGCTTCGTCCTGGGCCTGGATCCAGCCTTCCCGGTAGGCCGCCGTTTGCAGGATGTCCCGCCGCATGACGGGCACGCGCACCGCGTGCAGCAGAACGGGAGAGGGGACCGCCTCGATTCCGGCTTCTGCAAGCGATTCGATCACATGGGCGCGGGTGGCTTTGAGCGTGTTGACGCGAAAGACCGCCGGCGCAACCCGGTTGCTCGCTTCCAGAAACAGTCTCGTTTCCTCCGGACCGATCTGGTCGAGACACTTGTGTACGAGCCACAGCGGGTTTGAGGTCGTCGCGGCGAGATATTCGGCGAGGTTCGATTCTTCGGACGGCCATTTCCAGTCGCCGCCTCTCCTGCCGGCTTCGCGCAGGATGGCGTTTATGAACCGGACGATATGAGGCGGCTGGCTCGTCTTGGCGATGTTCACGGTTTCGTTCACGGCGGCGTGGTCGGGCACCCGGTTCAGGAAGAGCATCTGGTAGAGCGCCAGGCGGAGCAGAATCCGGACAGGTTCGGCTATCTTTCCCGGACTGACCTTGCTGAGCTGGTCTATATGCCAGTCGAGCCTCCCCCGCCAGCGCACGACCCCGTAGACCATCTCCGTCAGCAGGGCGCGGTCGCGCTCGTCCATCGCGGAATGGCGTTCCAACGCGGTCCGTATCAGTCGATCGGGATGCGATGCTCGCTGCTCCAGGTGGAGCAAGATCTGGTGGGCAAGGTTTCTCGGGCTGACCATATGCCTTTGTCTATTTTCTTAGTCCGCTGATTTCCTTGAGCACGGCTTCGACGCGGTCGATTGCGACCTGGGTATTCAGGCAGGGACCGAAGGGGCGCTGGTTGAAAACACCGTAGACGGGAAGAGGGGCAGTGTCCTGAATTCCGCTGGTCAAATCCCTTTCACAGGCTACTGCAATGATAAGATCGGGGCGCGTCTCCATAACGATGCGCCGCGCAAAAGTGCCGCCCGTGGCAACGGCCAGGCTGGCGCCGTATTTTTCTGAAAGGCCGAGCAGATCTTTGATGCGGCATTTCCCGCAGCGTTTGCAGTTCTCCACCCGGTGAGTGATCTTCACGACGCAGTCCTTATCCTGAAGGCAATGCGGCATGAGAAGAAGGATGGAGCGGGGAGCTCTGCCGTTTCGGCACTGGGCCATGACCAGTTCGTTATTCACCGCCACGAAGGCGTGCTGTACCTGCTCGCGGCGGAATCCCGCGAGCTTGCCGACGACTATCAGAACGGGCAGCAAGTATTTCAGGGCGACACTTCGGAGCTTTCTCGAATAGGGGACGTCCCTGCCCAGCGAAACCACGACGACGAGCATTCCCAGGCTCAGGAGAATCACCGCCCCCAGAGCCCCCATGGCAATCCCCATTATGAGCGGCAGATGGACCGATATTCCGCTGAACCCGTAGTAGGGAACCACATAGAGGACGGACAGCACCCCGAATGCCAGTGCTGCGACCAGAACGATAAGGGAGATTATGATCCGCTTTTCCGAGTGCCTCGGTGTCGGGACAAAATCTATGAAGGTGCTTTTTGGGAATGATTCGGTCTGTTTTTCCACGGGGCTCATTCCAGAAATGAGCCGGCCGGTATGGGCCGGCCTCGCAGGAATTCGTCAGCGCCGATGCGCCGCTGGCCTTCCATCTGAAGCTCTCCGATCGAAAGCGCCTTTCGGTCGCCTCCCGTTACGATAATTCCCGCTTCGGACATCCCCACCACCTCCCCCGGGCCGCCTTCTCCCGACCAGGGGAAAGAATGCGCCTCAAAACATTTGATGCGCTTTCCCTGATAGTGGAAGTAAGCACCCGGCCATGGGTCGAATGCGCGGATTGTGTTTATAATATCTTTTGCCGGAAGATTCCAATGGATCTGCAATTCATTCTTCTGCAGCGGGGGCGCGTACGTGACGAGCTTTTCGTCCTGGGCGTTCGGGTTCACGCGCCCGGCCGTCCAGTCCCGAAGGGTTTCCAGGAGTAAGACTGCGCCTGTTTCCGCCAGCCTGTCGTGGAGCGTTCCCAGGTTGTCTTCGGGCTCGATGGGAACAGCCCATTGAGACAGCACGGGACCGGTGTCCATGCCCGCGTCGAGAAGCATGATCGAGATTCCGGTTTCGCTCTCTCCCGAAAGGATCGCCCGCTGAATGGGTGCGGCGCCTCTCAGTCTCGGCAGGAGAGAAGCATGGACGTTCAATGTTCCGAGGGGAAAGGAATCCAGGAAGTCCTGGGGGACAATCTGGCCGAATGCAACCACCACGGCGCATTTGCCGCCGAACGACCTGATCCTGCCCATAACCTCTTCGCCCCGGATCCGCTCCGGCTGGTACACCGGGATCCCCATCTCTTCCGCCAGCATTTTGACAGGCGATTTGGCAACCTTCCGGCCGCGCCCTCTGGGGCGATCGGGTTGCGTGATGACGAGCCGGACCGTCGCGCCGGCCTCGATGAGCTTCCGGAGCGTAGGGACGGCAAAATCGGGAGTGCCGAGAAATACAAGGTCTGGCAGAGGCGTGTCTATGCCGTGGCCTCCTTCATTTTCTTTTTCCATCTTCTTTTGAAAATGTCCCTGGCTATGGGGCCGATACGGTCGATGAAGAGCTTTCCTTCCAGGTGGTCGATTTCATGCTGGAGCACGACGGCAAGAAGACCCCTGGCGCAGATTTCGACCTTTTTGCCTTCCCTGTCCAGTCCGCACACCACGACTTCTTCATTACGTTTCACGTTGGTGTAGAATTCGGGAACGCTCAGGCACCCTTCCTCAAAGGTGATCTCGCCCGAAGCGCTTACCACCCTGGGGTTGACGAGTGCAATCAGTCCGTTGCAATCCTCTTTCTGCACATCTATCACCACTATCCGTATGGGCCGTCCCACCTGGTTTGCAGCAAGACCGACTCCGGGAGCATGGTACATGGTCTCGGCCATGTCGTCGATGAGTTTCCGGATTTCTTCATCGATGACCTCGACCTCCTCCGCCTTGCAGCGCAAAACAGGATCGGGATAGGTGCATATGTCCAATAGAGCCATTCTATTTCCTTTGCATTCAGGCCAATCAGCCGACGGGCCTTTTGATCAGGTGTTTCATTGTAAAATTTTGAAGGGGTAATTTCAACCGCATTAAAGGGCCATGCGGCAATGCGGGGCTCAGGGCGATGCGAAAAAAACATCCGAGGGAATCACAGCGGCACGAATCGTGCTTCTCTATTTGACCGGTCCGCCCCCCTGTTGCGGGACGAGGCCCCCGGAAACGAACTGAAAAAGCCCGTCAGATTCAGCATACAAAGGAGTGCTTGGTGCAAGCCCGGAACGGCTCTGTCGAATGCCCCCAGATCAGCATCATCGTACCGGCCAAAAACGAAGCGGCAGGAATCGGCGCCGTAATCGAGAAAATCCGCAGGGTCATGGATGCGTACGGCCGCCCTTATGAGGTCATCGTCATCGATGACGGCTCAACCGATGCAACTGCGGAAAATGCCAGCCGGGCAGGCGCAGTCGTTCTGTGCCACCCCTACAACATCGGGAACGGCGCCGCCATAAAGACCGGCATACGCCATGCCAGGGGCAGCGTCCTGGTCATGCTCGATGCCGACGGGCAGCACCCGCCCGAACAGATTCCGCAGTTCCTCGACGCCCTTCGAAAGTACCATATGGTCGTGGGCGCGCGCACCTCGGAGTCCGACACCAGCGTGCACCGAAACCTGGCAAACAGGATCTACAACTGGTTCGCCACATACGTCTGCGGCCGCAGGATAGAAGACCTCACCTCCGGCTTTCGAGCCGTGCGGGCCGGCCTTGCCAAAGAGTTCGTTTCGCTGCTGCCCAACACCTTCTCCTATCCCACGACCATCACGCTGGCTACGGTGCGCTCGGGTTACAGTCTGACCTACATACCGATCAAGGGGGCGAAGCGGGCAGCGGGGAGCAAGAGCAAGATAAAACTCTTGCGGGACGGCACCCGTTTTTTCCTCATCATTTTCAAGATCAGCACCCTGTTTTCACCTCTGAAGATATTCCTTCCCGCCAGCATCGTTACTTTTTTGACAGGCGTGGGCTACGGCTTGTATAAAATCTGGATGCTGGACGGACGCTACGGGCCCACATCCCAGATGCTCATCGTTTTCTCCGCGCTCATTTTCCTGATCGGGCTCGTATCCGAGCAGATTTCCCAGCTTCGGTTCGACCGAAGTATCCCCTTCGCCGGCGAGCGGCAACGGAGGTTCACCGCTCCGGAAAGAACGGACCAGGTCCGGAAAGATGCCATGATAGGCGGCGTGCCGGTCCTCGCCAGGGAAACCGCAAGGCCGGGGGAACACTGAACAAAAATCAACAGACAGAATCATGACCCGCTCCAACGGAAGTCGCAACAATGAAATATGAAGTCATAATTCCCGTCTACAACGGGGAAGACGTTATCGGATCCTGCCTGGAATCCATAACCTCGCAGGAAGGCGCCGTCCTCGGGCAGGATTATTCCGTCCTGGTGGTGGACGATGGATCGAGGGATGCAACGGCCAGGATAGCCTCCCGCTTTCCGGTGAGGGTCATCAGCCTCGGGGACAACCGGGGGCGCATCGTCGCCCGCCTGACCGGTGCGCGCGAGTCAACCGCCGAGCGACTGTTCTTCATGGATTCCCGCGTACAGGTCCCGAAAAATCTCATCGCGGGGCTGGCCCGTTTCGATTCCCATCCGGCTGTTCAGGGTGTGGACGAAGCGTCGGGGAAGACCGACAAATCACTTTTCAACAGGGTCTTTTACCTTGTGCGGCGGAAAGTCTACGGGAAGGAAAATTTCCCTGTCCAGAAAAACGATATGATCATCACTCGGCGCAATTTTAAAAGGGCGCCGAAAGGAACGACGATCCTCCTGATCGACAGAGAGCTGTTTCTCGATCTGACCCCGGAGAAAACGGGAAAGGATGTGAACGACGACACACGCCTTTTCCAAAAACTCGTTTTCGAAAAGGGCATCGAAATCCTGCGCACGACGAAAATCCGCTTCAGGTACAATCCGCAAAGAAGTCTGGGACAAAGCCTGAAATGGCTTTACGAGCGGGGAGTCCGATTCGCTGACTTCTACTTTACCCCGGGCGGCTACCTGCACCGGTATTTTAGGCTGGTTGCAGCGGCGCTGGCCGCGTCCATCCTGCTCGCCATGCTCCTCCTGTTCCTGGCCCCGCAGAACCTGCCAATCGTCTTCTGGCCCGTCCTTGCCTGTCACCTGGGTTTGTGCGTCTATCTCTCGGAGGAACTTCTTGATTTCCCCATCCTCCTGGTTACACTTCCGGCTATACTGCTTGTTTTTGGCGCCGGTGTGCTCCGATACTGGATAAAAAAGGCGATGGACTCTCTTTCCCGACAGCATGGTGCGGCCGAACCCAGATGATTTTTCTGAAGAGAATACTCCCCGCGGCGGTCCTCCTGGTTTGCGCCTACTTCCTCGTCGCCTACGTGCGGGACCATCTCTCAGAATTCAGCAATCTGTCCGACATATCAATTTATTACATAACCGTAATCAGCATTTTCTATCTGTTCTTCCTGGCGGGCAACGGGCTGTTTTTAAAAATCGTGATAGTGGATTTCGGGATCGACCTGAATTTTTCCGAATATTACTCCCTGTCAGTCATTACAGGCTTCGGGAACATCTTTTTGCCGATGCGGGGCGGGGCCGGCTTTCGAGCGGTTTATCTAAAGTCGAAATACAATTTCGACTACTCCTACTTCGTATCGAGCCTTGCCGGGAACTACCTCATCAGCTTCAACATCACTTCACTTACCGCCCTGGCCGGCCTTGTCGCTTTCCATTCCGGCGGCGGCAATTTCAATTACCCTGCAGCGGCCGTCTTTTTCGCTCTCACCGCAGCGACATCCTGGGCCATCTTCCTCCCGCCGTCCTCAATGAACTGGCTGCCGGTCGCATGGGTAAGAGAACGGGCGAACCAAGTACTATCCGGCTGGCAAATCATCAGGAAATCCCGCCGGACGGTTTTGAGGCTCATCGGCGTTTCCGTTGCAAACATACTGACCTCCGCGGCTATCACCTGGGCCGAATTCGCCGCATTCAGCATGAACGACACATCCGGTTCCTCGATCGGATTCGCTCAGTCGCTTATATTCACGACCATCAGCGCCCTTTCCATGTTCGTCAGCATCACACCCGCCGCGCTCGGGATCAGGGAAAGCCTGCTGATGTTCAGCTCGAACTTTCTGGGCATTTCTCCTGCGCAGGCACTTGCCGTGTCCCTCCTGGACCGCTCGGTCAATTTTCTTGTCCTCGGAATCTGCTTTTGTTTCGCTTCGGTCTACATCAAAAAGCAACTCCGCTTTAAAGATTTTCCGGCTTAAGCCGACCCCGCCAAATGCGTCTTTCGGATTGCCGTGTTTGTTTAAAACAGGTAGAATAATTTCGAGAAAAAATACGGCAAAAACCCCATTCTTCTACACGGCAGATACCGCTATCCTTAATCCCTGATTATATTCTGCTGATTCCTTGGCAATCGGTAATTCTCACATAACAGCAGCGAACACGAGAACTATATGTGCGACCGAAATCCTCAATCCCGGATAATCCAGCAAAAACAAGGAGAAAGGCTATGATAAAGAATACCATTTTACTAGTGATACTTATTGCTGTCATGATCGCTGCATATGTTGAGAATGGCAACAGCATGCGCAATCCATCCGGGATCGGGTTTCCTGCGGCCCAAACCGTGGCCGCGGTCCAGAATCCACAATCTCCGGCTCAGCCCCCCGCTGCCGCCCCCCAGCAGGTCCTCCAGCCTCAGCAGCCTGATTCCTCCCAGGGACAGGCCGGCACCCAGATGATGATGCCGGGAATGCAGATGCCATCCGCACAACAGCAGCAGAATACAGCGCCCGGAACCCAGGCCATGGGAAACATGGGAAACATGGGTGGTATGGGATGCATGATGAGCGGGATGAACGGCATGTCGGGTATGGGCGGCATGAACGGCATGGGAATGGGTAACATGCGGGGTATGGGCATGGGCGGCATGGGAATGGGGATGCCAAACACCCAGCCTGCGATGGGCCATACCATGGACCAGGGCCTCACGATGAAAGAAGTCGTCTATATCGTGTCCATGCAGGACGCCCTCCAGCTCATGACCGAGATGATCCGCATCCAGGAAAAGCTGCTGGACAGCACGAACCCCAACAAGGACGCCCTTCGTAAGGAACTGGCGCAGGTAAAAGAAAAGACCGCAAAGCTGATAGCCGATTATCGGGGAATGATGACTAACCAGACTCGGAGCGAGTAGCTTCGAATCCTGCTGCCGGGATGCCGGCGGGGAGGCAGTCATGAAGCGCCACGATATGAGCCGAAGGAAGTTTCTGGCATTGGCGGGTTCCGCCGGTGCGTATGCCGCTTTGGGTCCCCAGGCCGCTTTCGCGATGCGCGGAATGGGAATGGGCATGGGCAACAATGCGGGCATGAACTGGTCGAACGTCATAGACCCGCCGGTAGGAGAGATTTTAAGAAACCCGCCCGATTTGCCGAACCAGAGCCAAACCCCGGGGCTGGTCGAAGTATCGATCGATTCCAAGGTGGCGCCGGTAAATCTCAACGGCATGACGGCGAACCTTTACACCTACAACGGGTCGATTCCCGGCCCCACCCTGAGGGTCAAACGCGGCGACAGGCTCAAGGTGAACTACAAAAATTCCCTCCCTGTGACGAACACCCTCAACCTGCTCGGCCACGAGCGGGACGCCACCAATCTGCATACCCACGGTTTCCATGTCTCTCCCATGGGCAATTCCGACAACGTGATGCTCTCCTTCAAGCCCGGGCAGAATTTCGTCTACGAATACGACCTCACGCACCAGTATCCCGGCAGCATGTGCTTCTATCACCCTCACGTGCACGGGACCGTGTCGGAACAGTATTTCGGCGGGCAGTCGGGGGCGATCCTGGTGGACGACGGGACGGATGTCCTGGCAGGCTATCCCGAACGCGTGCTGGTGCTGAAGGATTTTGCCGTGTGGAACGGGCAATCCTTACTCCACAACCACATGGATTACATGCACGGCAAGGAAGGACCTCTGGTCACGGTCAACGGCCAGATAAATCCGAGAAACACGATTCGGCCGGGAGAAGTGCAGAGATGGCGGATCGTAAACGCCAGCAATGCCCGTTTCTATAATCTGAGCCTGGAAGGGCATCAACTGCACCTCATCGGAACGGATGCCGGCCCGGTGGACAAGCCGTATCCGATCAACCGCGTCCTGCTTTCGCCGGGCGAGCGGATTGACGTGCTGATCAAGGCCTCGGGCCCCGGCAACTTCCGGTTCCTGTCTCTTCCCTACAACCGCGGCGGCTGCGGGATGAGCGGCATGGGTATGGGTGGAATGGGAGGCATGGGGGGCGGGGGCATGTGTATGGGAGGAACGGGAAACCAAATGGTTACCCTGCTGACCATGACATGTGAGGGAAGCGCCGTGAAGGCCGATATCCCGCCTGCGATCAACCGGGAAGCAAAGCGGATCGATATGAATATCGCGACCTTGCCCCGTTGCGAGATGGTGTTGAGCATGCACATGCATGTGGGCTTCATAAACGGCAAGACGTTCGGGCCCGATCCATTCGCGACCAATTCGAAACTGGGCACATTCGAAATCTGGGATGTATACAATCGCAGCCCAATGGACCATCCCTTCCATTATCACGTCAATTCCGCGCAGGTTCTCGCAATAAACGGAGGGGACCCGGAATACGCGACCCTGTATGCTTCGATCCCCTGCATGAAGGACACGGTGATTGTCCCGAAGTTCGGGAGCATCAGGCTGCTGATGCCGGTCTTGCACTGGCCCGGCATGTCGATGATGCACTGCCACATAATAGAACACGAGGATATCGGGATGATGGGGGCCTGGAATATGGCCTGATCCCCCGGCGCCGCTATCACAAAATCGACAAGAGGAGAATAATTGAGCACCATTCACAAACTGTGCGGAATTGGCCGTATTCGAATTCTGATCGTACTCGCTGCCCTGTTCATTTCGACGCTCTCTTCCAGTACCTGCGCCGGCCAGACCGCGCTAAAAATCGGCGATGCCCTCCCCCGGATTTCACTCTCCGACCTGGACGGCAAGCAGGTGAATCTGCCGGAAGATGCGACCGGGAAGATAGCCATCATACATTTCTGGGCGAGTTGGTGTCCGCTGTGCGTTCGCGAAATGGCCGCTCTGGAATCCATCCGGACGGCCTATGCGGAAAAAGGCGTCGTGCCGTATTCCATTGATTCCGGGGAGCCCCTGGACGCGGTCAAAGCCTATGTGAGCAAGACCAAGGCCACTTACGCCGTGCTGCTCGATCCCACGATGGAGATAACCAAACTCTGCGGAGTGAACAGCATTCCCACGACTTTTGTCTGCGACCGCAACGGAGTCATCCGGTTCAAAATACTCGGTGAAGTCAGTAAAATGGGGCTGGAGAAACTGCTTTCCACTCTCCTCTAACCCTTTATGACTCGCTTTGCGTCCCAGTCGGCATTTGAATCGGGGACCGGCGTTGCGTGGGAGCGGCTTCAGCCGCGATGTTTTTTGGGAGGGATAGCTTCAAGTATGCGGAAATCCGATATCTTCTTTATCTTCATGGGCATCAGCCTGGCGCTCGCGGGCCTGGCTTTCGTCCATTCGCAGCTCGGAAAGGCCGCGGCGCTCGAATCCATCGCCTTCCAATCCGGCATGGTCCGGGAACTCGAACTCACTGACCTCTGTCTTTTTACCGAAGCCCGCTACACGCGCCACCCCTCCCAGGCCGACCGGCATACCCCTTTTCAGGACCATCCCATGTCCCTGGAACATTTTCCGACAGGTTCGATCGTGGAGGTCCCCGTAGTAGTGAAAGGCAGTCTTAATGAGCCGCATTGAGAGGCAGAGAAACATCATCGATTTCACCCTTTCCTCCCTGCTGCGGCGCAAAGGCAAGAACATTGCCCTCGTTCTGGTCTACATCCTGATCGTTTTCACGCTGGGGTCGGCCATCCTGTTCACCCAGGCGATGAAGAAGGAAGCTTCGCTCATCCTGGAAGGCACTCCCGAGATCGTGGTCCAGAGACTGGTTGCGGGCCGCCACGACCTCATCCCGGTGAACTACATCGAAAAGATCATGACGATCAGGGGAACGGGCGCCGCGTGGCCGCGCCTCTGGGGATACTATTTCGACGCCGTCACGGGGGCGAACTACACTTTTACGGTGCCCCGGGACTGCACTCTCGGCTCCGAGGAAATCGCCATCGGGAAAGGGATTTCGCGAGGACGCCGGGCCTTCGAGGGCGATATGCTCTCTTTTCGGGCCTTTGACGGCGAGCCGATCACCTTTACCATCAAGGCCATTCTCTCCCCCGAATCGGAACTGGTATCCTCCGATCTGATACTGCTATGCGAAAACGACTTTCGGAAACTTTTCGGAATCCCGGCGGAATATGCAACCGACCTTGTGCTCCAGGTAAAGAACCGCAAGGAACTGACCACTGTGGCTTCCAAGATCATCCAGGTACTGCCCGACACCCGGCCCATCCTGCGCGACGAGATACTCAGGACCTATGACGCCGTTTTTAACTGGCGGGGAGGGCTGGTGGTCATCATACTTACGGGCGCCATTTTCGCCTTCATCATCCTGGCCTGGGACAAGGCAACGGGCCTGAGCGCCGAGGAAAAACGAGAGATCGGCATACTGAAGGCCATAGGGTGGGACACTTCCGAAGTGCTGCTGATGAAATTCTGGGAGAGCGCCGTAATCTCGCTCTCATCTTTTTTCGTCGGCATCCTGCTTGCCTACCTGCATGTGTTCCTGGCATCGTCGTCTCTTTTCGAACCCGTGCTCAAGGGCTGGTCCGTGCTCTATCCCGACTTCAAGCCGGTCCCGTTCGTCGATTTCTACAATGTGGCAACCCTTTTCTTCATTACCGTCGTCCCCTATACGGTGGCGACAATCGTTCCGTCCTGGAGGGCGGCAACCATCGATCCCGATGTGGTCATGCGATAGCGTCTAGGCAGTGAATTCGCGATCCGATCACCAGATCCCGGAGGATACCAGATGAAAAGATTGACAGCGGTTTCAGCCATTTTATTCCTTTGTCTCGCGGGTGCGGCCGTGTGGGCCCAGCAGGAGGGTATGAGCCATCCATCGTGCGCTCACTGCGGAATGGACAGGCAAAAGTTCGCGCATTCGGCTATGATGATCGAGTACGAAGACGGCAGCATGGCGGCAACCTGCAGCATCTACTGCGCGGCGCTCGACCTGGCGATCAATATCGACAAGACCCCGAAGCAAATCCAGGTTGGCGACTATCTCACGAAAAAAACCATCAACGCCGAGACCTCCTGCTGGACGATCGGCGGGGATGTTCCGGGAGTGATGACCAAAAGGGCGAAATGGGCATTCGAGGACAAGGGAGAGTGCGCGAAATTTGCCGGGGAGCACGGCGCGCAGGTCATCGGGTTTGACGAAGCCATGAAAGGCGCATACGAAGACATGTATGCCGACACCAAAATGATCCGCGACAAGCGGAAGGCGATGAAGGAAAAACATCAGGGCCATCAGCACCAGTAGACGCCCTGCCGAATCGCCTCCAGAGGAGATGCATGAGAATCCTGGTCTTTTTCCTTATTCTGTTTTTCGCCGCCACATCGTTCGCGGCTGACCCCGTAAAACCATCCGGCAGCGACAAGTGCCCGGTATGCGGAATGTTTGTCGCCAAGTACCCCGACTTTCTCGCCCAGGTGATCTTCGAGGACGGTTCCTACGCCGTTTTCGACGGCGCCAAGGACATGTTTCAATACTACCTGAACCTGGAACGGTACAACCCGACCAAAAAGGCGGAAGACATCGAATCCGTCTATGTGACCGACTACTACGCCCTGGCTCCGGTAGACGGGATGAAGGCCTTTTATGTCATAGGGAGCAATGTCACCGGGCCGATGGGAAAAGAGCTGATTCCTTTCGAAAAGAAGGAGGAGGCGCAGGAATTCATGTCGGACCATTCCGGGAAGAAGATGATCGAGTTCAAGGAAGTAACATCGGAAGTCATGAAAACCCTGGAGTGATTTCGCAGAACATGATCGAACTGAACGAGGTCGGAAAAGTATTCAACTCGGGTAAACCCAACGAGTTTACCGCGCTGGAAGGCGTGAGCCTCTCGGTGGAAGCAGGGAAGGTTACCGTGCTCAAAGGGCCGAGCGGGTCGGGGAAGACGACTCTGCTCGGCATTCTCGGGTGCATGGCGCGGCCCACTTCGGGGAGGATCGAGCTGCGCGGCCGCGAGATCACGAGTCTGCCGGAGAGGTTTCTCACCGAAATACGGCGCAGGACCTTCGGGTTCATTTTCCAGCAGTTCAACCTGATAAAAGGCATCACCGCCCTGGAAAACATCATGCTTCCCGCCTATCCTGACGGGGAGAAATTTGCCGTGCTAAAGGCCCGCGCCCAGGGTCTGCTCGATCTTTTCAACCTGTCGCAAAAAACGAAAGCGAAAGTGGAATGGCTCTCCGGCGGGGAAATCCAGAGGGTCGCCATTGCCCGGTCGCTTATTAACAATCCGGAGATCATCATAGCCGACGAACCGACGGCCCACCTCGATACGAAGCTTTCCGGCGAATTCATGGAAATCATGAAGGGCCTCAAGGCCCAAGGCAAGACAATCCTCATGGCGAGCCACGATCCGATCGTGTACGATTCGGACATCGTCGACCGGGTTGTGGAGATGCGGGACGGGAAAGTGATCCGATGATTTTCTATCCTGCCGTTCTTGCCCTGATCTCGGGTTCGCTCCTGATCGTGGCAATCCTTCTTTACGCGAACTGGTATGGGATACGGATACTGCGCCGCTGGGACATCCGAAGCGGGAGCGAATTGCAGCTCGGGTTGGAGAGGCGCACCTATCTCATCTCGACGATCATGGCCTACGCCCTCGGCTTTCAGCTCCTGTCGCTCTTTCTGTTCATCTATACCGCCGACCACCTCGCCTCCCTTTTTTCGGGCGCGATGTGCGCGGCGGGCACCCTGAACGTGAACCGGTGGGGATATCCCACCCTGGTGCTCAAGATCGTGAATTTCACGGCGGCCGGCATCTGGCTCATCGTGAACTCCACGGACAACAGCGCCTATGACTACCCGCTGATAAAGAAAAAATACGCCCTGCTGCTCCCGATCACGGCATCGATCGCGGTGGAGGCGGTAATGCAAACGTCCTTCTTTCTCTGGCTCAAACCGGACGTGATCACATCCTGCTGCGGCACGCTCTTCACTTCCGCGACAAACGAAGCGTCCGGAATCGCGGCTCTTCCCTGGAAGCCGATTGCCGCGGCATTCTATGCCCTCACAGCCGCAACCCTGGGCTCCGGTTTCTTCTTTTATCTGAAAGGACGGGGAGTCTACCTGTTCAGCCTTTTCAATGCGGGGCTTTTCGTCGTTTCCATCTTCGCCCTGCTCGCCTACATCTCCCCCTACATCTACGAGCTTCCCACACACCACTGCCCGTTTTGTATCCTGCACCGGGAGTACAACTTCGTGGGCTACCCAATCTACCTGGCGCTGCTTGCCGGGGGAGTGTCCGGGCTTGGGACAGGCGCGATCTCGCCTTTTTCCGCAACCGAGAGCCTCCGGGAGACCCTTCCGCGCATCCGGAAGGAACTCACCCTGGTCTGCCTGGCTTCCTGGCTCACTGCGCTCGCGATAAGCGGCTGGAGCAGCCTCACGTCCCATCTCAGGATGGGCTAGTACTTTGACAACCAAGCCCGATGAGACTCATTCCGTCATTCCGGCGAAAGCCGGAATCCAGCTGCATTTTTGCATAACGCGACTGGTCCCCGGCTTTCGCCGGGGCGACGATATATAGACCAGATGTAAAATATTCGGTTGATACAGGTCAATTGCCGAAATGAATAAGAAGCTGCAGGTTACAAACGAACGCTCAAGCATTCCGCCGGCTGTGCGCCGGAAAATCCGGGAAAGTCTCCTCCAGTGGTTTGCGGAGCACGGCAGAGATCTCCCCTGGCGCAGGAACTACTCCCCCTACGAGGTCTGGATATCGGAGATCATGCTCCAGCAAACCCAGATAAAAACCATGCTTCCTTTCTACTTCCGGTGGATGGAGCGGTTCCCCGATGCGGCCTCGATCGCAGGAACGTCCGAAGACGAGCTGTTCCGGTACTGGGAGGGCCTGGGGTACTATGCCCGCGCAAAAAACCTCCAGAAAGCCGCCCGGAGGATCGTGTCCGAATTCAGTGGCAAAATTCCGGAGGATTTCGATTCCGTACGGGCTCTGCCCGGCGTCGGCCCCTACACGGCCGGGGCCATCATGAGCTTTGCCTTCAATGCGGATGTGCCGGCCGCTGACGCCAATGCGGCCCGCATTTTTTCCAGGCTTTTCGATATCTCCGTTCCTTCGGATTCAGGGGAATTTCGGAACGTTGTGTGGTATTATGCGTTCGATGTCCTGCCCCGGGGCAGGTCGAGAGACTTCAACCAGGCACTGATGGATTTCGGGTCCCGGATATGCCTGCCGCGATCGCCCTTGTGCGTAGAATGCCCCCTGGCATCGTGCTGCGAGGCCCGGAAAAAGGGCGTTGCCGACCTTAGGCCGGTGCATGGCGGCAGGAAGGCTGTCGTCCAGGTTGTAAGAGCGGTCGGGATTGCAATCGAGGACGGAAAGGTCCTGGTGCGCAAAAGGCCGGAATCGGGCCTGATGCCCAACCTGTGGGAATTCCCCGGAGGCGAGGCGCAAAACGGCGAAGGGCCGGAACAGACGCTCAGGCGCGCCTGGCTTCGGGAACTCGGGATGGAAATAGGCCGGCTGGAAAAAGTGGCCGTGATAAAACATACGCACACGACCTTCAGGGTCACCCTGCACGCCTTTCTCTGCAGGGTTCCGGCATGCAATTTCCCGGACGATGCTCCCGCAGCCCGGTGGATCGACCTCCGGGAACTCGAACGCCTGGCGTTTCCCGCAGCACATCGCAAAATCATCCGGGCCCTGTCGAAAAGGCTCCCGGAACTTTGAACTGCTTTCGAGATCAGGGGATCATTCGTCTTCCGTTCTCATGCTGAACGCTCGCTTCCCGCTGTCCTGCTTTGCTTTCCCCTGCCGCATTTACCACATAAGATGAAAGGAATGCCGATGGAAATTACGGGTGAAATTTACCATGTCGGCGGAGATCATCTCTCGGCCCCGGGAGATGCGGCGATTTACCTCATCCGGTTCGGCGGGGAATCGGCGCTGGTGGACTCCGGATGCGGAGAAGGGACGGAGAGGCTTCTGGCAAACATCAGGGGCAGGGGCGTCGATCCTTCGAAGATCAAATACCTCCTCATTACCCACTGCCACTTCGACCACACGGGAGGTGGGGCCGAGCTGAAGGAAAGATTCGGCATGGAGACCGTCGCGCACGAACTCGACGCCCGCTACATCGAAATCGGGGACGACCGGGTTACGGCGGCAAACTGGTATGGTTCGAAACTCAGGCCCTTCACCATAGACAGCAAGATCACCGGTTCGAAAGACCGGATCATGCTGGGTGGAAGGGCAATCGAGATAATCCATGCCCCCGGCCATTCGCCTGGCTCCGTTGTCTTCCTCACCGAATCGGAAGGCCGGAAGGTGCTCTTCGGCCAGGACGTGCACGGGCCGCTCGACTCCAGCTTCCTTTCCGACCGCAGGCACTACATGAAAAGCCTCAAGATGCTTCTCGAACTCGAAGCGGATATCCTCTGCGAGGGGCACTTCGGCGTGTACAAAGGAAAGGATGAGGTGGCGGAGTTTATCCGGCGGTTTCTGTAGCGAGGTCCTGTACCTTTGTGGGAGAGGCTTTCAGCCTCGATGATTCCTGAAATGCATCGCGGCTGCAAGCCGCTCTCACATTTCTTGGCGATCAGCCTTTCTTACGGAAAAGGGCCGCTATGCCCTGGCCCCCCACATCCGGGAGGACAAGGTCGAAGGCATCGTATCGGGGCAGCACGCGGCTGAAGCCGTAGACCAGGTAGTATGCGCCCGGACGGCCGCTTTCCGCGATCTTTTCAGCGAACAGATCATGCAGGGTGATGTAGGTATAGAAAAGGTCGACATCCTCGAAGGAAACGCCCGCCTTTGACCGGACCTCGTTAAACGTTCCGGGGTCCAGGGAACTTCCGCTGAAAAGATGGATGTTATCCGGCGGAAGCACCCCGCCTTCCCTTTCCAGGGCAGCGCATATCTCTTTTTTTCGCAGCTCGTATTCCGAAAGAATCTCTGAGTCGATCTCGATTCCGATAGAAACCTTCACGAAATAGCTCGCAAGAAGATTCACCCGGCCGTCGCCGCACCCGAGGTCGGTAAAGACCGAAGCATTGCGGCTCAGGACGCCGGTCGCCGCCAGGTCTTCCAGGCAGGCGGAAAACTTCGACAGGTCCGTTGTCTTGCGGTAGCCCTTCGTACCGAAACAGCCCACCTTGCAATTGTCAAAATAGCCCGCTATGAGTCGAATCGTTTTTTCAAGAGATGGTGATTGCACAACTCATGATCCTGGTTTTTTATATGTCCTGTAGGTCTTATCGGTCCTATTGCTTTTTCAGTCCTGCTTGCTTTGTCTTTTGAGTCTGTCGTGCAGCGCGAACAGCACTTCCATTTCCCGGCCGTTCGTCTCCTGGAGGCGGATCAGGTTCTCCATCGGGATTTCGCGCTGAAGCCTGGTGCAGAGATAATTGATGCAGAGTACATCCCGCGCGGCAAGCAGACACCCGCACTCCCCCAGGAACCAGCAGCTCTTCTCCGAGGGCCTCGAATCGGGCAGGTCGACGCCGAGCAGTAGATTTATCAGGAGCATCTCGGGGGTATAGCGGTTTTCGATGCCGGCCCCGCAGCAACTCCCCCCTTCCCTCTCGTCGCATCGGCGGCACGCTGCGGACACCCCGGATTCCACCGACATCCTGCCGGACTCTTTCGCGCATTCCGCAAGCTCCTCCAGCCGGCCCGATATGGCGGGGGCATTCTTCAGCTTCTCGCCCCGGTCCCTGTACATGGCCTGCGCAATCCGAATTTTTTCTTCTATTTTCACATTATCCTACTTTTCAATCTTGAGCTTCTTGATTCGCGAATCGAAGGTCGACCGGTTTACCCCGGCGTCTTTTGCAGCACGCGTGACATGCCATTTGTTCTTCTGCAGAAGATGCAGCACGTACGCCCTCTCCAGTTCCTCCCAGGACATCCCGTCGAACAGCTTACCGAGTTCCGTCGTTTCCCGTTCCGGTTCGACCGCTTTCTCCTCCGGGAGCCGACAGGGCGCGCCGGCCGGAACTGCAGGGAAATGGTCCGAGAGGTCCTGGAACGTGATGATTTCTGCCTGTGCAATGACGAGGATATGTTTGACGAAGTTTTCCAGTTCGCGCACGTTTCCGGGCCAGGAATAGGAAACCAGGAATTCCAGTGCGTCCCGCGCTATTTTCTTCGGGGATGTTCCCAACCGCAGCGTTTCCCTGTTCAGAAAGTGCTCGAGGAGAAGCGGGATGTCCTCGGGCCGTTCCCGCAGCGGCGGAACGTGGAGAGGCAGTACGTTCAGGCGGTAAAACAAGTCTTCCCGGAACTGCTCCTTCGCGATCGCGCTGTGCAGGTCCTTGTTCGTTGCGGAGATTATCCGCACGTCCACCTTTCTCGGGTGGGTCTCGCCAAGCGGTTTGATCTCGTTTTCCTGGATGACTCGCAGGATCCTCGCCTGGAGCTGCGCAGCCATGTCTCCTATTTCATCGAGAAAGACAGTTCCTCCGTCCGCCGCTTCGAAAAGCCCCATCTTGCTCTTAATGGCTCCGGTGAACGCCCCCCGCTGGTAGCCGAAAAGTTCGCTTTCGAGCAGCGTATCCGGGATGCAGCTGCAGTTCTGAACGAGGAAGGGCTTCTGGCTGCGATTGCTCTGGCTGTGGATTTCCCTTGCCAGCAGTTCCTTTCCGGTTCCGCTCTCACCCGTTATCAAAACGGGAAAATCCGTCCGGGCATATTCGCCTGCTCTTTTCCGGACGCCCAGAAAGCCCGTGTCCTTCCCGACCATGAGCGGTTCGCTCCGGATCGCGTCGAGCGTCTTCTGCAGCTTCTGGTTTTCCTTTACCTGGTCGGAGTAGACGAGTGAATTGCTCAGAGCGACCGAACCGATGTCGATCAGCCGCTGAAGGAGTTCCAGGTAGCTTTTGTCGAGGTTGAGCCGGTCGCCGCCGGCACTCGTATCGATTATCTGGACCGCGCCGTATACGCTTCCGTTCGTGAGAAAGAGGGGGAAGCAGAGGATGAGCTTGCTCTTGACCGAGAATCCTTCCTCAGCCTGCTTGTAATGGCGCGTATCCTTGCCGGGTTCGCCCACCGTCACCTTGCCGTTTTCGATCACCCAGCCGACTATGCTCGGTCGTTCGGAATCGATGGTCATCCCACGGATCAGATCGCTCTGAACTCCGGCAGCCTCTATGCAGGTATATCCCCGGTCGCTTTTAACCCATATGGAGCCGCGCTCCACGTTCTGCATTTCCAGCAGGGCAAGCAGGAATTTTCGCTGCAGCTTTTCGGGATCGAGTTCGTGCGAAACGGCTTTAAAGAAGTTGAACGATCTGTCGCCCATATTCCCTCATTTTCTCCGGGTTGCTCCGGCGGCGCCGGCTCTCTTTTTTTCTTTCCTGAACACTTCAGGAAATCCGTAAAGTGTCCGATTTATTCTCCGGGAATTATTCGAAAAGAATATCGTATCCGTTGAAGACCCGCAAGGTTTGGCAGGGAAATTGGACAGGATCCGGCCGGAAATTTTCCGGGATATCCGGATTGGGGGAGTCGAAGATGAGAGAGATGAATGCCCGGGGTGTCATTATCACCATGATGGATGGGACGTTGATCCAGGGGATGACCAATATAGGCAACTCGCGGCGTCTTTCCGACTTTCTCAGGAAGGACGACGGCAATTTCATCACGGTCTTCAATGCCACTATGGGAGACAGTATGCAGCGGGATGTCTATTTCATAAACAAGACCCACATCCTCTGGGCAAAACCGGACGAAAAAGATTACGCTTCGGAATTCGACGACAATCCCATTCTGTCTTCGGAA
>JAEZXS010000130.1 GCA_023442755.1 Pseudomonadota bacterium | reverse complement strand
ACGTCACCCTGTTCGACACCCCCGACCCGCTCCCCCTCATACAGTTCCTTCTGCCCGATTTTCTCGTAAAGGGCGCCGACTGGTCCATCGAAACGATAGTCGGGGCGGATGTCGTCCTGGAGGCGGGCGGACAGGTCAAGCCGATAGAACTGGTGCCCGGTCATTCGACCTCAGCCCTCATAACCAGGGTACTGGAACGATACGCAAAACGTTAAAGGCTGCCGGATTTCGAGCCTTCCCTCCGCGTTTTTTTCCTCCTTGACCTGATATTCCGCCTTTGTTAAGTTTCCCGGCGAATTCCGGACATTTGTTTTCTTTCCGGCAATGAAATTCATTCAGAGGTAATGCGCCGAAAATCCGGCATGGGCCGTGGGGCCGTATCCATGGCCTTTTGCACTGGTTACCGGAGCATTAAAGGAGCTTGTAGTGGGCGAGCGAAAGATCCTTCTCGGCAATGAGGCCATCGCGCTGGGACTTGCAGAATCGGGATGCACCCTGGCGGCATCCTATCCGGGAACGCCGGCATCGGAAATACTCGGCGCATTCCAGCAGTTGAGAAAGGAATCGGGGCTGAGGCTCCATCTCGAGTGGTCGATAAACGAGAAGGTAGCATTCGAGGTCGCCCTGGCAAACAGCTATACCGGCGGACGTTCCGCCGCAATCATGAAACAGGTCGGACTCAACGTGGCGGCGGACCCGCTCATGAGTTCGGCATACACGGGCGTGAGGGGCGGATTCATAGTCATTTCCGCCGACGATCCCGGGCCGCACAGTTCCCAGACCGAGCAGGACAGCCGCTTTTATGCGATGATGGCGAAAATTCCGGCAATCGACCCCATTTCACCGGCCGATGCCCGCGGGATAACGGCTGCCGCTTTCGCTCTTTCCGAGCGGTACGAAATTCCGGTCCTCCTGCGCCCCACCACTCGCGTCTGCCATGCCCGGCAGGATATCGAGCTGCAGCCGATAAAGCAGGCGCCCTTTGTCCCCGAGTTTGAGAAGAACCCGGCCAGATGGGCCGCAACACCCAAATTCCGCCTGATCTTGCACCGGCAGTTAAACGACAAGATCCGGAAGATATCCGAAGACCCCGAATTCTTCCCGAGGCTGCTCAACCCTGGCGCCGAAACTTCGGCGCCCACCTGCATTGTCGGGTCGGGAGCGGTCGTCGCCTACCTCCAGGAAATCCTTACGGACCTCGGACTCTGGAATTCCGTCCCGGTATACAGGGTTCTGATGCCGTATCCTTTCTCGAAATCGTTCGGCGATTCCCTGCTCACCCGCTACGAACGCATCCTTGTCCTCGAAGAAACCGATCCGGTCATAGAATTGCAGTTCCAGGAAAGCAGCAAAGTCTTCGGCCGCAGGACGGGTACGGTCCCCTCTGCGGGCGAACTCCTGCCCGAAGTGGTGGAGGATATCGTCCGCTCGTTTCTCGCTCTGCCCCCTGCGGGCCCGGTCGAGGCGCCGTCTTTTCCGGGAAGGCGCCCCACGCTTTGCGCGGGATGTCCGCACAGGGCGGCTTTTTTTGCCATCAAGAAGGTATTTCCGAAGGGAGTCTTTCCCGGCGACATCGGATGCTACACCCTGGGCCTGAACCTCGGGGCCGTTGACACCGTCCTCTGCATGGGCGCCTCCATCAGCCAGGCGGCGGGGTTCTACCATTGCTTCAACGGCTCGCGCGAGAATTTCCCGCCTATCTGTGCGACTATCGGAGATTCCACCTTTTTCCATTCCGGGATGCCGGCACTCGTCAACGCCGTGGTTCAGGGCGCACGTTTCGTTCTCGTCATCATGGACAACAGCACCACCGCCATGACCGGGCATCAGCCCACGCCCGGACTGGGCACGAACCTTGACGGACACCCGGTCCCCAGGCTCTCGATTGCCGACATTGCACGCGCCTGCGGGGTGAAATTCGTCGAAGAAGCCGATCCTTACGAAATGGAGAGGTTCACGGGCGTCCTCCGTTCGGCCTCGAAGCACGCCTCCGATGCCGAGGGCGGCATAGCGGTGGTGATCTCCAGGCGGCCGTGTCTGATGGATCGCTCTCAGCCTCGTCCGCACACAGGCGAGGCCCGGCGCCGGGTCGTGGTAAACGAAAAGTGCAAGGGCTGCGAATTCTGCCTCAAGCAGTTCGAATGCCCGGCCATCCTGGGGCAGGGTGAGAAGCAGCCGGTGAAAATAGACAGCCTGGGATGCACCGGATGCGCCGTCTGCGTTTCGGTCTGTCCGCACAAGGCACTGGAAATCGCCTAGTTCTCGATTTTTTTCCGCCGGGAGCCGGCAACTGCTCCCGGCGGACCTGCAGATTCCCGCAACTTACTCCATATTCCCGCCTGTACGGATATCCATCCCTGACCGCCGTCCGGAAGTTCTGCAAAAATCATCCTGGTTTTTGTGCGAGTTATTTATAACCTATTGATCTTAGAGAACAATTATTCACTTGTAGAAGTGATGCCGCTTCGGGTCGTAAGGGAGTAGGTACGGGCAAACAGGTTATGACCGCACCCCACCTCATTTAGGCGATGACTCATATGATCGTGTCCAGACTCGGGCTTTTGATCATCAGGGAGTTATATTGATCTTTGATGCATTCGCAACGGGGACCCCAATCGACTGGCGGAACAATCAGGCCGGCTCTCAGATGCGGTTACAGTAAATGATCGATTCTGCCCGAATTATCGCATCTCCGGGCCAAAAAGATCTTAAAATCCGAACGAGATAGTGTTAACTTACTTATGATGCTCTGACACTCACTTAAAAAGTGCACCTCTTATTCGAGGTGTTGGTGGAGCATGGAACTATCTTCGGACCTACCATTATCGAAGGATATGGAAACAATGGCTAAACTACTTGGAGATGACGCCTACAAGGCTGCGAGAAGTCAGACGACGAAAAAGCTGCACGGTATGAGAGGTGCTTTCATCGCGATAGCGAAAGAGGGTTCAACAAGCGCTCAGAGTTCGCGGTTCGCCGATGTTGACAGACCAATAACGAAAAGATCTTCCAAAACGAGTGCCGCTTCCTCACATCGTACAAAGTAATTTTTATAGCATGCTTTCTCAGTTAAAGCGATCAAAATTTGCAACAAAATCACTAAGATGCCAATCTCCCTTGATCCAAGCGCAATCCGATGGGATAAGGAAGAAAACAACTGAAACATGAAAATGACCAGCGGAGTGGCCTAAATCTCAGTTAGGAACTCACTGCAGTCTTTTGGGGTAAGTCCATTCCAGTTCAACCATAGGGTGCAGCTGTATGGGCAGGGCCTTATATATAAAGAGTGATTACGAACGTCTAGTGAAAACCAGCGAAGCCCCTCATCGAAGCGCATTTCGAAGGGATAATGGAAGGTTGATCCATTCCGCTGTTTTTCGGCGGCTTCAAGGCAAGACTCAGCTGTTTCCCAATTACGAATCGGATTTTTTCCGAAATCGTCTCACCCATTCCATTGAAGTTGCTCAGATCGCAAAAGGCATAGCGGAACGGATCAACTCATCGGTTGATTTCTTTAAGCAGCATCCCATCGATAGGGATTTGGTAGAGACCGCTGCCCTAGCGCACGACTTGGGCCATCCTCCATTTGGACATAATGGAGAAAAGGCTCTAGATGATGCGATGAAGAAGTACGGAGGATTCGAGGGGAACGCTCAAACATTGAGGATATTGACGAAACTAGAGAAAAAGGCCACTCTCAATCAGCATTTCGCTCCTGTGGAAAACGGTATCGACCAACGGAATGGGTTGAATCTCTGTTATCGCACACTCGCGGCAGTTCTTAAATATGACGAAGAAATTCCTTTGCAGCGGGAGCAAGGTGACGCTCTCAAAAAAGGATACTACCACACGGAAAGAGACATTGTTGAAAAAATCAAACGGAATGTTCTGCGCGGCAATAAGAGCAAACGGCTTAAAACAATTGAATGTCAAATAATGGACATTGCGGATGATATTTCCTACTCAACTTACGATTTAGAGGACGCTTTCAAGGGAGGATTTCTCAGTCCTTTGGGCATCCTTTCAAGCAAACATGAATTAATTAATAAAGTTGCGGAAAGAGCTAGTGTAAGTGAGAATGAGGTTCGTTTAATATTGGGGAAAACTTATGGACAGATATTCGACGAAAAGGGAATCAGGGAATTGGTTCGTCTTGCAAGTGAAAATGGCATAACAGATCAATTCGGAGTAACGAGATTTGTAGCAAATAGTGCTGGTATCGAAGCATTCGATCTCTCACAGAGAATATGTACAAATGGTTACTTCAGGACAAATCACACCTCCACCCTAGTTAATGAAATTATGGGTGGTGTCGAAGTAGGTGAGGTGGATGATCAATTTCCTGCACTAACCGAAGTAAAATTGAAACCGGAAATCCGAAAAGAAGTTGAAGTACGGAAAAGATATACCTATTGCGCCGTAATTGAATCTGCCAGGCTGAAGATTACTGAATTTAGGGGGTACGACATAGTTAAGGAGATATTTGAAACATTGATTGACGAAACGCGCAAGGGCTATAACTTATTGCCGGATGATTATCGAGAACTGTACGAAGGATTTAAAAACGAAGGCTTAAAAAGAAGAGTCATATGCGATTTCATTGCCGGAATGACAGATCAATATGCTGTGGAGTTTTACGCTCGATTAAAATCAGAAAATCCAAAGACGATTTTCAAGCCCTTCTAAATGTCTATTTACGAAAATAGCCTTTAATTCCAGCGCATTAGCAAAATTCATGAATCTTCATTTGCAGGATGGATCGATGGACCAGGCCATCAAAATTGTTCCTCCTGGCTAGAATGCCGTGTTCCAAGCAGCTCTCAGGACTTTGGTGGAGCACCAGCAAGTCAAAAGTTAACCTTAGTAACGCTACATGACTTCTCAATATCTTTAGCCGCATAAAGCTTCCATTGAAGATCATCTGACAGACATCACATCGTAAATATATGTATACAATTTCATTCGACACATCTTCCTGCAATGCATCGGAATAAAGTCCTACCTTCCTCTTTTATCAGTATTTCGCCTTATTTACCGTTGATCTTTCCTTAAGGTAGTTTGACTGCGACGGAATCGATCAGGGAAAGAAAGGCCGCTGCAACAAACCCCGGATGGAGGTAGGCATGGACTGCAACTGCAACGCCGGTACGGAAGAACGCGAAAGGAGCATTCGAACTGCATATGCAAAGAAAATATATTGCCATCTTGCTAAAGATGCCGGAATGAACGTCTGTTCCTGGTCGGCTTTCACGGCATGGCAGGAATACGTAGAAGGGAAGATAGGAGAACCTGAGCTGGCATCGAGAGCCGAAGCCGAGTTGGAACGGTTTCTGTCCGAAAAAAGGCAGGAAGATGCCTCGTCCGCAATCGAAAAATCCCCGGAAGCCGCTCCGGATGGCCGGCGCATCAAAAAGGCGAACCGCATTTACGCGATCCTGTGCAGAACTTCGGGGCTCGAATCCTGCTTTTTCAGAAACTTTTCTGCATGGAGCGAGTACGTAAAGGGATCGATTGAGGAGGAAACCTTTATCGAAAGTGCGGAGAACGAAATTCGAAAGATGAAGAACGAACAGGCGCTTGCCCGAAAGGCGGGATAAAGCGGCGGGCGTGAAACCCGGTTTCCGCAAAAAGCGGACGCACCCGGAATCCTGTAAACCGGGTGGGTGTCCCGCTTTTTATTTTCCGGTCTTTCCTGCTATTTCTTCTTCCTTCGCCCTCTGCGGTTTTCCACTATTCTGCGAGCCTCGTCCAGAGCCCGCCAGGGTGCGACACCGCGCTTGATCATCCTGTCGGCTTCCTGCTCGCATTCCAGGTGGAAGAAGTGCCTTTCACGTTTGGCGTTTAAATCCATTACAACCCCCGAAAATGTTATCAACAGTCTTTGAGGAGGTAAGATTCTTACTACATATTAGCGCCCGTCCCGATATCGTATGGCGGCAGGGCATCATTATCAGCGGCTTTGTCGAGATCGAGCTGAAAGCGCAGGGGACCGCGCGCCTGGCCTCGAGGATGCTTGAAATCGATCTTGGAACCGGTGAGCGGGCATTCCTTGGTATTTTTCATTTCCAGGTGGCACGCCGATGCCGGTGAAGACCAGGAAGTGGCGATGGCGGCGTGGCCTTTCGGGAATACGGCGACCTCTGCATCGATGAAATCCAGTGGGGCGAGCGCAGCTCCCGGATCTACCAGATCGTCATTTTCCGCGATACAGATAAGCCATTTTATTCCCATTTCCTGTATTTGCCTGAAATTGAGAGGACGACCGAAAAGGCGGACGGGCAGTGTACCGTCTTTTGCAACGGGTTTCGTGTAGGAATCGAAGCTCAACCGGGTGATTTTCTCCGGGATATCCGTGACGTCGTAGGTGAGCCAATGGCTGATCGCAGCTGCGACCTTGCTGATCTTGGGCCGCCTGTTTGAGCCGCCGTCGAACATCGACAGGTCCCGGTAAAAACTGGAAAGGGGACCTTCCTGTTCGATACTCTTCAGCTTGAAGCCCCAGCTCATCACTTTTCCGTCCACACCCCGGTTGCCGTTCGGCATTCTTTTGAGTGCGTACCCGAGATTTCTGAACCGATAGGGT
>JAEZXS010000108.1 GCA_023442755.1 Pseudomonadota bacterium | reverse complement strand
GGGTGACATAGGCTGTACGGCCTGCATGCTCTTTGCCACGCCGCCCGAAAGGGAGGATACTATGGAAGCATGTGGCCTAACCATCTTGTGTTTCCCTCTCTACTCTACCGCCTCTGCGGTAGATTATTAGTTTATCCATGGTACCAGTGTGAGCTAAGTTTGGAACTGGCCGATTTTTTCAGCGCGCAATCGTAAAATCTGATAGTGTGCGAAACATCGGCATCGGGACGAATCGGATAGCATGGCGGAAGCGAATAACGCAAATACACCGGGAGGAAAAGATGGGGGACAGGGTAATCGATCTAGAAGAAGAGTTCCTCGATCTAATGAAGAGGGAAGAGATATTTGCATTTTTCGACTTCAGCCTCAGCCTTCCAGCGGATAGTACGGTTTCCGGCTTGTGCAAGATATCCAGGCCCAAACCGGCCGATTCCGGATCGCACTATTTTTCGATGGTTTTCATGCTCGATGCCGCTGACGATAGGGCATGCCGGGCAATAAACGAGTACTTCAAAGCGATCGACTGGGAGGAACTCGGGAGAGCCGTTCCAGGAATCCTGAGCTTTGCGCCAATGCCCTGCCTGAGTCAGCGTGCCGGTGTGTATATCACCGAAGTGGATGTCTACCTGACAGCCGGCGGCCTCACGAAAAACTTTCTTGAACGATTCCATTCCGCTCTTGCCGAGGGGATGAGAATCAGGGCCGAAAACCCCATCTATTGGGATGATCTCCCTCAAGAGCTAAAGCCTGTAATGGAAAGCAAGACCACCTCAACCACTCCCCTGAGATCATTTCTGGACAGGATACGAAAAATTTCCCGCTGACGTGGGAAAAAGATGCCGAGGGCAAGCCGCTCCGGATAAGCTATCCGACTTTCGTACACACGCAATTTCCCGTTTAACGATCACTTTTTGAATGAGCCGCTTTAGTGATAAAGTAATTGACATAGTCAATGACATAGACCATCATGTGTAGCGTGGAGGATCGAAAATGACGGACAAAGGTTTTGAGCCCCATCACACGGGCGACGAGTCGCACCTGCTTCGGGAGATCATGCGAACGCAGCAGGCGATGCTTAACGTTTTCAGCCGCCAGGTGGGAATGCCGGCGGCCCGGCTGAAGCTGATGCGGGTGCTTGCGATTTCCCGGGCCGAGGAAGTCGGGGTCATGTCGATTGCCCGGCAACTGGGCATCAACGCGGCAGCGGTCACCCGCCAGGTGAAAGCAATGGAGGATGAAGGCCTGGTCGAGCGTTGCGCGGATGCCAGGGACGGCCGGCGCAGCTACGTCAAACTGACCGCGGACGGACTGAAGATTTTCCTGCAGCTGCACGAGCGGGCGCATGCCTTCGAACGAACGCTCAGCGATTCCGTAAGCCCCGAAGATATTGCCGTCACGGTACGTGTCCTTGAGCACGTGCGTGCCGCTCTCGAAGCACTGATCTGAAAGGAGCAAATGAGAAATGGAAAACACCGGAAAGAAGCTTTTCAACCTGCGGGGATTTATCATCCTCACGGCTGCCGTTTCGGGGCTGGGGCTTCCGCTCACCGGCCTGGCCAACCACCTGTGCCAGGCACAACCCCTGATATCTTTCTCGCGGCACGCCTGGATGTCCGCACACACCGTCCTGGGAGTAATCTTTGCTGTATCGACCGTCCTGCATGCCATTCTGAATCGCCGCGTTCTTTTCAACTACGTCCGGGGCTGCGCCGCCCGTTCGCGGATGGGCCGGGAGGCCGTCGGCGCCGTAATAGCGGTAGCGGTGATGCTCATTTTAGCCGTGGGGCACGCCATGAGTTCAGCCTCTCGAGCGGGCACATGAAAATGAGGACGATCATGCGGATCGACAACGAGATTTATGAGACTTACGGGCACAAGTGGTGGGATGAAGATGCGTCGTTCGGTATTACCAGCCTCAGGTATTGCATGAATCCCGTACGGTTCGGGTATTTCAGGCGCAAGCTTGAGCAGTTGCAGATTCCGGGCGGGAGAGTGCTGGACGTCGGCTGTGGAGGCGGTTTCCTGGCGGAGGAATTTGCACGGGAAGGGTTTGCCGTGACCGGTATCGATCCGGCGGCCCGTTCCATCGAGGCTGCGCGGAAGCATGCATCCGACAACGGCCTGGAGATCGACTATCGCGAGGGAAGGGGAGAAGCCTTGCCCTTTCCCGACGCCTCGTTCGATATCGTGGCCTGTTGCGACGTGCTGGAACACGTGGACGACCTCTGCCTCGTGATAGGCGAGGTTGCGCGAACGCTGAGGGCCGGGGGCATATTTTTCTATGATACGGTCAACCGAACCTGGCAGAGTAAATTGATTATGATCAAAATAAGCCAGGAATGGGGCTTCACCCGGTGGATTCCACCCAATTCCCATGTATGGGGAAAGTTCATCGCGCCGGCCGAACTCTCCAACATCATGAACCGTTGCGGGCTCGAGAATCGGGAATTGACGGGCATATCGTCGAAAAAGAATCCTCTTTCGATGCTTGCGAACCTGCGGGCCTTGAGGAAGGGAAAGCTCAAGAACCGGGAACTTGCCTCCGCGTTCGCATTGTGCGAAACCCAAGACCTGAAGGTATCCTACATGGGATATGCCGTCAAAAGCACCTTCTGAACGTGATTATCCGGCTTGCCCCTGTGCTTTTAGCCGCATTTCCGACTGAACTTGCCACAAAGCGCTAGGCGCGGAGTATCTTATCCGGTGGTTCGGGGCGCAGGGGGCTGCTCAGGCCGAACCAGCCTGTAGCGGGTCGCAGGGCCGCGGCCCGTCACCTCTAAAACACCTTTCCTGACAAGGTCCTGAAGATCGTGGATAGCGGTCCTCCTCGGGAGGTCTCCCCCTATCATGTCCTGGTAGTCCGCGCGACTAATGTCCTCGTTCTTTTGAATGATCGAGACCGCTTTCCTCTGCCGTTCATTAAGAGTGACGCCTTCCGGAAGACGGGGGGCCTCATTCTGTGGGACGGGACTCGCCGCCGGAAGAGAGGGGGATCCGTCCCGGGGCTGGATGTCTTTGGGGATGTCCCATTCGTCCAACTGAATGTCACGGGCATATATGAGGGAACTTTCGGCCATCGCGACGGCTCTTGTGATGCAATTCTGGAGTTCCCGCACATTTCCGGGCCAGTCATAGGCTTTCAACTTTTCCAGTGCCCCTCGGGTCAGCCCGACATCTTTATTGCCCATCTGGGCGGCGGCATTCTTGAGAAAATGATTTGCCAGAACGAGAATGTCTTCGCGACGATTCCTGAGCGGGGGGATACCGATCGTTATCACTTTAAGGCGGTAATAAAGATCCTCGCGAAATTCCCCCCGTTCGACCATTTTCAACAGGTCTTCATTGGTCGCTGCGATCACGCGAACATCGACGTCGAACTCTGCATCGGTTCCGAGTGGACTGATTTTCCTCGCCGAAAGCGCCCGCAGCAGGCTCTGCTGCACTTCAGGCGAAGCGGTGCCGATTTCGTCGAGGAAAAGAATGCCGCCGTCGGCCGCAAGGAAGGCCCCTCTGCGATCACTCCTTGCCTCTGTGAAGGCCCCCTTCACGTGTCCGAAGAGTTCGTCCAGGAGCAGATTGTCGTTCAGCCCCCCACAGTTGACAGTGACAAAGGGTTTGCGTGACCTGGCGCTCAGCCTGTGGATAGCTTCGGCGGCGAGTTGCTTTCCTGTCCCGGTTTCGCCAAAGATGAGCACGTCCGAATCGATCGAAGAGGCTTTGATGACATCCAACTTGAGGGACTCGAGAGCGGGCGTGTACCCTAGAATCTCCTCGATGTCCACGGCGAGGAAGTTCCTCTTCAACGCCTTGATCTCTTCCTCCAGCCTGACCTTCTCGCTTTCCGCGCTCATAAGCAGCAGTTGGTCCTTGAGCCTGAGTTCTTCGGTCTGCTCCTTGATCATCGTAAAGAGACGGTTTACCGAGCGGCTCAGGAGAGCGGTCTCCAAATCGCTTCCCGGAGTTTCTATGTCCTTCAGTTCCCCTGTCGCACAGGCCCGGTCGAGTTCGTTTGTCAATTCGAGAACCGGACGGGTTATGGCCCTGCTCATGAAGTAAACCACCAGCGAGAGGACCATTGCACTGAGCAATGCGGTGAGGAAAATCAAGTTGCTTTGCCTGTAGCCGCCCTGATCCCCATGATCGACGAAAGCTACTCCGCCGAAGATTTTGTAGCTCTGATCCGGCCCCGTGTGGACCCTGACGGGAGCGTATCCCATGTAGCAGCATTCCGTCGTTGAAGCCGTGTCCTGGGCAGGCAAAACGGCAACGCCCGCCTTCCCGTTCCGGACATCCTGAATCATCCGCCAGTACTCGGCATGCTCCCGGGAGGGCTTGTAAGCAGAGGAAAGACCCAGCCTTCCGTAGCTGCCCGAAAATCCATTGCGTGCAATCGGAGGCGAGAAATTGGGACTCCTGTCTTTTGTCTCATCAGAGCGAAACCAGAGCCATCCACCTAAATCGAAGAAGAAAGAATGCTGCGCTTCTTCACTTTCGAACATATCGAGACTTGACCGGGAGGAACAGCATTTCGCGAGGATATCCCTGATCTGAAAAACATCCACCGAAAGAAGGAGCAGTCCATCGGGCTCCCCGTCTTTCATAACAAGGTTCATGAACCGGATTACGTTCTTGGAAAAGCTGGGCCTCAGTTGTTCGGCGTCCGGGATGGGATAGCTGGTTTCCAGTACGGAGGTAACCAGAATGCCGTCCTCCGGCCTCGGAATATCGTTCATGTCATTCCTGGGGTCCGGGCGCACCTGCTGAATCTGGTCCGTCGGAATCATCACGGCGTCTTTTCCATGGCTGACCAGAAATATGGACTGTTCGGGATCGGTTTTCAGATAGGCAACTGCCGCGTAGCTCCACCCGTAGACTTTCTGCCGGGACTTCCAGAAATCGTAAAGACCTTCAGGGGTGATTTGCTTTTGCCCGAGAAACAGAAGGTCCTGCCTGCGATCGCTGATAAAAACCCCCACCTCATTGGCAAGAGCCATAGCGCGAATTTGCACGTTTTTCCGGGCGACATCAGCCAGGAACTGACCGGAAAGCCAGCTTGAAGCAAGGCCGGCTGCTATGAGGAGGATCAAAGTGCAAGGGACGAGCGCCAATAAAAGCTTCATCCATATAGGCACTGATCGCATATCGAATGCGGCGCTGAATTTCCTGGCAATGCTGCGGGGGAAAAGAAACATTCGCTTTTCCTTGTTGGATGAAGAATCGACCGAAGCAAACCCAATCGCGATACTGCCATGATAGGTACCAGGATTTGCCCTTTCTTTCAAGGTCATTGCACGATCGACCAAAAAGCACAAACTGTCCATATCACACCAGCCTGAGCTTTCAGGCCCGCAAGCCTTCAAATCGTGCCGTCATAAGCCTCTCTTCGTGCAAACTTCCGTTGCATATCGTGCATGAAATAGCACCCATTCCCGGAATGGAGCGACGCAAATCCTTACGCCATGAGCATTCGCGAGCTTGGAAATCGTTCCGGATCGGTCCGGCACAGACTTTGCCCTGGAGGGCTCAGGTGGTGGTCCTTTAAGGAGAGACCTTGGAGGGCGGCACCGGGTCGTTCTGCATGTATGCCTGTTTCCAGGCATTGGGGGAATCTTCAGGAAGGAGAACTGCAGTGAGCATGATCGACCGAATAGTCAGATCAAAAATAAAGAGGCATCTGCCTAAAACTGAAATTGCCCGGCTAATAGACATGGCCAGGGCGGGCAGTGAGAACGAGAGGGTGCAGGCATATCTGCAGCTTTCGAGCGTTGTGGTGGATCTTCTGCCGGAACCCGAACCCATGAGGGAGTCATACAGAAACGACATTCTCGACTGCGCTCTGTCAGGAATGCGCGACAGGTCGATAAGCGTGCAGACGGCGGCAAAGCTGGCCGCTGCGCACCAGCTTGTCCAAATAAACCCGGTTGGGGACAGTTTCGGCATGGAGATACGGGATAAGATCGTTCGGCTTTCGGAGGAGTTGGAGCCTTTTTTACGAAACCGATCGGGGGCGGCGAACGGGATTGAAGACGAATCGGTTCGTTCTGTGCTGGACGCAATCAAGTAGCCGGCCTGAAGACTCAAGTGCACAGAGAGATGCTTGTAATATGATGAATCAACCGACCTGGACCTATCTGCCGTTTGGAATCGTTCTGCTATTGATCGCCGTAATGCCGATTTCTTTCCCGCGCTTTTGGTGCGAGAACAGGAACAAGGCAATAGTTTGCACGATTATAGCCCTGCCTGTCTTCGTATTTAACTTTATATATTTTCCGGAGAGACTTTTGCAGAGCATGGAGGAGTATATCTGCTTCATTCTTATGCTGTCCGCTCTTTTCATCATCTCCGGGGGAATCCTGGTAGAAGGCGACCTTAAGGCATCCCCGGGAACCCTGACCATTTTCCTGTTGATCGGGGCAGTCATATCGAATCTGATCGGAACAACGGGAGCCAGCATGTTGCTGATTCGCCCCCTCCTGCAGACGATAAGCGAGAGAAAACATATCCTCCACATTCCCGTTTTTTTCATCTTTGTTGTCTCCAATATTGGAGGAAGTCTCACGCCGCTCGGCGATCCACCACTGTTTCTCGGCTACATTCGTGGAGTGCCTTTCACCTGGACGCTTGGCCTTTTACCCCAATGGATCACTGCGGTCGGGGTGTTGCTCGCGATTTTCTACTTCTGGGACAGGCACAGCTACAGCAAAGAGGAAATGGAGGATATCAAAAGGGATAACGAGGTCCGTATACCACTATCGGTGCATGGGAAGATCAATTTTGTCTTTTTGATGGCTGTCGTGCTCTCTATTTTCTTCCAAACGCCTGCCCCGGTTCGTGAGTTGGTTTTCCTGGGTGCAATGGCGCTGTCTCTTTACTTCACGCAGAAAGATGTTCGCGAGCAGAACAGGTTCACCTACCACCCTATCATAGAAGTCGCCGTTCTTTTTGCCGCCATATTCGTCACGATGGTACCGTGGCTTTCTGCGCTGCATATGAACGGCAGTTCTCTCGGGATAACCGAACCATGGCAGTTCTTCTGGATTACAGGAGGACTCAGTTCTTTTCTCGATAACGCACCGACTTATGTCGCACTGGCAAGTCTCGGGGAAAGCGTGACCCGTAGCATAGCCCATACCGGCACGGTCGTTTCCGGAATCGGAGTGCGAACGGATCTGCTCGCAGCGATCAGTTGCGGAGCCGTTTTCATGGGAGCCCTCACTTACATCGGCAACGGCCCCAACCTGATGGTCAAGTCCATCGCTGAAGAGCATGGGGTTAAGGTGCCGCATTTTTTTCAGTATATGCTTTATTCCGGAGTGGTGCTGATCCCCACTTTCGTGCTGGTGACCCTGGTTTTTTTTATATGAAAATGATTCTTTCGTTCCGGAGGGCCCTGGCGGATATATCCGAGCTGGTACATTGTCCCGAACTGCAAGGGAACACTTGTATTAAGGCAGTTCTTTGATGATTCGCGATTTTTCGGGCAGATTCTGAAATATCGCCCGGTACCCTGGCGCACTGTGAGTCAGCGCCCGGCTGTTCCTCCACCCGTGCAACCAACTCTCCAAAAGAAGGCGGCAAGTATTATCGAGAAGATAATGCCCGCCGTTACCTCCCTGAAGAATTTCATTATTAGAAGGCCCAATTTGTCCGATAATAGTGGTTGTTCCTGAACCGTTGTACTAAGATGAACCGAAACGGAGGCATTTGATGGGAGTTTGGTTTAGCAGGGTTGGTATTTCCACGCTGATTTCTCTGACTGCAGTTCTGGCCTCGCTGTTCTTCCTGCTTCTCGGGATCGATCCCGCAACCAAGATCTACGGACTCTTCGGCGTCGTGCTGGTGTTGTCCGGCGTTGCAGTCATCGCTGCCAGGATCAACGCATCTCAGAAAAGGCTTATATACTATCTCGAGGGGTCTCTGGATGCCCTGGAGCTTCCGATTACCGTTACCGACATGGATATGCGATGGGTTTTCGTCAATCGGATGACGGAAAAGCTCCTCGCCATCAGGCAGCTCGACAAGCGATCTGTCATTGGAAAGCACTGCTCTTGCTGGAAGGCCGATATCTGCGGGACGGAGAAGTGCGGCATCGAGAGCCTGAGGCAGGGACGCCCACGGACTCAGTACATGCAGCAGTACAAGGATCAGCCGAGTACGTTGATGCAGGTCGATACCTCATACATCTTCGACGGACAGGGAAGAAAGATCGGCCACGTCGAGGTGGTCACCAATGTCGACGCTTCGAACCGGCTGAAGAACACGACAGAGCAGATTGCGGCCTCACTCGAGGAGACCTCGGCATCGTTGCAGGAGATTTCCGCAACCACCAGCCAGACGAGCCTGCATGCAACAGAGCTGAACGGCCTTATGGCGGAGTCGGTCGAGGTGGTGAAAAAGGCCGACGAGTCGATGAACAATCTTTCGGGCGCGATGAGGGAGATAATCCAGGCGAGTGAGGATACTTCCAAGATTGTGAAAACGATTGACGAAATCTCGTTTCAGACAAACCTCCTGGCCCTGAATGCCGCGGTCGAAGCCGCCAGGGCGGGCGAAGCCGGCGCCGGGTTCGCGGTTGTGGCCGACGAGGTCCGAAATCTTGCCATGCGCGCCGCCGAGGCGTCGAAGAATACCGAATCTCTCATCCAGCGGACAATCAGCAGGGTCCGCGAGGGTTCCCGCTTTGTGGAAGAGACCGGAAACTCCTTTTCCGATGTCGTTTCGTCGACCTCCAAGGCAAGAACACTGATCGAGGAGATTGCCACGGCCTCCAACGAGCAGTCGAATGGAATCGAGCAGATTACGCAGGCTGTTTCCGAGATGGAGCAAACGTTACAGGGGGCTGTACAGCAGGATTGACAGCCGGCGCCGCCCGTGGGGTGGTTGCCGTCGGAACCCGGTGTGTCCTGAAGTCCTGGATTCCCGGACTTCAGGACCGGGAAGAAGCGGCCGGGGGCAAACGTTAAAAGCGAGGTCTCGAAAAGCATGTACTTGCGCTTACCGGGATTCGCGGCGACGGGTCGGGAACAAGGCATTATATTTGCCCTTTAAACGAAACGGTGCCGCGCCGTGGCGCGCCCGAAGAAGCGTTTTTCGCACCAAGGAGGTTTACAGGCCCTGATTGGGGGCTCCCTGACGAAGCATTGCGGGAACCCGAACAGAGCAGTTTGAGATCGATAACCGGCAAGAACCTGGCCCCGGGCGCATTTTGAACAGGCGGGCAAGAGATGTCTGCAGGAATGCTCTCAGGAGTAGTTGTCCGTACACAATTTTGTACCACATTGATGTATCCGTCAGGCTCCCTCAGTTCGTTTCCGCACTGCTCCGCAAAATTCCGCAATACTGTCTTCCATGCCCTGTTTATTGGAACGCCGACGGGAACCCCTCGCGCGCATGCCGCGTGCGACTGCCGGGCCTGAAAATCCGACAGGAGATACATCATGCAGGGATTTACTCAGTATTTCGCAAACGAACCCGATTTCGGGATGTATTATTTGATGAAGGTCCCCGATCAGTGCGTCTATTTCGTACTCTTGATGTGGTGCCTGATTTTCATCCTGTCCATCAGATCGGAAGAACCGGGTTCGGACGAAAGGGATGAAGATTAGGGCGGTGGCTCAGTATGCTTCGTGGATTTACGCCCATTAGGCGGACAAGAATGTTCTTATAAGCCGCACTCGGGTTTTCACCTCGTCATCGACGGGAAAAACCTTGAACCATGCCCGAAGAAGAACTATGAGATTCGGTCGATCATCAGCGTTGCCGGAGCCGGCGCCGCATTGGGCGGGCAAGCCGGTGCGAACCGGAACTTTCATTTCCTCAGGAGACTATTGTGGCTAAAGCAGAAATCTTTTCCGGAATTTGCGGTTTCTCGACCACGGTCGAGACGTCGATGGATCGCGACAGCGGCAGAATGTGCAAGGTGAATATCACGAGCAACTGCAAGTCGATCCAGAAACTTGCCGGGGAGCTGACCCAGGTCGATCCTTACATGGAAATCTCGAACAAGCCTTCCATTCCGTATACTCTCCAGATGGGCGCAAAGCACTGCCCGCATTCCGCCTGCCCCGTTCCGGTCGGAATCGTCAAGGCCATAGAGGTGGAGGCGAAACTCGCCCTTCCGGCGGACGTCAGCATAAAAATTTCCAGGTGATTCGACAGCAGGATCAGCCGGGCAGGGCGGAGGATTTCTTCCAGTCCGTGAAGGCGCAGACCGTGGTGTACATGTCGATTCCGCGCCCGATCTCCGGGCTGGGAGCGAGATGCCAGTCCCAGGTAAATTCGGGGGGAGGCAGCTTCACCCCGAACAGGGGGTCCCATTTTTCGACCGCGGAATCTTCTTTTGCAGTGCGATAGACGGCGGTGTCGGTTATCAGTGCGGTCTGCCCCGGAAGCCTTCGAAGGTAGTCAAGGTGCGCTTTGACCAGGTGTTTCAGGAAAGCGTAGATGGCCGGTTCGTCCCGCCGGCCTTCCAGGTGCCTGCCTGGAACGTGGGAAAGCTGTGACAGCAGGTTTACGGACAGGGTGAGATCCAGCCGGTGATCGTCTACGAAGAGCTCCGGGTGCGACACCGGCATTGCAGCGTCGGGGACGGGAGCGATCCGGCGAAGTTCTTCCATCACTCCTGTGACGTCGGCAGCGAGCTGGCTTACGTTCCGGAAGCGCCGGACGGCAATGCGGCTCAGCCAGGGATGGACGATATCAACCAGGACGACCTCTTCGAACATGTTCGAGAGTTCCGTGAGCGGAATATCGTGCAGAAGGCCCGCCCCCAGCACCACGACTTTGCGGCGGCTGCGGCAGCAGTCCGCCGCCTGGAGAATGATGCGACGCGTCTGCTCGAGATGGGGCAGCCAAGCCTTCCTGCAGCGCCGGTATCGCGCCCGCACCCGCAGCGAAGAGGAAAGAAACCCCATCGACCTGCCTGTTCTCGAGCACGAACTCATCAGGTATTCCAGGAGTTCGAGAATCATAGCGCCCTCACAAGTGTTCTCCCAAGCGTGATGCAAAAAACGTCAATATATACGGGAGAAATCTTCTCAGTGCACATTATCATCTATTGCGGCTCGAATCGGAAAGAAATCTCTTCGCAGCAATAATAGTGCTAAGGAAACCCTGCACACTGACCGATTGTAAAAATGGAGGTGGTGGATCGCATCCACCGCGAGTTTCTTCGTTTTCAGAGTGCAGGGAGTTTTGAGATGAGCGTGGGAAGCGTATCTGGAGTGGTTGCCGCAGCGGATCTCAACAAGGAATCGACCATGCTTGTGGCCAGGAAGGCCCTGAACGTCCAGAAGCAGCAGGGCGAAGCAATCGTTCAGATGATCGAGGCGATAAAGGTGGCGAGTCCGAAGGGAAACAACGTGGATGTTGTAGCCTGAGCGGGAAAACCGGGGGAGCCGGTCAGTTGTAAGCCGCAGTATCCTCCAATCCACCCATGAAACATATCAACAAACGGCCGGCGGGTCTTCAGAACCCTGCCGGCCGTTTTGTTCATGATCGAGCAAAGTCTACCAGAGGCCTAGGAACTTCCACCAGAAGGGGCCGGTTACGCCCCAGATGATCAGGTGGAGCACCGAAGTGAGGAAGCCTATCTTCCACCATGTGGGCAGCGGGACCATGTCCGCGCCGTAGAAGATGGGGCCGGGCCCCGCGCTGTAATGCGTGAGCGAATAGCACAGGCAGCCGCCGTAAGCGAGCAGCAAAGCCGAGAGATAACCCGGAGCCATCATTGCGACGGCCACGGCGAGGAAGGCCGCATACATCGCCGCGACGTGTGCCGTCATGCTGGCAAAGCCATACTGGGAGTAGAGATAGACAACCATGAGCACTGCCAGGGCGGTGGGCCAGGCCATTCCGGTCATCGAGGCGGCGACTGTCTTGGCAAACCAGGGGATGAACCCCTTGGAGGAAAGCTGTCCCGCCAGTCCCACCAGCACACCCATCCAAACCACGGTGTCCCATGCACCCTTTTCTTTCAGCACGTCGGACCAGTCGATGACTTTGCCCATGAGCATGATGGAAACGGCGATCAGGCCGACGAGGGTAGGATCCATCTTCGTGACCGGGCCGGAGCACCAGAGAATGAGCGCCAGGACGAACACCCCGAGGAGGATGATTTCCTGCCGGGTGATGGGGCCCATGGCCTTGAGTTCCCTGGCGGCCAGGAGTTTGGCCTCGGGAGAATGTTTCATCTCGGGGGGGTAGATGCGGTATACGAAGTAGGGCACCAGGATCATGCCGAGCACGCCGGGAACGAGGGCCGCCAGGGTCCACATGCCCCAGGAGATCTGGATCCCCGCCGTTTTCGAGGCCAGTTCGGCGGCAAGTGGGTTTCCTGTCATGGCGGTCATGAACAGCGCCGAGAGGACGCCGTCGACCTGGTAGTAGGCCATGATAAGGAATGCCCCGGCGCGTCTTGCCGTGGGGCCGGGTTCCGAGCCGAGAACGGAAATGACGCTGCGCAAAATCGGGTAGATGACGCCGCCGGCGCGGGCCGTGGACGAGGGGGTTGCGGGTGCGACCACGAGGCCGCTCAGGGTAAAGGCATACGCCACTTTGAGTGTAGAATCGCCTATCGCCTGCAGAATCATATAGGCAATGCGTCGTCCAAGGCCCGTCTTGATGAAGCCCGCCGAAAAGATGAAGGCCGAGGCGATGAGCCAGATGGAGCCCGAAGCGAAACCGCCCAGGGCCTCACCCGTTTTCAGAGTGCCCGTGAGCATGGTGACCGTGAGGCCTATGAATGCTACCGCGCCAATCGGAAGTGGCGCAATGATGAAACCGGCGATGATTGCCACCAGCAAGGCAAACAGGTGCCATGCCTGGGGTGTGAGGCCCGCCGGGACCGGCAGAAACCAGATGAGCAAACCAAGAATTACAGGAACTGCCGCTCGCTTGACCTTGTCCATTTTCCCTCCTGCTCAGCGTGAATGGTGAAAAAGAGCTGTAACGTCCCCGAACCTGGCCGGGAATCCTTGAAGAAGAACGAGATGGCAACAGGACTACTGCAAAAACTGAACAATGCCGAAGTATTAGTCGTTAATGACGGAGGGGGGACCTGCGCTTCACGGGTTGCTTGACGGCTTCGGCGGATGGAAACGCCGCAATGCCTGGACGGCTGGGCCGGAAATGCGCCCGGCATGAGTTTCCCCATGAAGCAGCACCCTTTCGGGAAGATTCAGTGGATAACTGCACCCTCCGTCCCACGGCTTCTCGATAGCTCTCGGGAGGAACAGTTCCGGCAAATCGTCCGATGAGTGTAATGGTCGTTTTTGAAGGTTTACAATTCTGAAACTATGAGGGATGGATGTCAATATTAATAGTCAGGCTGTAATGATAGTGGACAGAAAAAGTAACATATTTCATAAAGTGCCTTTAAGAAAACGATTTGCCGTCGACCTCCCGAGGCGAAATGCAACCCCGCCGGATTGCGGGCGGATCAAACGAACTGCCCCGCCGCATATCCGGACGCCCACGCCCAATGAAGATTGTAGCCGCCCAGGTGCCCCGTCACGTCGATGACCTCCCCGAGGAAATAGAGTCCGGGAACTTTCCGCGATTCCATGGTCCTGGACGAAAGTTCGTCCGTATCGACCCCGCCCAGTGTCACCTCGGCCTTGTCGAAGCCCTCCGTTCCGGCCGGGTGTATGCGCCACTCATGCAGACTGCGCGCGACGGTTTGAAGCTCCTGCTGCGTATACTGGTTGAGAGGCTTTGAAGAAACGTAGAGATCGCACCAGAGTCTGACGAATTTCCTGGGGAGAAACCTGCCGAGGATGGTGGGAAGCAGAGCTTTGGAACGCTGCTGCTCGAGGAGCATGGCAAAGATGTCTACGGTGGGCAGGAGATCGACTGCCACGCTTTCCGTCCGGTCCCAGTAGGAAGATACCTGGAGGACCGCAGGGCCGCTCAAGCCACTGTGGGTGAAAAGCAGGTTCCCCCGGAATGCGGCACTTGCGCAGCTTACCGTGGAATCTATGGAAATACCGGCCAGGGCGCCGAATACCTTCGCATCCTCGGCTCGGAACCTCAAAGGAGTGAGCGCCGGATGCAACCGGGTGACCTTCAGGCCGAACTGCCTTGCAATCGAGTGTCCGAAATTTCCGGCGCCGAGGGCGGGATATGACAGGCCTCCCGTCGCAATGACGAGCGACTCGGATTCGAATGTGCCTCTGTTCGTTGCAACCCGAAAACCTTCAGCTTTGCTTATTTCCGATATGTTGCAGTCGAACTGGAACCGCACCGAGGCTTCGCTGCACTCGAACATGAGCATGTCAACGATCCGGACGGAACTCTCGTTGCAGAAAAGACGCCCTTCTTCCCGCTCGTGATACCCGATTCCGTGCATTTCCACCAGGTCGAGAAAATCCGTGGGAGTAAAGCGCGCCAGCGCGGAGGTGACAAAGTGGGGATTCCGGGAGATATATTTTTCCCTGCCCATGATCCTGTTCGAAAAGTTGCACCGGCCTCCCCCGGAAATGCGTACTTTGCCAGCCGGCTTGCCGGAATGATCCAGAACCAGGACTGCCCGTCCCCTTTTTCCGGCCTCGATTGCGCACATCAGGCCCGATGCTCCGGCTCCGATTATGATTACGTCCGTTTTCATCAGTAGAAACTCAATGTGAATGATTCCGGAGTTCGTGGCTCGGGCCCCGGTTTCTCGGTAGAGCCGAGAGTCATCAAAATAAGAGATATGACCATGGGCTCACAATGGTTAATACCGCCTCGGACCCTGAAATGCGGAAAAAATGTGAAATGGTTTCGAGAGAGGGCTCTCCCCCCGCGATTCGATTTCAGAAACGATGCCGTCAGGTCGATATAAGAAGTCGAGCAGGAGTAGCATTGTCGGGAGGGTTAAAAGCATCGGTGCCGGAAGCCCCTCTCGCCGCCGCATGCCGGATGCTTCCGGGACGGGAGCGTGATCGGGCGGCTTCTTAAGGATTTTTCCGTGGTGATAGCGAAGAAACTCGTCTCTTTTCTCGTACCGGGGGGCCTGCTGTCCCTGGCCGCCGTGGTCCTCATTGAGTGGGGGCTGATCTCGGAATGGCTGCCGAAGATTGTTCAGATCATTCCCGCGGCAGTCCTGGCTGCGGGCATCCTGCTCGGCTGGCGGTTCAATCGCAGCAGACTGGTATTTGCGGTTGTCGTGCTTGCCATTGCCGAGAGGTCCCTCCAGTATTTCGGGCACGAGGCGACGGCTTCGGGAAGGCTCGTTTACAATTCCATCGCCATTCTGCTTCCTCTGAATATAGCGTCGCTGTCCCTCGCAAAAGAACGCGGCATCGTTACCGGCCGCGGCATCTTCCGCATCTGCCTGATTCTGGCGCAGCCTCTCGTTGTTTCCGCCATCTGGCAGTATCGCTGCCACACGATGAATGCGTATATCGACTACCCCATTTTAGGGGAACTGGTCGGCAAACTGCTGCCGGCCTCTTTCCCCCAGACGGCTTCGGTTGCCTTTGCAGTTGCGTTTGTCCTGGTAGGGTATGGACTCATTACGCGTCGCGGACCGGTCGAAACCGGCTTTTTCTGGGCGCTTGCGACAGTGTGCTTCAGCCTCTTGGTACGAGGCACGGCACCCGTTTCCACCTTCTATCTGGGGGCAGCCGGTCTCATCCTGGTCGTTTCCGTCATAGAAGCATCGTATGCCATGGCATTTCGAGACGAGTTGACGGGTCTTCCGGCCAGGCGAAGCCTGAACGAGTTTCTCCTCAGGATGGGCAGTCGCTTCACCGTGGCCATGGTGGATATCGACTTTTTTAAAAAGGTCAACGATACATACGGGCACGACGTAGGGGATCAGGTCCTTGCCATGGTCGCGTCCAAGCTGGCGGGAGTGAAGGGTGGAGGGAAGGCGTTCCGGTATGGCGGCGAGGAATTCACGGTGATTTTTCCCGGCAAATCCCTGGACGAGACCATGCCGGAGCTCGAACAGCTGAGAACGGCGATCGAGTCGGCGGTCTTCGTCCTTCGAAGCCGCAGCCGGCCCAGGAAGAAACCCGCCGCGCCGAGGCCCGGGAAGGGGCCTCGGAAGATGGTCCCGGTCACTGTCAGCATCGGGGTGGCCGAGCGTGGCGGGCATCACGCAAAAGCGCACGATGTGATCGATGCGGCGGACAAGGCACTGTACCGGGCTAAGAAATCCGGCCGCAACCGTGTTTGCACATGATGGCCGGAACGGACGTCATCTCGGCGAGGTCGATCCAGTCATGATTTCTCAAAAGTATCATGTGGCTGTCAGCCTCTCCCACATGTGTGAGGCGGTAGAGTACCCTTTATCGACCGTGAATGCGCATCAAGGAAAAATCACAGGATACCCAGTTTCCTTCCCAGTTCCTTATGGGCGTTTGGGAAATCCGGCTGGAAGTTCTGGTAGGGCGTCAAGGGATAGCGCGCTCCTATCGGTTTTCCGGCTTTCTTGAGTGCTTCGGCAAGCGTGGCGATGAACCTGCCCGGCACCGCGAAGACCACCTCATCATCCTGAGTGCCGGCGAAGATGCGTTCACCCTGGCCCGGGATCACAACTCTGGGGGATTGCGTCTTGTAGGGAGCAATCAGGTATTCATCGCATTCCACCTTGCCTCCGAAATGGCCGATCACCCTTTCCCCGGCCATCCAGGACCATGCCTGGTTCAACCGCATGATCTGGGCGGGATTGCCGTAGACGAGAACGGTGTCCGGTTCGAAGGCGGCTTTCTCGACCGGGGCCAGGACGATAGCCTCGATTTCTCCGTTTTCAAACCGGCTCATCGAGGACGTTTCTTTCCGAGCGAGGTCTTCCGCAGCTGAAAAGCTGATCTCGGTAAACAGTCCGGCAAGGGAGGCAGGCGGGTCGGAAGACTCGCTGAAGCCAAACACGATTGCCGCCGGAACGCAGATGACGTCTTCCTTTGTCATGCCTACCGTCCAGCCGTAGTTTCTGGCCATGGTCACACCCTGGCAGATCGCGATCCTTTTGCCCGTCGCCACGGAAGGCCGGCGTGTTTTTTCCGGGAACTCCTCACCTTTTTTCAGGAACTTTGCTGCAACTGGGGAAGTCTTCAATCTCAAGTCATTGCGCAGCCAATCACCCACTTCACGGAAACTGGACATGGTGTGCTCCTTTTTTGATATTTCGGGTTTGAAACCGCGAACCTTGCTTTTTCTAAAAGGCGGATCATCCGAGCGAGCAGCGGGTGGAACATGATGAGAACCAGTGAATCATGAAGAAGGCAGAAGCGTAGCACCGGGGGGATGCGAACGGGACGAGATAGTGTATATACACCTATTGTGGCGATGTCAAGATTATCTTTCCCTGAGGCGGAAAGACAACGTCCGGCAATCGATGGCACGCCATTCACGCTGTCGGCCGAACATCGTCCTGCTCCGCCCGGGGGATGGGAATCACCACGCCACGATATTGGTCGAAGGACCTTCCGGGCAAGTTGAGAGACGATGGTCCCGCTGCCGGGGATACCGTGTCTTCACCCGGTTTCATCCTTCGTCGTTGCGACTTTGGCCGCCATATCGTGTTTTTGGAGCAAACCATGCCCGACTCCTGACAGACCTCCCGTAAGCCTGTCATAATGCCCATTCGCTTGACATGCTGCCCCCTTTATGCAATATTTCCAGTCACGCCCGATAAAGTGAAGAAGTGCACGAAATATTTCCCGCCGGGGGTGCTCTTCCGAGCTTTGCAGTGGGTTTATATTTGTTGTTCCAGTTCTGCCTCTACATTTCTCACACTCGTCTTCGATTCCCAATGTTTCAGCTGTGCACTGCCGCATGCGGCTTTGCGCGGTCCAGTACGCGGGCCCAAAAACTCAAGCCCGGCAGGCCCGAACCAACAAGAGTGAAAACAACGACCAGGCGGTGCGTTCAGGCGGTCTGGAATGTGCGGACTGTCATTGCCTTGCATGGCGAAAAGTCGATCCGCCGGCACGGAATCAAATTACGGGTCCCCCCCGGGACGGGCGCGTGTGATTCTATGGCGGGTTCATCCAACCGGGCAGGGGGCAGTAGTCTACCGTTTCGAAGCAGCGCAATGCACCGGGATGAGAGGAGGTGATAACGCTAAACGATCGCGAGGGTATCTGGGAGCACAATACACTTTCCAAGGAGGTTCTATAATGGCAACAGCTACACCACAGGGAAATCCGGCAGTCGTAGGGCTTGCGGGCTTTGGCGTTACCACACTTCTGCTTCAGTTTCATAACCTCGGATGGTGCGGAACCGGCGTAATTTTCTGCTGCGCTTTGGCCTTCGGCGGAATGGCCCAGTTGATCGCAGGTTTTCAGGAGTTCAAGTGCGGCAATAATTTCGGCTACAGCGCCTTCGTTTCATACGGCGCCTTCTGGATCGCGCTTGCCGTCATTTTCATGATTATGGATTTTCAGGGCGGCCAGGGGAACTGGATCGGGGCGCATCTGAAGATCACGGGAAAGGATGTCGGGTACTTCCTATTGGCTTACACCGTCTACACCGCAATCATGTTCATCGGTTCCTTCGCGGTCCATTTTGCAATGTTTCTTACGTTCCTTACTCTTCTGCTGGGGTTCATTGGCCTCGATCTGGTTTTCATCGCCGACATGAAGTCAGTGCTGACCATCACCGCTATAGACCTGATTATCTGCGCACTGCTTGCACTCTATATGATGGCACACGTTATTTTCCTCCAGGTTTTCGGCAGGAACGTTCTTCCCGTCGGCAGCCCCCTGGTGGCAAAACCGGTCCTGGCTGCAAAGCCGGCCTAAGTTGCGTGATAAATGGTGTTTGAAATAAGCAGCCTCCCGGGATGCGGTCCGGGGAGGCTGTTTTCTTTCCGGGATGCGGTTTGAGACGGTTATTTGCCTTGAAATGCGGAACGTTTTTCCAGAAAGACGATGGTGAGGCTATCCGTTGCCGGCTCGGATGCAAAGACCCTATAGCCGAGCCTTTCGTAGAGTCGCAGGTTGCGTTTGCTGCGATGCCCTGTGAATAACTCGAACCGTTCTGCCCGGGGGAATGCGCGCTCTATCTCCTCCATCAGCCGGGAGCCGATCCCTCGATTTTGAAAATCGGGGTGGACGATCAGCTTGCCGATATGACAAGTTCCCTCCCTTAACGAGGCCCTGACAGAACCCACGATCCTCCCGTCGATGGATGCCTTGAGACAAAACCGGTTCTCAAGCTCATTTTGTAACTGTTCAAAGGTTTGGATCAGCGGCTGGATGGAAAAGTCGTTATAAATCTCGGCCTCGCTTGCATACGCAAGCTTCTGAAGCGGCAGGATTTCCTTCGCGTCCTCCAGTGTTGCCGGTTCGACAATCATTCGATATTCCTTTCGGCATGGATAAGGAGCGATCCTGCAATTAACCTTTCCAGCCCGATGCGGACAGGATCTCTTATTAAATCGGTCGTACTCAAACCAGTCGAGGCTGAAGCCTCTCCCACAAAAGCCTGCAATCCCGATCTAGCGTGGGGATCCCCCTTTCGCCTGCTCCAGGACGACCGGCACCGGCGTGACTTTCCAGATGTCGGCGCAGTATTCGCGAATTGCCCGATCGGCGGAGAACTTGCCCATCCGGGCGGTGTTCAGGATGGACATGCGGGTCCACAATTCGCTGTCGCGATAGGCTGCATCGACCTTCATCTGCGCATCGACGTAAGAGGCGAAATCGGCGAACAGCATGAACGCGTCGTGAAAGAGAAGCGAATCGACAAGCGGCTTGAAAAGCCCGCTGTCTCCCTTTGAAAAATGACCCGAACCGACAAGCTCGACGATTTCCCGCAGTTCCGGGCTGGACCGGTAATAGTCCGAGGGGTTGTAGCCCGCCGACTGAATCGAACATACCTCTTCGGCTGTGAGCCCGAAAAGGAAGAAATTCGATGCCCCGACTTCCTCCCTGATTTCGATGTTCGCTCCGTCCAGGGTGCCGATCGTCAGGGCGCCGTTCATGGAGAACTTCATGTTTCCCGTCCCCGAGGCCTCCTTGCCCGCAGTCGATATCTGCTCGGACAGGTCCGCGGCCGGGTAGATGTACTGTGCGTTTTTGACGTTGAAATCGGGGAAGAAGACGACTTTTATCCTTCCGGAAACGTCGGGGTCGTTGTTGACGACCTCGGCAACGCAGTTGATAAGCTTTATGATCCGCTTGGCCATGAAATAGCCGGGGGCTGCCTTGCCGGCAAAGATGAACGTGCGCGGACACATGTCATAGGCGCGGTTGTTCTTGATTCGGTTGTAGAGTGCGACGATGTGGAGCACGTTCAGGTGCTGGCGTTTGTATTCGTGAATGCGCTTGGCCTGGATGTCGAAAATCGAGAACGGGTCGATTTCGATGCCTGTGCGTTCGCGAATCAGCCTGGCAAGCCGGTTCTTGTTTTCGAACTTTACTTTTCGCCATTCTTCCCGGAAGCCGCCGTCATCCGCATACCGTTCGATCTGCCTGAGTTCCTCCGGTTTGCTGACCCATTCGTCGCCGATCTTTTCGGTGATGAGCCTGCTGAGTCCGGGATTGCTCAGGAGCATGAACCGGCGGGGGGAAACGCCGTTTGTCTTGTTGGTGAATTTTTCGGGCATCATGTCGTAGAAGTCGCGAAGGACGTCCTGCTCGAGCAGCCTGGTGTGGAGTCGGGCCACGCCGTTTATGGCATGGCTGCCCACGGCGGCAAGATGGGCCATGCGCACGTACCGGCATCCGATTTCGTCGATGAGCGACATCCTCGCCACGCGAGCCTCGTCTCCCGGGCACTTCTTTCTGACTTCATCGAGAAAGCGGCGGTTGATCTCGTAGATGATCTCCAGGTGCCGGGGGAAGGAGTGGCCGAAAAGATCGACGGGCCACTTCTCAAGGGCTTCGGGAAGCAGGGTGTGATTCGTATAGCCGAAGGTCTTGCAGGTAATCTCCCAGGCTGGTTCCCAGTCCATATCGTGTTCATCGACGAGAAGACGCATGAGTTCTGCGACTGCCATCGCTGGGTGCGTGTCATTAAGCTGAATTGCGAATTGTCTGTGAAACTGGGTCACATCCCCCAGGGAGGCTATACAAAGCCGGATCATGTCCTGAAGAGAGCATGAGACCAGGAGATACTGCTGCGCAAGCCGCAATTGCTTGCCCTGGATCGCTTCGTCGTTGGGATAGAGGACCTTGGTGAAGTTTTCCGACTCGATCTTTTCGTGAACGGCTGCATAGTAGTCGCCCATATTGAAGGCGGCGAATTCGAAGGATTCAACAGCTTCGGCCCGCCACAGCCGGAGGATATTGCAGGTGTTTACGTGGTAGCCCGTGATTGGGGTATCGTAAGCGACACCCTTGACCGTATGGTGGGGAATCCAGCGGATGCGGTAGCGCCCATTTGCGTCGGTATAGGACTCCGTAGTGCCGCCTAAATTAACGGAGTACGTAATGTGGGGCCTGCGAATTTCCCAAGGGTTGCCGAAGTGGAGCCATGGGTCGGTCTTTTCCACCTGCCATCCGTCACGAATTTCCTGTTTGAATATTCCGAATTCATAGCGGATGCCGTAACCCAACGTGGGTATTTCGAGGGACGCCAGGGAATCGAGATAGCAGGCCGCAAGTCTTCCCAGCCCGCCGTTTCCGAGGCCCGGTTCGGGTTCCTGGTCTATTATTGCCTGCAGGTCGAAACCTGCTTCCTCCACCGCCTGCCGGACTTCGTCCCGGATGCCGAGATTTATCAGGTTGCTTTCGAGGTGAGGACCGAGGAGAAATTCCGCGGAAAGATAGCTGACGACCTTGACCTCTTTTTCCACGTATTTTTCAACCGTCCTGATCCAGCGGTGAAGGAGCTGATCCCGTATCGTATAGGCGAGGGCCATGTAGACGTCGTTGGGGCTGGCGACTTCGACGAACCTTCCCTGGGTAAGCAGGAGATGTTCGAAAAACGTGTGTTTCAACTCTCCTATGCTTCGACCCGTCCGGCCTCCGGTGTAGCCGTCGTTGCCCAGTTGAGGCGATTTGATCTTTTGAGGCATCTCGCTGCTCCTTAATCATTGCCGGCCGGAATGCTTCCGGCCGCCAGAAAGCTGGTCCCGGTTGCCTTCAGAGCCGCTGCCGCCGCTCTGACGCGGTCGGCCATCGCCTCCTCGGCCAGCGTCAGGTAGACCCGTGGATCGTACTTTTTCTTGTTGCCCACTTCGCCGTCCACCTTGAGCACCTCGTCGTAGAACCGGAACATATGGTCTGCGATCGCCCGTGTGAAGGCATACTGGGTATCTGTATCCACGTTCATTTTCACCACGCCGTAGTCGATGGCTTCATGGATTTCTTCGAGAAGCGAACCCGACCCGCCATGGAAAACGAGATCGAACCGTGCCGCCTTGCCCAGTTCCTTTTCCACGGCATCCTGGCCGTCCCTGAGAATGGACGGCTTGAGCTTCACATGGCCGGGCTTGTAGACGCCGTGAACATTTCCGAAAGTGGCAGCCAGGAGAAAGCGCGCTCCTTTCACAGCCCCCAGTCGGCGGGATACCTCCAGCATATCGGCAGGCGTGGTATAGAGTTTCCGGGCAGGTGCTCCGTCCGTCTTGATCCCGTCTTCTTCGCCGCCGACAACCCCGGCTTCGACCTCCAGGATCAATTGGCTGCGATGGCAGCGTTCGAGAAGCGGCACGGCGATATCGAGGTTTTCCTTAAGGGGCAGGGCGCTTCCGTCGAACATATGGCTGTTGAAAAGATTGGGGAGCCCGGCCTTTCGGCGCCGTTCCGTTTCTTCGACAAGAGGGATAAGGAAGCTGTCGAGAAGATGGGCCTGGCAGTGGTCCGTGTGCAGCGCCACGAAAATGCCGTACCGGTCGGCGACCCTGTGGACGTGTTCGGCAATGGAGATGGCTCCCAACACCATGTCCTTTACGGACGATCCGGAGCAGAATGCCGCCCCTCCCGTCGATACCTGCAGGATGCCGTCGCTTCGGCTCTCCGCAAGGCCCTTCAGGACAGCGTTGGCCGTGGTCAGGGAACTGACGTTTATTGCCGGGTAGGCAAAATGGTTTTCCCTGGCTCGATCGAGCATCCTGCAGTAAGTCTCATAGTCGGCAACCGGCATGCTGTCCCCCTTGTTAACTGGAATGTCCTTGGTTGGAACCTGACGAATATGGAATTTCATGAAGCCTCGTGCTGATCGATTATTGTCCATCGATCGGCGGTCGAATATAGCATTTTTCCATATGTATGGTTGCAATTCTATTTTCATAAAATTGCCGATATTCTTCTCAAGCCGTACAAATTCGGAATTTCCATCTTTTGCTTTATCTAAATGAATAAATGATCCTGGAAGAATGGTATAATCCGAATCGAAATCAGTGACGCTTTTTCAGACCTTTCAGACAAGGATACGTGGATGAACCTTTCGGTTTGGCTGATTTGGTTTGTGGCGGGTATTGCAGTGATGCTCGCGGAGTTGGCCGTCCCGGGCTTCGTGATAATATTTTTCGGACTGGGATGCTGGGGGGCCGCTATAGCCTCAGTCATCGCACCGGAAGCTCACTCGGCCCAGGTGGGCGTATTCGTCATCGTGTCGCTCGCCTCGCTTCTGACGTTGCGCAAAATGGCAATGCGCATTTTCGTCGGAAGAAGCGAAGGGGCCGGCCGTGAGGATATGGGAAATGTGCCGAAGGGGGCGCGGGTAAATCTCGACTGCGATCTCGAACCCGGAATCCCGGGACGGGTGCGTTTTCGGGGAACGATGTGGGATGCCGTCTCCGAGGAAAAACTTTCCGCCGGCACCGAAGCCGAAATTGTCGGCATGGAGAAATCGCGCGGGGCCTGCCTCAAGCTCAGGGGAGTGCCGCGCCCCTGAGATGGGCTTATTCGACTTGCCGCCTAAACTCCTGCAACTCAATCGAAAAGGAAGATTCCTGTCATGACCTCGACTCTCGTTGCCCTTATCGCCATTGCCGTACTGGTAATCGTCGTTCTCATCAAGGGAGCCGTCATCGTGCCCCAGAAAAACGCCTTCATTATCGAACGCCTGGGGAAATACGACCGCACGCTCGAAGCCGGCTTCCATATCCTGATTCCGTTCGTGGACCGTCGGGCTTACGCCTTCAGCCTCAAGGAGCAGGTGGTGGATATCCCGGCTCAGATCTGCATCACCAAGGACAACGTGAGCGTGGAAGTCGACGGCATCATCTACCTGGAGGTCCAGGACGCCCACAAGGCTGCGTACGGCATAGACAATTATCTCCGTGCGGCCTCACAGTTAGCCCAGACGACGTTGCGGTCGGCCATCGGAAAGATCGACCTCGATAAGACCTTCGAAGAGCGCGAGAAGATCAACACCGAGGTTATCGATGCGATAGACCAGGCTGCGCTGTCGTGGGGCGTCAAGGTGCTGCGCTACGAGATCAAGGATATCACGCCGCCCGTATCGGTGAAGGAGGCGATGGAGGCGCAGATGACGGCGGAGCGGCAGAAAAGGGCCTCCATCGCAACGTCCGAGGGCGTGCGGCAGAGTATGATCAACCAGTCCCAGGGTGAAAAGCAGAAGCAAATAAACGAGGCCGAGGGCAAGGCGGCGCAGGTGACCCTTGTGGCGGAGGCCGACGCGAAAAAGATCGAACTCATTGCGCAGGCGACGAGCGAGGGTATCAGCAAGGTTGCCGAGGCCATCAGGGAACAGGGAGGCCTCGAAGCGCTCAACATGCGGTTGGCGGAACAGTATATCACCCAGTTCGGAAACCTCGCCAAAACGACCAACACGGTTATCATGCCCAGCAACGTGGCCGATGTGGCCGGCCTCATAGCAACGGCAATGTCCACGGTCAAAGAAGTCAAAGCGAACGTATAAGATCGGAAAAATCTACCGGGCCTGCGGGGCGAAAGCCTCGCGGGCAGCGGAGATGCCGTTCAGGGCAGCGGGAAATCCCGCATACACCGCCATCTGGTCCATGATCTCGATTACCTGTCGTTTCGTGAGACCAACGTTAAGACCGGACCTGATGTGGACGATGAGTTGCGGGCGCTGTGTTCCAGCTGCACACATTCCGGCGATCGCAACGATCTCGGTTTCTTTCGGCGAGAGAATCCCCCGGGAAAAGACGTCGGCGTAGGAAAACTCGAGGATGAAGTCCGCCATTTCCGGGGCGATGTCCTTGAGGCTCTCGATCACTTTCTCGCCCGCGCCTTTGCTCGTAGCATCCATAG
>JAEZXS010000015.1 GCA_023442755.1 Pseudomonadota bacterium | reverse complement strand
GGGCAGCCCTGCTAATTGGGATGAGCCAACTGGGACATGCTTTGGGAATTGCCGGCATTCAGGGGAGCTCTGTTCTGGATATAGCCGCCAATCTCGTGAGGCTGATCTCTCAGGCCAACCCGTACGCGGTTCTGGTGGCTTTAGTCACCATTGCGGCCGCTGCGTTGCTAAAGCGCTTCCGGCCTCGCTGGCCTGCGCTGGCAATAGCGATGACCATCGGAGGCGTACTTGCCGTAATGATAGACGGAAGGCCATACCGCCTGCATTTTGTGGGGGCATTGCCGGCCAGCCTGCCTCCATTTTCGCTGCCCGACTTTACAGCAGACATCTTTCGCAAGCTGGTCCCGGGCGCCATGGCGGTTGCGATGCTTGGACTTGCTCAGGCGATTTCCAGTGCCCGTTCTATAGCATCGCTCTCCCAGCAGAGGATAGACAATAATCAGGAGTTCATCGGCCAGGGGCTCTCAAATATCGTGGGAAGCTTCTTTTCAAGTTTTGCTGCCTCGGGATCCTTCACGCGTACGGGAGTAAACTATGACGCGGGGGCAAAGACGCCAATGGCCGCAGTGTTTGCCGCATTGAGCCTTCTTTTGATGCTCTTCGTAATCGCTCCTTTGACCGCTTACCTTCCGATTGCCTCGATGGGCGGAGTGCTTCTGCTGGTGTGCTACAACCTCGTCGATCTCCGTCAGATAAGAGTGATCTGGACGGCCAGCAGATGGGAATCCGCGATTCTGGTTGTGACTTTTTTGTCAACGATGTTTCTGGACATGGAATTTGCTATTTTTCTGGGGGTCATATTGTCCCTGCTTCTTTACCTCAATCGTACATCCCACCCTCAGTTTACAACCATGATTCCCGAGTACAACGGCGCCATCAGCACATTTGTCGACGTCTGCGGGCAGAGGGTATGCGAATGCCCTCAACTGAAGATCATCCGGCTTGACGGGTCCATATTTTTCGGTGCAGCAAATCACATATCCGAAATGCTTCACAAGTTAATGAAGCAAAATCCGGAGCAGTGTCACATTCTGATCGTAGGAAGCGGCATCAATTTTGTCGATGTGTCCGGCTGTTCAATGCTTTTGCAGGAAAGCCGTTCGATGTATCTGGATGGCAGGCAGCTATATCTGTGCTCGCTTAAGGATTCAGTTCTCGATACCCTTGAGCGGGGGAAGTGCCTCAGAAGGTTCTGCCAGGAGTTTATCTTTACATCTAAAAGAGAGGCCCTCGAAAAAATAGTCCCGCGGCTCGACCCGGAAAGGTGCCGCCAATGCCATCTTCGGTTATTCAAAGAATGCGAGCTTGTCCCCAGCCCTGAAACGCTCAACCAGCATCCACCTTGTTGTCTGCTGGTAAACGAAGCGGAGTAAGCCCTATGGAGCAGATGCCTTCCGCAGAGGCATTCCTCAAGCTTCCGTGCGGCTCAAAATAGCCGGTCTCGAAACCCGTAAAAAGATCCCATATGCGAGAGACCTCTGCGCTCCGTTTTTGGCTTTCAGGAAAGCACCTCCATTCCCGCTGTTTAAGACAATGTCCGCACCTGCAGCACATGAAATGTCCGGTTTTGATGGTCGCCTGAATGATGAGGCCGCCAGAAGTGCTGCAGGAGGTGCGAAAAATGTTTTGCGAGGAAGTGTCCGGGGGGACGGGAATACTGGTTGGCCCTGCCGAAGGCAAAAAGGGAAGCAGTAACTTTCAACCTTCTGCCTTCCGGCCCTCGGCAAACAAAACTTTGCCCAGCTATCCTCTCAGATGTCCAATTACTTGTGTATTTCGTGCGTTATATGGATCAGATTGAATGCCGCAATTGTTCCCAAGTGGGTCTCCACTGTGGAGTGCACCTGTTGTCATTTTGACCTGATGAACTAGGCTCCTCAATAATGCCCGCCCCCGACCGATCCCACCTCACCGCTACCCGGTAGTTCACCAAACTGTTACTATATAGCGGGTTAGACGGACGACTTCGCCGGAAGAACGGACTTGGCCGCGCCTTCGCCGTCTTTACCGAATCAGGACGTTTACAGGAAGTGAGGACGACCTCACCGCTCCAACATACATCGGGGACGACCCCGGCATTTTGTGGAAGGGAAACACATGGCTTGGATTATTCTCGTTGTTGCGGGGCTGTTTGAGGTTGGCTGGGCGATCGGGTTGAAGTACACGGAGGGGTTCACCAGATTATGGCCCACGGCCGGAACGGCCCTGGCGATGATTATCAGTCTCTGGTTGCTGAGTATTGCTCTGAAGTCGCTTCCTGTGGGCACCGCCTACGCCGTTTGGGTAGGAGTTGGAGCCGTCGGAACCGTCATCCTGGGGATCGTACTGCTTGGAGAACCCGCGAATGCCGCTCGGCTTATCAGCATTGCGCTGATTATTGCCGGTATCGTCGGGCTCAAGATTGCGACACCGGCCTGATGACAACGCATTCAACCCGGTGTAAAGCGTCGCAAGCCACAATGGCGCTTCCCCCTGCGGAACCCCATGGCCAATGACTCAAAGGCCAGCCGCGAAGAAGAACGAACTATAAAGAATTAGAGGGGAATCCCAGTATTCTGTGGGAGCGGCCCCGCCCAGGCGCATGGCCGTCAACTTAGCAACTTCTGAGAATTGGTCGGGGTAAGACAAAAGATCTCACCGCAGAGACGCAGAGGACGTCGAGAGACACCCATGAGGCTTTCCAAAATCGGGCATAAATACTCTGTGCACTCCCTGCACTCTCTGCGGCCTCGGTATCTGCACAGCGAAAAAGGCAGAGACCGCAGAGTAAGCTAAATGGAGATGTCATTGCGAACCGCTGAATTGTTCTTCTCGTTTTTCCTCCGCGTTCTCAGCGCCTCTGCGGTTGATTTGATTTGATCCATAAAGGAACGGATATTTGCATGAAGGGTTAAGTTGACGCCTATGCGCCCAGGCGGGACCGCGATCACCGACACGCTGACGCAAGCTGGATTAATGCCTGCTGAATAGCTTTCTCAAACCTGTCCCAGCGCCACGGAGATCGGCAGGCCGCCGTGCCTGATGTTCCAGATGCGCACCGAACTCAAATGCATGGCCGATATCTCGGATCGAGACGTCGCGAGTAAGGCGAACTTCCACCCGGTAAAATTCTTTCGTATGTGTGCCCCCAGGCGCGCGTAAAAATCGCGTCCGCCCCCCTCCAGCCGCTTGCCGTAGGGCGGGTTCAGGACGAGCAGGCCGTTGCTCAGCCCGTGATCCCGGGGAGCGAACGTGAAGAAATCCATCGTCCGGAATTGGATATCCGCCAACACTCCGGCCCTTTTCGCATTCTCAACGGAGATACGACTGGCTTCAGGGTCCAGGTCGATTCCCCAGATCGGTATGCCGGCCTCCGGCAGGATAGACTCCGCCGCTTTGCGGCGAAGATATTCCCAGGTATCTTTCTGGAAAGAGGGCCACTTCTCGAACAGAAATTCACGCTGCAGCCCGGGAGCGATCCGCCTTGCAATCATGGCGGCCTCGATCGGAAAAGTCCCGGAACCGCACATCCCGTCTACCAGCGGCATATCCGCCGTCCACTCCGCTTTGCGCAGGATCGCGCACGCCAGCGTCTCGCGCAGAGGCGCCCCCGCATGCTCCCTGCGGTAGCCTCTTTCGTGCAGATGCACCCCGGTCATGTCCAGGCTTATCCGGCAATGATTCCTGACCATGTGTACCAGGATCTTTTGCCTTTGCCCGGCCTCACCGGCTTCCCCGGCCGAAACCCTTTCCGGGGCAGGAAGGCCGGCGGATCGGAAAGCCCGCTGGATTCCCTCCAGAACCAGCTCGGACGTCCTGCCCTCATGGCTTATTCGCGAATAGTCCACATGCGCCTCTACTTCGAGCGGAATCCCGGGGTTCAGCCAGAGTTCCCATTTTATCCGGGACACCTTGTGAAACAGCTCCTCCGCAGTCCCCGTCCGGAAAGGTTCGAGGCGGCAATATACACGGCTTGCCGTCCGGAGCTGGAGGTGACAGGCACAGGCGGAATTCAGCCTGCCCGAAAACTCCACGCCCGCGTCGCTTTCCTCTGCTTCGGCAATGCCGAGTTCTCGCAACTCCTGCAGGCAAAGAGGCCCGAGTTCTCTTGGGACCACCACCGCGAACCGGTGCTCAGGCGCGACGATATGTCTTTTAACGAGGCGCAGAAACGACTTCGGGGCGCCTCCCATCCCCGCCTTATCTTCCATCATTTAACCGCTCCGACCATTTGCTTCGAAATTTCGGTTCATCTGTTTTATAATTCTACGGCGCACAGTCGCCGATTTCATCTTTCCACCAGGAGATTCCATAACTTATGAAAAACAGGCCAATGCTGGTATATGCCGATGCCGACGGAAATATTTTCGATCACCCCGGCCTTGAAATGGCCGGAGCCAGCGGATACGAGTGGGAACGGCCGAGGCCTGTCGAACTGATCCCGCTGCCCGAAGGCAGCGAACTGTTTCTCCTCCCCGAACGTCTGCCTGTCGGATATAACGCCGGGAAGAAGGAGTTCGAGGTCCTCGCCTCGGACCCGTTCGCCGAGGGCAGGCCCGTCCGCGCCGTTGCCGCATTCATTGCCCCGGCCCACACGCAGTTGTATTCCACCGCCTATAGTTCCCTGCCCGGTGCGCCTACCCTGCCCCTGTTTGCCTATACGGCGGTCGGGTGGTCAAACGGCGGCTTCGTCGTTCCCGCAATAAGGATCGACGAAGATCAGCGCCAGGACTTCCGTAATTTCGACCCCAAAAAGATCCAGCGAAACGCCAGAAAGCGCATGGCCGCTGAGAGCGAGAACCGCCTGGTCCAACACCTCGGGAAATGCGCCCTCACCTACGGCTGTCCTGCTGCGCGCAACCTGTTCATGAACCGGTGGGAAGCCCCCCTCCCGACATCTCCACGCTGCAACGCCAGGTGCATAGGGTGCATCAGCCTGCAAAAAGGCACCGGCCTTTCCGCCACCCAGGACCGCATCACCTTCGTTCCGACTGCCGATGAAATCTGCGGCGTCGCCGTCCCGCACCTCCAGAAGGCCCCGCGGGCCGTAGTCAGCTTCGGGCAGGGCTGCGAGGGCGAACCACTCATGCAGGCAAAAACACTCGAAAAGGCCATTTCCCTCATGCGCAGGGCTACCGGCCGAGGCACGATCAACCTCAATACCAACGGCAGCCTTCCCGACGAAGTCGGCAAGCTTTGCAGGGCGGGCCTGGAAAGCATCCGGGTAAGTATGAACAGCGCCAGGCCCGAATTCTATCAGAAATACTTCCGCCCCCGGGGATATTCTTTCGACGATGCCGTACGCTCCATTTCGACACTGAAAGCAAACGGCGGATTTGCCTCCATCAATTACTTCGTGCTTCCCGGTTTCACCGACCAGCAAAGCGAATGGGAAGCCCTCAGAAAACTTGTTTCGGAAACCGGGGTCGACCTGATCCAGATGAGAAATCTCAATATCGACCCGCAGTGGTACCTGGAAGCGATGGGCATCGACCGAAATGAAAGAAGGCTCGGAGTTCGGGAGCTCATTCTTCGGCTCAGAGAAGAATTCCCATCACTCAGGCTCGGGTACTTCAATCCTCCCCTGCACCCCGACGCAGGCGCCCGTTAATATCAGGAACAAGCCGCGAAGCAAAACGAAGTAGAGGATCTGAATCTATTACAAACTACCGTGGGAGCGGTCCCGCCCGGGCGCATAGCCGTCAACTGAACAAAACTTAACAGGAACAAGCCGCGAAGAAGGACCAACTGAAAGGAATACGGAATAATTCCAGTACATGTGGGAGCGGCTTGCAGCCGCGATTGCATGAGCGGAGCACATTGAAGAAGGCAGGATCATGGATTTTTCTTTGCTCGCGAAGACGCGAAGACGCGAAGAAAAACCAACTACAAGTATCCGAGTCCGGTTCCGGTAACCCGTTAGAATCTGGCGCATGATCATGGGGACAATGTGCCCCCCGGTTCGGCCGGCTGCACAACTTTTCAGCGGAGGAGTACGTTTCCGGCCGATCGGTCGGCGCTTTTGCGAATGCCCCACTGCCAAGCGGGGCGCCGCAGAAGCGCCAAGTAAGTCACGCGGCACGCGTGACGCAGGGGGTGCGGGGGCCGGGCTGTTGCCCAAATCCCCACGTCAGTTTACCCAAGCCTTCATAAAATGAAGTAAGTTCTTGTAATTATTTGTCATTATGGTAAATTGTCCCATCATTTCGAACCTTGCGGAGTCGGTA
>JAEZXS010000389.1 GCA_023442755.1 Pseudomonadota bacterium | reverse complement strand
AAGGCCGGGAACCAGGCTTTATTCCCACTTCTGCTTGCATTTTTTCTCGTTTTTTGGATTATGACACGGTCTCGCAGGCCGGAATCCAGCTCTGCCGCCGCATCTTCCCGACGCGGTTTGAACGAGGCTGAAACTTCTACTTGCAGAAGTTTGATAAGAGTGCTGTTCAAATTCTCCTGGACCCCGGCCTTCGCCGGGGCGACGACCTTTGACTTGGTTGACCTTAAATCAACCTTAAATCAACAACATTGTCCCCTGCCGTACCCCTGAAGAATCGGTTCGGGAACTTTACTCATCATCCCTTCCGGCAACCCACGTCCGGAGCCTTGGGGCCCCCATCCTCCCATCATTGTGATTATTTTGAGGAAAGGGAGGTGGAAAGATGCCTGAGACAAATACCCATGCGGTAACCGGGGCATTCGGGTTTACGGGAAGGTATATCGCGAAGCGGCTGCTCGATGCGGGCAGGCGGGTAGTGACGCTCACCAATTCGTTTTGCCGGGCGAATCCCTTCGGGAGAAGCATCGGGGTGTACCCGATGGATTTTTCGCGGATGGACAGGCTGGAGGCCGTCCTTTCGGGGGCGTCGGTGCTCTACAACACTTACTATGTCCGGTTCAACTACCGGGGGGCGGTCAGCTTCTCGTTTGCGCAGGCAGTCAGGAACAGCGCCGTTCTTTTCCAGGCGGCCCGGAATGCAGGCGTAAAAAGGGTCGTGCACATCAGCATAACGAACCCGTCCCCGGATTCCGAGCTCGAATACTTCCGCGGAAAAGCCGAAATCGAACGGCTTCTGGTCGAATCCGGGCTTTCTTATGCCATCCTGAGGCCCGCGGTCCTGTTCGGGGACGACGGCGTTCTCATGAACAACATCGCGTGGCTGCTCCGGCGGTTTCCCCTCTTCGGCGTCTTCGGGGACGGCAGCTACAGGCTGCAGCCGATCCATGTCGACGATCTCGCAAAGATTGCCGTCGAAAAAGGACAGGAAACAGCAAATAGCATCGTAGACGCCATCGGGCCGGAAACCTTCACCTACAGCGAACTGGTAGAAGCGATCGGACGCGGGATCGGAACGCCGAGGCCGATCGTATCCATACCGCCATCCATCGGCTTTGCCGTTTCCTCCATGCTGGGCCGGGTGCTCCACGACCTCCCGGTCACGCGGGACGAGATAAAAGGGCTCATGGCAAATCTCCTCTACGTAGATTCGCCGCCAACCGGCGAGACCCGGCTTACCGACTGGGTGCGGGAAAATGCGGACTGGCTTGGGACCCGGTATTTCAGCGAAATCGAAAAGCGCTCGGAAGACTGCGATGCCCGCAGGCGGATGCGTTTTATCACCGCGCATCGAGACTGAAAGCCTCTCCCACAAGATACCGGAAGTTCGTTCTTCTTCGCGCCTTCGCGTGGGAAAAAATCCATGTGCACCTCCGGCGACAAAGCATCGCGGCTGCCGGCCTCATTCTCACAACCGACCGCTTTAACTCTGCACTGCCTTCGTGTCTTTTGGTGTGAAAAGCTCTATGCGCACCTGCGAAGGCAAAGCATCGCGGCTGCAAGCCGCTCCCACAGAATACCGGGGATTCTCTTCCAATTCTTTTTAGTTCGTTCTTCTTCGCGGCCTATTCCCTTTAAGTCAATAAATGAAAACGTACTGTTCGCGGTTTATGTCGATTGAATGCCGAGTTTCTTTTCCAGCAAAGACTCCAGCCGGTCCCACAGAATCGAACAGCGGGTGTTCATCTCGCGTTTCCGGAGGGTTCCCTTACGGCCCAGGATTCCCAGTGCCATGATCTGCTGCAGGGCACTGAGAAGCTGCGCGTTCCGTGGATTGTCGAACGGCGGGAAATGCAGGGCGAAACTGGTAACGCCCCCGAGGTTTTCGAGCAGGATGGAGCCGGTTTCCAGCGCTACCCGGCAGACCAGGTCCAGCGCCGCTTCGGTCGCCGTCCGGTAGTTCATTGTCGCGTGTTCCCAGTCGTAGGAAATGGTTTCCCGGGGAGCCATTTCGAAGCGCAGCGCGTATTTCTCGGGTTCGCGGAAGAGCGCGGAACCGCGGCGGACGTCCAGCGGCTGGATATTTATGTACGGGAACTGCTGCCGCTTTATTATGTCCCAGGTTTCAGCCAGGCTGCGCGGGTTCTCTCCGGGAAAACCCACCAGGAAGCTTGGGAATATCGTGAGCGCAGGGCGATATTTTGAGAGCAGCTCGAGCTTTTCCAGGAGCATGGCCCGTAAAAACCCCTTCTGCATCTTATCGAGGACAGCGTCGGACCCGGATTCGATGCCGATATAGAGCAACTGCCAGCCGGCGCCCGTGAGCAGTTCCAGCATTTCGCCGTCGAGGTCGGAGAGCCTCGCATAGGACTGTATGGCGGGCGAGGGGCCCCGGCGAGTCGCGATCATCCGCCTGCACAATTCCTTGAGCCGGGAGGGTGGGGTCGTGAAGTTGGAATCCCAGATTCCTATCCGGGTGATCCCGCAGTCCTGCATCGCCCGGATTTCCCCGAACAGCCTTTCGGCGCTCTTAAGCCTCGGATGCCCCTGCAGGGTGCCTCGGCTGCAGAATGCGCACCTGTAGAAGCAGCCCCGCACCGTTTCCATGGGGAAGTTGTATTCCCTGCGGAACGATTCCCGCTCCGCCGGTCCGATGCAGTCCCAGAAAAGCCGCCAGTCTACGGGGGCGTAGTCGTTCAAATCCTTTTCGGGCGCCTCAATGACGATTCCCGAACGTTTGCCGTGAAAGGCGGGGTATTTTGCAGGATTTTCAACCAGGTCGGCTGCAACCTCTTCCCCATCGCCCAGGACGAAAAAATCGATGCCCGGGCATTCCGGGATCTTCCTGTGGTGGTTGAGCAGCTGGCCTCCTGCTGCCAGGACCGCTTCGGGAAAGATTTTGCGGAGGCGTCCGGAGATATGTTCCAGGCGGGTGAATGACTGTATGAACGAGGTCGTGAAGAGAACATGCGAATATCGTTTTTGTCGCAGATTTGCGCAGGCCTCGTCGTCGAGGAAGCTGTCGAAGGTCGTTCCCGTCACGATGGTAAAGGGGATGCCGCGCCGCTTGAAGCAGGACCCCAGTATGAAAGGGACGAGTTGAAGCGGGTATGAGATCGACAGGTGGTCCGAATTCCCGCGGCCGATGTCGTCCAGGCTTTGCAGGCCGATGCCGCGACCCAGGCAGGAAAGGCCGAATTCCAGGCCTTTTTCGAGTTCCTCGTAGAACGCGTTGTACTCCGCCAGCCTGCTGTCGAAACAGCCAAGGATCAGAACGTCGAAATTCTCACGCCCGGGACACTCGGGCCGCCATGATGTGGAATAACTCATCGCATCTCCATATGCCGGGCAGACAAGTCAAAGAAACTGCTTCATTCGGAGCTTCTGATGTAATTTATGGCAGAAGCTTTCGCCAGCAAAAACTGCTTCGTGGATGGAGAAATCAGGAGAGCGCCGCGGTAAAGCAAAGCTTCCTATCCGCAGATTTCGCGTCGTTGGGTGACACAATGTTTTCCCGCGTGTGCTGCGGCCGTGGCGGGTGAAGATCGAACTAACCGCAGATTTCGGGGATTTTCGCAGATTATCGCAGATTTTTTTCGAGGGGATGCCGATGGTGGATTGGTGTATATGGCTTTCCCGAGTAGCTGGCAGGTAACCGAAAACTGGGTTCCGGCTTCCGCCGGAATGACGACTACGGTGATGAGGGCTTGCCGTTCGATTTCACCTGCTAAGCCTCTAATCGGTGAAAATCTGCGCGAATCTGCGAAATCTGCGGATAATCCGCCTTTCCATTCGGCAATGCCGCACCGGCATGTCCGCATCGCAGCCCGGTTCGAGTTGAGTATTTCGATCTCCACGACATCTGCGGATGCTTTGTCCTCCGTCCTGGAGCGACGAAAGCTTTTGTCGTTTGATTTCAACTGTTAAGTCTCTAATCGGCGAAAATCTGCGGATAATCCGCCTTTCCATTGGGCAATGCCGCACCGGCATGTCCGCATCGCAGCCTGGTTCGAGTTGAGTATTTCGATCTCCACGACATCTGCGGACTTTGCCCTCCGTCCTGGAGCGACGAAAGCTTTTGTCGTTTGATTTCAACTGTTAAGTCTCTAATCGGCGAAAATCTGCGCATAACCCGCCTTTCCATTCGGTAATGCTGCACCGGCATTTCCGCATTCCATCCCTGTTCGATTTCAGTATTCCGCTTTCGCGACAGCTGCGGATGCTTTGCCCTCATCCTGCGAAAAGCCTGTGCGGTGAGCCGCCTCGGGTACTTGTACAATGCGCCAGTGACAGCTAACTTTAAGATATTGGAACCGGGAGGAGTGTATGGCCGAGTGCCCCGTAAAACCCGTCATTCTCATGGCTGACGATGATGCGGACGACGTCCTGGTGGTTGAGAGCGCCATCAACGAGAGCAAGTGCGAGATTGATTTCCGTTCCGTGAAGGACGGGGACGAAGCAATCGACTATCTCCTGGGGAACGGCCCCTTCAAGGACCGCGAGTCGGCTCCGCGTCCGAGTCTCATCCTGCTCGATCTCAACATGCCGCGGAAAGACGGGCTGCAAACTTTGAGAGAAATCAGGAACAACCCGGAAATCCGTACGATCCCCGTTGTGATCCTCACCACCTCGCGGGACAAGGAACTGATGCTCCGCATCTACCGGCTGGGAGGCAGCGCGTTCATCTCGAAGCCCAGCGTGTACAAGGACATGGTCAAGGCAATGGACCGCCTCTGTGCATTCTGGTTCGGCCCCGTCTCGCTGCCGGACCAGTAGCAGCCGGTAAAACTTCCACCGCAGAGCCCCAGAGAGCAGCGGAGACATCCAGGCAGCCGCCGATGATCCTGCCGACCATCAGCAAATTTATCATGTTACCTGCGGGAGAGGCTTTCAGCCTTGATTGCTGCCGCGGCGAGACTTATTTTGCCGGTTCCCGTATGACCTTCGGAATCAGCTCCAGGGCCTTTTTCAACATTGATATCCCCTCCTGCTGAAACCCCGCCTCGTTCAGGAAGTTTGCACATTCGATGTAGGGCCGTTCGTACTCGGTGAAAATTCCCGCCGCCGCCTTGAAACTCTCCACCGCTTCGGCCCTCATGCCTCTGTCGCTGTACGCCTTGCCCAGGTGGATCCGGGATATGATCGAGCGCGGATTGCGCTTTATTGCTTCCTGGAGCATCCCGATGGGGTCTTTGGAGAGGAAAGCTCCGAAAAGGTACGGTTCGTACAGCCCGGGTTCGAGCCGCATAGCTTCCCGAAAAAATCCCAGGGACCTTCCCGGATGCTGCTCGTCATATGCGTGAAGGCCGGCCTGAAGAAGATTCTCGTAAGCTGTGGACCGGAGCAGCAGGTGTTTTGGCCTGTTGCGGCCCGTTGGACCGCATGCATTTTCTTTGGATGCCATGCGGCTCAAAAGCTCTGCCCTGCCGCGGCCCCCCGGTCCGCCCGCATTTCTGCCGGAAAGCAGGCTGCGGTAGAAATCCACCCGGTCGCGGCCCCTGTCCAACTGCCGTCTTTCCCTGAGTACATACGCACGGGCGGATTCCGAAACGTTCGCCACGAGATCGGGGCTTGCGGCCAGACGGTCGAGCGTGGAGATGAGTTCGTCGGTCGAGTGGAACAGGAAGCCCGTTTTCCCGTGCTGCACGTTCAAAAGGTATGGGCCGACGGCCTGGAGCACGGGAACAACCCCGTGGGCGGCGTATTCGATGAATTTGACATCCGAGCGAGACCGGTTGAACGGGGTGTCTTCCAGGGGGGCGATGCCGATGTCGAGCTGGGAGACAAACCGGTAGTAGGACTCCAGCGGCCCCGGGGCGAACCACTTTTTCCGCTCTTCGGGAAGGGGGGCGAAAAGGCGCCGGATAGATTCGTCGCACATGAGGTGCAGGTTCACGTTCGGCCGGGACAGGACCCAGTGGACGAGCCTCTGTGCGATCTTCTCCATGTCCTCCCTGTGGCCCAGTGACCCGCCCCAGCCCACGATCAGGGCGTCTCCCGGTTTCCGGGGTCGTTCCGGAGGTATCTCCAGCATATGGTTGGGAAATACGGCGCAGTTGCTGTTCAGGTACCCCATTTTTTCCCTCAATACCGGTGAACAGAACTGCAGCGCATCGCAGTAATGCGCCAGCCTTTTCATGAGCAGCATGTTTTCAGGCAGGTCGTAGAATGCCTTCAGGGGATTGGACGGAGGCAGGGCCTCCATGTCGTCGCACAGTTCGTAGACGGTGAGCTGCCCCCGGGCTTTCCTGTCCCGTATCAGGGGCAGGAGGTCCGCGTCGCAGATGTTGTTCAAGACCAGCACATCGGCCTCGGCCATGGCTTCGAACCTGTACCTGTGGATATTGGTCAGGTTGACCACCTGTACGCCTTCGCACTGCGCCATTCCCAGGCCGGGAGCTGCCGTCCTGTAGTAAAAGTCGCCCGTCGTTTCGTTCTGGGGCACGTCCACCTGGACGATCAGAAGCGTTCCGTCCCGGTCTTGGTTGATCTGCTGCAATTCGCGCCTCCTGTAGCAAGTTCTCTCATCCGGAGAAACCGGAGGCAAAATGGGTGCCAACGGGCCTCACCGCAGAGCATGCAGAACCGCAGATTTTCGCAGATTTTTCAGAGGTTGAGACTGGGCGATGGGCTGGCACGATGTTTTCCCGTGTGGACTGCTGCTGGGGCGGTTGAGGGACGGACTATCCGCAGATTTCGGGGATTAACGCAGATTTTCGCAGATTCTTCTGGGTCGGACTCTTATGAAACTTCACTGCAGGTATGGTCATTTCCGTTCAAACCGCGTCCAGAGGATGCGGCGGCAGAGCTGGATTCCGGCTTGACGCCTACGGTGGCGCAAGCTTTTGTCGTTTGATTTCACCTGCTAAGCCTCTAATCGGTGAAAGTCTGCGCGAATCTGCGGATAATCCGCCTTTCCATTCGGTAATGCTGCACCGGCATTTCCGCATCGTAGCCCAGCTCGATTTGAGTATTTCGACCTCCTACGACATCTGCGATGCTTTGCCCTTATTCCTGGAGCGACGCAAGCTTCTGTTTTGATTTCACCTGCTAAGTCTCTAATCGGCGAAAATCTGCGCGAATCTGCGAAATCTGCGGATAATCCGCCTTTCCATTCGGTAATGTTGCACCGGCATTTTCGCATCGCAGCCCCGCTCGATTTGAGTATTCCGCTTTCACGACATCTGCGGATTTTGCCCTCCGTCCTCTGCCTCTGCGGTGATCGCCCTCCGGTTTATCAGGCAATTTTTTGACGGTGCCGGCGTCAAAACGGGTGGATCGATTTGTCCGGTTTTTGACTGTTCGGCCCGAAGTTCCATTGCAAGGCCCGGAAAATCCGGTTAAAAGCACGTTCTGCCGGTATGCAGGCGGTGCCGGCGGAAACAGTACATGCGTCAGCCTGTTCCTGCGTTGAAGAAATTTCACAATCGCTGTGGCTGCGCTTAGTTGGCAGGATATTTGCTTCGCTTACTTGCGGCAGCCTGTTTACGGCTCCTGGTGCTGTGCTCGCCGGATCGGTGGAGGTGCAACTCATGGCCGGCCAGACCCTGCTGTGCCTGCTCTAACGTGTTGAAAATCTTCTAACGGGGGGAGAACCAGATGAAAGTCGGAATTCTTGCGGGCGGATTGGGCACCCGGCTTTCCGAGGAAACCGTCGTCAAACCCAAGCCGATGGTCGAAATCGGCGGCAAACCGCTGCTCTGGCACATCATGCGCCACTATGCGGACTACGGCTTCAACGAGTTCGTGATCGCGCTGGGGTACAAGGGCGAAGTTATCAAGGACTACTTCCTGAACTACCGGAAACGAACGTGCGACCTCACTGTGCGGCTCTCCACGGGAGACCTCATGGTGCATAACGGACATTCCGAGGACTGGACGATCCACCTGATAGACACTGGGGTCAAAACGCAGACGGGCGGCCGCGTAAAGCGGATCGCGCAATACATCGGGAAGGAACCCTTCCTGTTGACCTACGGCGACGGCGTGTCCAACGTGAAAATGGACAAGCTCCTCGAATTCCACCAAAAGCACGGCAAGGTCGCCACGATCACGGCAGTCCGGCCCCCGGCCAGGTTCGGAAGCCTGAGTTTCGAGGGCGAGGGCGTGACCAACTTCGCCGAAAAGCCGCAGACCGGGGAAGGCTGGATAAACGGAGGTTTCTTCGTGCTCGAGCCTGAAATCGTCAACTACATAGATAGCGACAACATGTCTTTCGAATCCGTGCCCATGGACCGGCTCACCCAAGACAATCAGCTCATGGCCTATCGCCACCACGATTTCTGGCAATGCATGGATACGCTGAGAGACGTGCAGCTCCTGGAAAATATCTGGGCCTCGGGGAACGCTCCCTGGAGTGTCAAAAATTGAGCCCCTCATTCTGGGATAACCGCCCGGTGCTGGTGACCGGAGCGACCGGCCTTCTCGGCGGGTGGCTCGTTCGCCGGCTGTACGAGGCGGGCGCCGACATCGTCTGCCTGGTGCGCGACTGGGTGCCCCAAAGCGAAGTGGTGCGCTCCGGCTTGCTCGAACGGGTGAAGATGGTCCGGGGGGACGTGCGGGACCAGGCGTGCATGGAGCGCGTGCTGGGCGAATACGAGATCGACACGGTTTTCCACCTGGCGGCGCAGACGATCGTCCAGATCGCCAACCGCAACCCGGTTTCCACATTCGAAAGCAACATCCAGGGGACCTGGGTCCTCCTGGAGGCGTGCAGGCGCAGCCCGGCGGTCAGGCAAATCGTTATCGCCTCTTCCGACAAGGCCTACGGGGACCACGATCAGTTGCCCTACCACGAAGACGTCGCCCTGCAGGGCCGCCATCCCTATGACGTGAGCAAATCCTGCGCGGACCTCATTGCGCAGACCTATGCCGCAACCTACGCGCTGCCGGTTGCCGTCACCCGCTGCGGAAACTTTTATGGGGGCGGGGACCTCAACTGGAACCGCATCGTGCCCGGAACCATCCGGTCCGTACTTCAGGGGCAGCCTCCCATCATCCGCTCCGACGGGTCCTTTATCCGGGACTACCTTTACGTGGAAGACGGAGCCGCGGCCTACATGCTCCTGGCCGAAAAACTCGCCGCGAACCCGCGCCTCAAAGGCAACGCTTACAACTTTTCCAACGAACTGCAGATTCCCGTTCTCGACCTGGTGCGCCGAATCCTGCGCCTCATGGACTCGAAGCTCGAACCCGACGTCCGCAACGAAGCGCAAAACGAAATCCGCCACCAGTATCTGAATGCCGCCAAGGCCCGCCGGGAGCTGGGGTGGAAACCCCTTTTCGAACTGGAAGACGGACTGCGCAAAACGATCGGCTGGTACAGGGACTACTTCAATGGCCGATAAGAGTGCGGAACTGCGCAAAAAGATTCTCGACCTGGTTGCGGAATACCACGCGGCAGCTTTTCCGGCAGCGGATTTCGTTCCCGGAAAAACTCCGGTCCCCGTGGCCGGCAGGACCTTCGACGCCGAAGACATCGAACACCTGGTGGATGCCTCCCTCGACTTCTGGCTCACCACGGGACGCTTCGCCCGCTCGTTCGAAGAAGAAATGGCCCGGTTCCTGGGGCTGAAATATTCGATTCTGGTGAATTCCGGTTCGTCCGCAAACCTTCTCGCCGTATCGAGCCTGACCTCCCCCAAGCTGGGCGATCGCGCGCTCAAACCCGGCGACGAGGTCATCACCCTTGCGGCGGGCTTTCCCACAACGGTCAACCCCATCATCCAGAACGGGATGATTCCGGTATTCGTCGATATCGGCCTTCCCACGTACAACATCGACACCACGCGGCTCGACCGGGCATATTCCGACCGGACGAAGGCCGTCTTCATCGCCCATACGCTCGGAAACCCCTTCGAGGTCGACAGCGTACTGGAATTCGTGCGGGACAAAAATCTCTGGCTCATCGAAGACTGCTGCGACGCGCTCGGTTCCACCTACAAAGGACGGATGGCAGGAACGTTCGGCGACCTGTCCACCTTCAGCTTCTATCCCGCGCACCACATCACTATGGGTGAGGGAGGCTGCGTGTCGGCGGATCGAGGCGATCTGAGGACCCTGGTCGAGTCTTTCCGGGACTGGGGACGGGACTGCTGGTGCGGGCCCGGGCAGGACGATACGTGCAGAAAACGGTTCGACTGGAAGCTCGGCGACCTCCCGTCCGGCTACGACCACAAGTATTGCTATTCTCACATAGGTTACAATCTGAAAGCCACCGACATGCAGGCCGCCATCGGTGTCTCCCAGATGAAAAAACTGCCGGCGCTCACGGAAATCCGCAGGAAAAACTTCGAAGCCCTGCACCGGGGACTCGACGACCTGGCCGAATTCTTCATCCTGCCCGAGGCTACCGCGGGGAGCGATCCAAGCTGGTTCGGCTTTCCGATAACGCTCCGGGACGATGCCCCCTTCGATAGAAATGCCCTGGTCGTGTGGCTCAATGAACAAAAGATAGCGACGCGGCTCCTTTTCGGTGGAAACCTCGCCCGGCAGCCCGCATACCGCAATGTGCCGTTTCGGGTCGCAGGGGATTTGCGGAATTCCGACACCGTGATGAACCGGACATTCTGGATCGGCGTCTACCCCGGAATAACGGAGCCTATGCTGGACTACGTGGTGGACGTATTCCACCGGATACGGAAAGAGCTTAAAAGAGCGGGGGAATGATCCCCCCGCGCCCCCGACATTGTCACGCGCTTCGCGTGACGCAGGGGGTGTGGGGGCCGCGTTCCCCACGCATTGATGTTTTTACCGGTCAAGGTTGGGAGGGACTCATGTTTACGGTTAATTCTTCGGAACCCATGTTCATCTTCGAAATGGCAAACAACCATATGGGACTGCCGGAGCATGGTGTAAAAATCATCCGGGAGTTCGGCAGGATCGCGAAAGATTTCCCCTTCACCTTCGCCTTCAAACTGCAGTACCGCCAACTCGACACCTTCATCCATCCCGACTACAAGGGCAGGACGGAATACAAATACATCAAGCGCTTCTCGGAAACCCGCCTTTCAGCCGACCAATTCAAAATGCTTCGCGACGAAATGCGGGAACAGGGCTTCGTCGCCGTCTGCACGCCCTTCGACGAGGACTCGGTCGATCTCATCGAAGAACACGATTTCGACGTTATAAAGATCGCCAGCTGTTCCTTCCTCGACTGGCCGCTCCTGGAACGGATCGCCCGGACGGATAAGCCCGTCATAGCATCCACCGCCGGCATCCCCCTCCAGGACATCGACAAGGTGGTGAGCTTCCTCGAACACCGCAAGAAGGATTTTGCGCTCATGCACTGCGTGGCGCAGTACCCGACCCCGGCCGACCGGCTCCAGCTGAATCAGATCGAACTGCTCAAGTCCCGCTATCCACAGGTCCGGATCGGATATTCCACCCACGAAGCCCCGGATAACGTGGACAGCATCAAAGTCGCCATCGGAAAAGGCGTCACCCTCTTCGAAAAACATGTCGGCGTCCCGGAAAACGACATCAGGCTGAACGCCTATTCCGCCAATCCGGAACAGGCCCATGCCTGGCTGCAGTCGGCTCGGGCGGCCTTCGAGATGTGCGGGGTCTCCGGGCAGCGCGCAGAGTTTGCCGATGCGGAACTGGCCAGCCTCCGGTCGCTCCAGCGAGGTCTTTTCGCCCGGCGCGCATTCAAAAAAGGTGAACGCATCCCGCACGATGCCGTCTTTGCGGCCATCCCCACCATGGACGGCCACGTTACCGCCAACGATCTTTCAAAATATACCGAGATTTACGCCGAGTCGGATATCGAAGCCAACGCGCCCCTGCTTTCCTCCAATACGGCCATGCGCAACGTGCGCGAAAGCGTCTACCAAATCGTCCAGGAAGTGAAAAACCTGCTCATCAAAAGCGGTGTCACCATCCCTTCCCAGGTAGACCTCGAAATTTCCCACCACTATGGGATCGACCGCTTCCACGAATTCGGGCTTACGATGATGACGGTCGTGAACCGCAGCTACTGCAAAAAGCTGATCGTTCTGCTCCCCGGCCAGAAACACCCGACGCAGTTCCACAAACAGAAGGAAGAAACCTTCCACGTGCTCTACGGCAATGCCTATATCCGGCTCAACGGCGACTCCCGGCCGCTGAAAACCGGGGAAACCGTGACGGTGGAGTGCGGCGTGGAACATTTCTTCGGAAGCGAAACCGGCGCCATCCTGGAAGAAATATCCTCGACCCACTACGCCAACGATTCCTTCTACCTTGACCCGGCAATCATGCGGAACGCAAACCGGAAGACGCTCCTGACCTACTGGTTCGATTCATGAAAACGGTTGTCTGGGATGTCGACGATGTACTGAACGACTTGATGAAGGCATGGTTCGCGCACTGGGTCTCGAAACAGGGCGGCGTTTTCCACCTGACCTTCGATGAGCTTACCATCAATCCCCCGCATGAACTGCTCGGCATCGGCCGCTCCGAATACCTCGAATCGCTGGACGATTTCCGACTCTCCGGCGGGGCCGCAAAACTGCAGCCTCTGTCCGAAGTCTTTGCCTGGTTCTGCCAAAACGGCGACTCCTGCCACAATATCGCCCTTACAGCCACTCCGCTGCGGACCGCGCCCGCTTCGGCCGAATGGGTGATGCGAAACTTCGGGCGCTGGATTCGCTCATATAACCTGGTCCCTTCCCCACGCGAAACCGAAAATGCGGGCAATTGCCATGCAACCAAGGCCGAATTCCTCAACTGGTGGGGGAAAGCCGATATCCTGGTCGACGATAACGAAGAAAACGTCCTGGGCGCTCTCTCCGCCGGCATCCAGGCCGTGCTCTTTCCCCGGCCGTGGAACCGGTCAGAGCTGAGCGTCGCCGAGACGCTTGCGAGTTTGACGGAGTTGATCGGGGCAGAGTCGAAAAGAGCGGGGGAAAGACCTGTCACGCGCTTCGCGTGATTCTCTCCCCGCGCCCCCGACAAGTAAGTCACGCGGTTAGCGTGACGCAGGGGGTGTGGGGGCCTGTGGTCCCCACGCTTTGATGCTTTCTTGATACGCCAAAAGGTGCATTCACGATGATGAAGCTTTCTGATTATGTAGCGCGGCGGGTAGCCGAGACGGGTGTGAAGCATGTTTTCATGCTTGCCGGGGGCGGCTGCATGCATCTTGTCGATTCGTTCGGCAGGAGCCGGGACCTGGAGTACGTGTGCAACCTGCACGAGCAGGCCTGTTCGATTGCCGCGGAGGCTTACGGGCAATATGCGGGGCTGGGGGTTGCCCTCGTGACGACGGGTCCCGGGGGGACGAATGCCGTAACGGGGCTTGCCGGTGCGTGGCTCGATTCCACGCCGTGCCTGTTTCTGTCCGGGCAGGTGAAGCGGGCGGACCTCATCGGGGCCCGCGGTGTGCGGCAGATGGGTTTTCAGGAAATCGGCATCGTGAAGATCGTGGAGTCCATCACCAAGTATGCCGTGACGGTTACGGACCCGTTTTCGATACGGTATCACATGGAAAAGGCGTTGTACCTTGCCGGGAGCGGCCGGCCAGGGCCGGTCTGGATCGACATCCCGCTGGACGTGCAGTCGGCGGAGATAGACGAGACGAAGCTGGAAGGGTACGAGCCTCCGGCGGACGGTGCGGAAAATGAGGGAAAGCTGAAAGAGCAGGTAGCAAGGGCTATCGAGCTTCTGAACGGGGCGAAGAGGCCGGTAGTTTTGGTGGGGAACGGGGTGCGGTTGGCGAACGCCATGGGGGACCTGGAACACCTGATTGAGACATTGCGGATACCGGTGCTCGCCACGTGGAAGATGGCGGACTTTTTGCCGGACGATCACCCGCTTTACGTGGGGCGGCCGGGTTCGATCGGACAGCGGGCGGCGAACTTCGCCCAGCAGAATTCGGATTTCATGCTCATTATCGGGGCGCGCCTTGACCTGGGGCAGACAGGCTACAATCACGCCAACTTTGCCCGGTCGGCAGGGAAGGTCATGATCGACGCCGATCCCGCCGAGATCGGCAAGATGGATATGAAGATAGATGTGCCGATCTGCGCGGACGCCGGGGCGACGATCCGGGAATTTATCCGGCAGTCTGCAACGGTCAGGCGGGATGACAGGAAATCCTGGTGGAAGTGGTGTTCGGAGTGGAAAAGCCGCTACCCGGTGATGCTTCCCGAATACTGGAACGAACGCGACGGTGTGAGCACTTACGTGTTGGTGGATGTTCTGTCCGATGCCATGACCGGGGACGATCTGCTGGTGCCGGGCAGTTCCGGGACGTGCAGCGAGGTGACGATGCAGGCTTTTCGGGTAAAGCGCGGCATGCGCATCCTCAACACGCAGGGGCTGGGGTCGATGGGCTTCGGGATTCCGGCGGCCATCGGGGCCTGCCTGGCTGCGGGCCGCAGGCGCACGGTGTGCGTGGACGGGGACGGCGGGTTCCAGATGAACATCCAGGAACTGGAGACTGTGAGGCGGTTGAATCTCCCGATAAAGTTCTTCGTCCTGAACAACCGCGGCTACGGTTCGATCCAGTCGACGCAGAACAACTACTTCGGAGGGTTCTTTGTCGGGAGCGACGCAAAGAGCGGCATGACCCTGCCCGACGTCACGAAGGTTGCCGGGGCGTTTGGCCTGAAGTTTGCAAAAATTGAAAATCACAGCAATATCAAGGACCAGGTCTCGGAGATTTTGGCGATGGACGGACCCGTTGTGTGCGACGTGATGATTTCGCCAAACCAGACGACGGCCCCGAGGATGTCTTCCTTCAAAAGGGAAGACGGGACGATGGCTTCCCGGCCGCTCGAGGACATGTGGCCTTTTCTGGACCGGGAAGAATTTCGGAAGAACATGATCGCGGATTGTACGGAAGCGGGGCCGGAAGGGAAATGACGGGACACGGGCATACGGATATCGAGGGCTGCATAGAGAGTCTCGTCGCGGCAGTGCCCGATTCCTCTGAGGGGTTGCCGGAGAATATTTTCTACTATGTCAGCCGGACGACGCCCCTGGTCAATGTCGATCTGCTGATAAAGGACGAAAAGGGCCGGACGCTTCTGGCCTGGAGAAACGATCCGTATGCGGGGCAGGGGTGGCATGTGCCCGGAGGGATCGTCCGGTTCAAAGAAAAGCTGGAAACGCGGGTAGAAAAGACGGCCGAGATCGAGATAGGGACGCCTGTCCGGTTCGACCCCGCGCCGATTGCGCTGCACGAGATTATCCACCCGGAACGCGACGTTCGCGGCCATTTCATCTCCTTTCTATACAGATGCTTCCTGCCCGGCACATTCGAACCGCGAAACATCGGGCTGTCCGCAAAAGATGCAGGGTATCTTCAGTGGCACGACCGCTGCCCGGACGACCTGATCCGGGTTCACGAAATCTACAGGCGCCATATCGACGAGACAACCGATATCCCGTCCACAGGGAGGCAACCGAAAGTATGAAGACTGTCAATTCGCAGGACGAAGCCGGGAAAAGGAATCTTCTCCGGAATCAGAAGCCGCACGTGTACGAAAAGGTCATGAAATTCGACGAGAAGGTCCGGCGCGGCGAAAGCATCGCAATCATTCAGCTCCAGTACAATTACGCGTGCAACATGACCTGCCTGCATTGTTCGATCAAGGGGCTGCAGGGACAGAGGAACGGAAGTCGGCGCAAGATGAACCCGGAGGCGCTTGCGGACCTTGCCCGCCAGGCGGACGAACTGGGACTGGCCCGATTCGAGATCAACGGCGGGGAGCCTTTCGTCAATGCGGACTACGATGAAATCGTCAAGGCGATAGACCCGCAGAAGTTCTACATCAACAGCGTGACAAACGGCTGGCTGCTCGATGATGACCGTGCCGGGCATTTGAAGGACCTCGGCGTCGACCGCATCCAGGTGAGCGTCGACAGCCTCGATGCGGCAGCGCACGACGCGTTTCGCCAGAAATCGGGGGCCCACGCCAGGGCGCTCCGGGCGGTCGAGGCGTCCCGGAAAGCGGGGCTGGCGGTTTTCGTGAGCACCGTCGTCACCAGGCAGCGGCTCCACTCGGAAGAGTTCCTCCAATTCATCAGGTATTTCAACGACAGGGACATCGGAGTATTCCTCACCTTCGCCAAACCCGTCGGCGCCTGGCAGGGCAAATATGACATGCTCGTCGGCCGGGAAGACCTCGATTATGTGAAGGAACTGGAATCGAAGCACAAGATATTCAGCCACCTGACCCCGTCGTATGGACTGGACCTGGGATGTACCGCGGTCAAGGGGATGGTGTGCGTGACGCAGTACGGGGACGTCATGCCCTGCCAGTATATTTTCGTATCCCTGGGCAACATTTTCCAGGAGCCGCTGCGGGACATCATTCAACGCGGTTTGAACATCAAGTGGTTCGGCGAACACGTGGATGTCTGCTCCATAGCGAACGACAGGCATTTTATTGACAAGTACATCGCGGGGCGCGTCAACAATCGTGCGCAGCCGGTTCCCTGCGCGGATGTGTTTACCGAAGAAGACAGGACCCGGACCCCTTTCAATTTGTCGCTTTAGCTTTCCGGAAATGAGGAACGCCTGAAGATGAACGCACAGATAATTACGGGGAACGCGCCGGGCGGTACCAGGACCCGGCTGGCCGATGTCCTCCCCCTTAAAACCCCCTTCGTGGTCCAGATTTTTCCGATCTACGCATGCAACTTCACGTGCGAGTACTGCTTTCATTCCGTTCCGAAAAAGGAGCGCGGGTTCGTCTCCGACTGGCCGGTGATGAAGTTCGACCTCTACAGGAAATGCATCGACGAATTCGCCCTGTTCGAAGACCGGCTCAAAGTGCTGCGCTTCGTCGGAATGGGCGAGCCGCTCCTGCACAAAAACATCGCCGACATGATCGCGTACGCGGTCGAAAAGAAGGTGGCCGACCGGGTGGAGCTTCTGACCAACGGTTCGCTTCTGACCGGGAAGATGTCGGACGCCCTGATCGCGGCGGGGCTTTCCCGCATGGTGGTTTCCCTCCAGGGGATTTCCTCCGAAAAGTATCGCAGGATCAGTAAAGTGGATATCGACTTCGACCGGTTCGTGGAGAATCTCGCCTACTTCTACAGGCGGAAAACCGACACGCACGTTTATGTAAAGATAGTCGATATCGCCCTGGACGAAACGGACACGAGAGAGAAGTTCTACAGGACGTTTGGCGATATCTGCGATTCAATGGCGGTGGAAAATGCGGTCCCGATCATGCCCGGGGTCGATTACGACAAGGTTTTGCAAAACCCGGAAGGGAGCGCGACCCAGTTCGGTCTGCCCGTAGCGCCCATCCAGGTATGCCCGCAGCCCTTCTTTACGATGCAGATCAACCCGGACGGGAAGGTCGTCCCCTGCTACCAGATCGCCTATCCCGGCATCATGGGCGACGCAAACCACCAGACGGTGCAGGAGATCTGGAACGGAGCGGCCTGCGGCGGTTTCCGGCGCGCCATGCTGGACGGCCGGGAGAAGGTGAACGCAATTTGCGCGGAGTGCAACTTCATCCGGTACCGCCTCTTTCCCGAAGACGACCTGCAGGGTGCTGCGGAACGTCTGAAAGGCGTGTACAGATGAACGTCGCCATAACCGGGGCCACATCCCACATCGCAAAGGGTTTGATCGAAAGGTTCCTGAACCGGGGAGAGGATCGCCTGTATCTTTTCACCCGGTCGGAGGACAAGATCGGCTGTTTTCTCGATGCGATCGGAAGGCCAGGAGACGGCAACTGCACTGTCTGTACGGATTACGGCGCTTTTTCCTCGTTTTCATACGATGCCGTTATCAACTGCGTCGGGGTGGAAACCCGAACGAAAGACAAGTGCGATTATACGAGGTATTTCGCGGTCACGGAGGAATTTGACAACCTGGCCGTCGGGTATCTGAAGAATGTAAACCCGGATGCGCTCTACATCAGCTTCAGCAGCGGCGCCGTCTATGGTAAAGGGTTCGAGACCCCCGTGGGTGAAGATTCCGTCAACACGGTCCGGGTAAACACGGTCGCCCCGGAAGACTTCTACGGGATCGCCCGGATAAACGCCGAAGCGAAACACCGCGCCCACGGCAATCTCAGGATCGTCGACCTGCGGGTATTTTCCTATTTCAGCCGGTACATCACCCTGACGGACGGCTATTTCATTACGGATCTGCTGGAAGCCATCCTGAACGACACCGTCCTGATAACAGACACCACCGACATCGTTCGTGACTATCTCCACCCGGAAGACCTGTTTTCCATGATCCGGCTGTGCATGCGTGCCGAGAAAATGAACCGGGCGATAGACGTCACCAGTTCCCGGCCGGTTTCGAAGCAGGAAATCCTGGATTATTTCAGCGCGGCGTACGGGCTGAAGTACGAGCGCCGGCGCTTTACGGAAAGCGCCAGCGCGACCGGCGCGAAAACCAACTACTATTCGACCTGCGACCGTGCCTCCCGGATCGGCTATGTTCCGCGATTCAGTTCGCTGGACACCCTGAAAGACGAGGCGAGATACATTTTGTCCCAAACTTGCCGGAGTGAAAGGAAGCCTTTCGCATGAACACGGACCCCATCCTGAACGACCCGAAAAACCCCCTGGTCAGCATTCTTCTCTACGACTACGACGGGCAACATCTGCGAAAGTGCCTGGACAGCATCTTCAACCAGGATGTTTTAACAAACTTCGAGATCGTGCTGATAGACGACGCGACCGGGGACGGGTCATGGAACACGGCCCTCGAATTCCTGGACAGGTATCCGCGCAGAATCACAATCAATCGCAACAGAAGGGTGCTCGGCCAGAAACGCAACCTGAAGAACTGCATGAGGATCGCCAGAGGCAAGTATCTGACGGTTCTTACGGCCGACAATGCTTTCCTGCCGGACTACATTCGTAGCTGGGTGCAGATGTTGGACTCCGACCCCTATGCGAAATCGAGCGTGGTATTCCGCCCTTCGGACGATCCCGAAGAGGTGCCGCTCCTCCCGAGCGTACTGGGCAGCCCTCTCGTGAGCATTCTTTGCTACAACTACAACTATGGGCGGTATCTCAGGCAATGCCTGGAAAGTGTTTTCGCGCAAACTTACCAAAACATCGAACTGTGTTTCTCCGATAATGCATCCACCGATGAATCCTGGAGCATAGCCCTGGAGTTCGCCCGGAAGTACCCGGAAAAGATGCATATCGCGCGCAATCGGAAAAACTTCGGTCCGGATGCCAATTTCGCGAATTCCTACAACCAGATGCACGGGAAGTATTTCGTCAATTTTTGTTCTGATGATGTGCTCGAGCCCGACTATGTGGAGCGATGTGTCAATGTCATGGAGGCGAACCCCAATTCCGGGATGGTTCTTGTCCACAGGTCCATCATAGACGAGCATGGCAGGCGGACCGAGGAGCCGTCTTTCTACAATCGGTCCTGCATCATCCCGGGTGAGCAACAGGCGGCGGTCTACATGATGGCGGGAGTGAACCCGAGTGTTTCGCAGATCATGTACCGAAGCGATATTGTCGGGGGGAGAACTGCGACAGGCGCTCTCGTTGCCAGGTATTACGGAACGCGCATTCTGGATTTCAACATCAGTGTGGATTATGACGTAGCTTACATAAAAGAACCCCTGCTGCTCCATCGCATCCATTCGCAAAGCGACACGAATCAGGCGGACGCGAGCCTGCTGCCGGTTCTCGGGCTGTACGTATTGAACCACCAGTTTGCCGACATTGCTTCCGTCCGGAACCTGACGAAGGTAACCGATCGCCTCCCCAAGTCGCTCGAAAAACTGGCGCGCCTCGGCATTCGCTACAGCGTGAGGTCCCTGCTCGCAAATGATGAATCGGTGGCAAAAAGGTATTTTCACCTGGCTTTGGCTATCGATTCCCAGCTTGTTGACGACGCGACCGCCTTGAAGCTCCAGGAATACTGGACGGCAGGGCCAGAAGCGAAGTCGGAAATCCTCGACCGGTTCAAAAACACCGAAAATCTGGCCGCCCGCAGCGTTTCGTACGATCCTCCTCCCGGCAGCATTTCAACAGGTCCGGACGGCAGGATGCTCCCGAATGGAAATGAGGCGGTTGAAGCTGCATAGCCTTGAGGGCACTCACGAAAGAGACAACGGAACTGCGATGAAAACCGGTTCGGAAGAATCCAGGAAAGACACTATGAGAAGGCCGTGCGACGCCCGGTACGTAGTCATGTTCGGCCTCGGTGTCCTTTTCCGGGATTGCTACCGCCAGCTGTCACTTGCGATCGGCCGGGAACCTGATTTCCTGAGCGACAACGCTCCGGACAAGTGGGGCAGGGAATTCTTCGGAAGGAAATGCATTTCCCCGGAGGAACTGCGCGGACTCGGCAGAGATACCGCCGTCGTCATTACGGTCAAAAGATATGAGGAAGTCTTCCGGCAGCTGTCCGGAATGGGGCTGGAAAACATCTTCGTCGCCTGTTTCGACCGGGGCTATGACATCGTACACGGCGTCAAACGCCTTGGAGACGGGAAGCCGGAGAGCTGCGGGGCGCCTATCGATCTGCAGGGGAAATGGACCCTGGTCACGGGAGCCTCTCGCGGAATCGGCCGTCGAATCGCCCTGGAAATGGCGCGGCTCGGGTCCAACATCATCGCCCACAGCCGGCAGCTTTCGCATACGGAGGAACTCGCCGGCGCCTGCTCGTCGATGGGGGCGGAATTAATGCCGATTGCCGCCGATCTGGGCAATCCCGCTGAAGTCGAGGCAATGCTCGATGACCTGGAGCGCCACTTCCCGCCCGTCGATATCGTCTTCAATAACGCCGGGATTTCGCTGCCCTGCAAGTCCGGGCCCTGGGATATATCCTCCGAGGACTACCTCGCTCATTACACCGTCAACACGGTTGCGCCGATCCGCATCTGTTACCGCCTGATTCCGCCGATGATCCGGCGCGGTTTCGGGCGGGTAGTAAATATTTCCAGCACCATTCAAAGAAGACCGGGCGAGATGGCGTATGCCTGCAGCAAGGCCGCGCTGAGCAAATTCGTTTACGATCTCGCACCAGGCCTGGAGGGAACCGGCGTGATGATCTCTCTTGTCTGCCCCGGCCATGTGCGCTCGGATATGGGAGGGCCCGACGCTCCGCGAGACGTGGAAAGCGTATTTCCGGGCGCCTTTTTAGGTGCGGTCATGAATGAGAATGTGAACGGCAGGTGGTTTATCGCCCAGGATTATGCGGGTCTCGGCCTGGAGGCCGCAATGGACCGGGCGCACTTTTACTATGGCCAAGAGGATCGTTAATGGCGCGCGAACCTTTTCAACCCGACGATATCGTCAAGACCTGCCCCAAGTTGGTGAGCGGACTGAACCTGAGTATAGAGGGTCTTCGGGCCTGCACCCGGGGTGCCCTGATGCCGCCGCTGTTCTGCAGCCCGGAGGAGATCCGAAGCGGGTTGGTCACCAAAGATTTTATCGTCGAGAAGAGAAAAGAATACATCCGTATGCTCAACGACGACAGCAGCGAAATGGACTGCAAGCGCTGCCTCATGGTGGAGCATAGACGCTACGGGGATATATCCTTCACCCGCCTGGGCCATGTCGATCTGCAGCATTACACCACATGCAACCTGCGCTGCCTCTACTGCGCCTACACCCGCGACGACAGGCACTTTCCGCCCCAGTATGATGCCAAAGCCGTTTTGCAGCTCTTTGATCCGGAGGATGTCGAGTGGAACGCGCACGTCGATTTTGCGGGAGGGGAACCCGCCCTTTTGGAGGATTTGGAAGAATACCTCGAGTTCTTTCGCACCCGCCGCATCCGGGTACTGATGTTCACCAATGCGGTCCGATTTCGCCGGGAAATTTACGACGGTCTTGCCGATGGCTCCATCTATTGGGTAGCCACTTCGATCGATGCCGGCACTCCGTCCACATTCAAGGCACTGCGCGGGAGCGACCGTTACCTGCAGGTGGTAGAGAATCTCACCCGTTATGCCGTGGCGGGAAGCAAGGGAAAGGGCATGCTGGCGGCCAAGTACATCTTCTGCGATTCCAACTGCAGCGATGATGACATTGCCGGTTTTGCCTATACCATGCTGGCGATTCGTCCTCAGAAGGTGTGGCTCACCTTCGATTTCGCCCCGATGTTCCTGCACCGGACGGATCATGACTACGCAAAACAGATCGACGCGTATGCAAAGCTGTACCTGCTTCTCAAAAAGCACGGCATCGAGCCTTTTCACTATTACAAGGAAGCCATTGCAACGGTCAGCCGGGAGGGCCGCGAGATTATGAACCGGGTCCTTGCCGCGATTGAGGAACGGAGTTCGGCCACCTTGCTGGGCCACCCGGACCTGCAACTCAGGGATTTCCGGAATGGGGAACCCTTGTTGAAAGGCGAACCGGACAAGTTTTCCGTCACCCCCCTGAAGCTCGGGGATGACCGATGGTCCCTTGGCGGGAAGCGGGTGCTGCTGGTTCCCGCCTGTCCGGCCACACAGAAGCTTTTGGCCGATCCCGAAATCCGGTGTGCCGAGTGGATTGGATTTGTTGACCGCAATCCCACGCAGCAGGGCAAAAAGATAGAGGGCAGAACCATTTACAGTTATGAGGCAATGCCTTCCCTGGGTGTGGATGCCATTCTCGTCGCTTCGCCCGAAAAGCATCGGCTGGACATTCTGGATGCGATAGCCCGCAACGCGCCGGACGGCGTCCTGGTCGCCGAACTTGGTTGCTGTTGAAAGGAACTGAATGAATTACTTGCTTGTGATGCCCAAAAAGCTGTCCACAGGCGCCAATACAACGTCAATCATATTCCCCCTCGGGATTGCCTATGTGTCCGCTGCCATGAAGCAGGCCGGATACAACGTTGTTACCGCTAATCTGGATTTCCCCGAGGGCGATACCCACGCCTTGCTCCGTGAAACGATGCTGGCAAATCGCATCGATGTTGTGTGTACGGGGGGCCTCAGTCTGGATTGCCACAAGATAAAGGACGTGATCGACACGGCGCGAACGATCGATCCAAAGGTTATCACCGTGGTGGGCGGGGGAATCATAAGTTCCGATCCGGAAACGGCGATGAACGTGCTCGGCGCCGATATCGGGGTGATCGGCGAGGGGGAACGCACCATGTGCGAACTGGCCGAAGCCCTGGACAACGGGCAAACATACGGCCATGTTCCGGGTCTGATTTACCGCGTCGACAACAATGGGTTCATTACCACCGAGAGAAGAAAGGAAATCGCGGATCTGGACGGCATCCCCTTTCCGGATTTCGACGGATTCAATTACGGGAAATGGGTGGATTACTTCGGCGGAGCGGGAGTGCTCCTCTCGGACCGGTCCTGTCCGTTCCGCTGCACGTTCTGTTTTCACCCGACCGGCGAAAAGTATCGCCAGCGCTCTCTCGACAGCATCTTCGAAGAAATCGCCTGGCAGACGCAGTGCTATCATCTGAAAAGCATCGGACTGTCAAGCGAACTGTTTGCGACCAGCAGGCAAAGGATTCTGGAATTTTGCGACCGGATCGAAGAATACCACATATCCTGGAGCTGTTGCCTGCGCGTTCCCGATGTCGACGCGGACCTGCTGCAGCGGATGAGGAAAGCCGGGTGCGACCTGGTGTGTTATGGGCTGGAAAGTGCCGACAACTCGATACTGAAAAGCATGCGCAAGGGTATCAATGTCGATCAGATCCGGCGTGCCCTCGATTTGAGCTATGAAGCCGGGATCTCCACAGAGGCCTCCAATTTCATCTTCGGCGACATCAATGAGACCGCGGAAACGGTCGCCAATACGATGAAATTCTGGTGGCAGTACAACAAGAAAACTCATATCAACCTCAGCCTGATCCAGACATACCCGGGTACCTATCTGTACGAATATGCATGCCAAAATGGGATCATCACGGATAAGGAAGACTTCCTGAGGTCGGGCTGCCCGATTATCAACGTTTCCCGGCTGAGCAGCGCGGAGTTCCATAAACTCACCTCACTTATCGCCGAGTTGCGAATGCATCCGCATGTGCCCGCCAGGTTGGTGCGGATACTGGAAATGCGGGAAAACGGGAACTGTAGAATAGAGTATAACTGCAGGAAATGCGGAGCCGGGAACTGCATAGACAGCTGGTTCTGGTTCACGGCGACGCACTGTTGTTCGTCCTGCGGGATAAAGAACGAAGTCGATCCCTTTCGGGCGGCCGACTATGTCCAAGGGGCCTTCTTTGCCAATCTCCCGGCTGATGGGGCCGTCGCTTTGTGGGGCGCCGGCGGCATATACTACAAGCTTATCCACCAGTACGGCTATCTGGCAGAACAGAGATTTCTGCTGGTGGATGCGAATGCGGAGCAATACGGGTTGAGCATCTGCAATAAAGAAGTTCATTCCCCCGACGAAATAGCCCGCAGCGGCATAAAATCGGTGATAATCACGGCCCTGAGCCGCAAAGATGATATTCACGCCACCCTGAGGGACAACTATCCATCGGTCGAAACCGTGCTGGTCCCTTCCTTCGAGATAACCGGCAGCGGGATAGTGCCGATGTTGAAGCCTTTCCAGTCTGCTGGAGTCTAGAAGCGAGTATGCCATGAACTACTTGTTGGTGATGCCCAAGAGCCTTGGCTCCATAGATCACTTCGACATATTCCCGATTGGGCTGGCCTACGTTTCCGCCAGCCTGAAAAAGAACGGCTATCGGGTCTTCACCGCCAATCTCGATTACCTGCAGGGAGATACCCGTTCCATTTTAAGGGACCTGCTGATCGAAAACCGTATCGACGTGGTCTGCACCGGCGGGCTGAGCCGCGACTATCCGAAGCTGAAAGAAATCGTCGATACGGCCCGTGAAATCAAACCTGATATTATCAGTGTCGTAGGCGGAGGGATCATCAGTGCAGACCCGCGGACCGCCCTGCGGGCGCTCGGAGCGGACATCGGGGTCATAGGCGAAGGGGAAATCACCATCTGCGAGTTGGCCCATGCTTTGGACGGCGGGCACAGTTACGAGGCTGTTCCGGGCCTGATCTACAGGAACGGAAATGAACTGGTCGTTACAGCGCCGAGACGTGAAATTTCGGATATTGACAGCATCCCGTTTCCCGATTTTGAAGGGTTCGACTACGGACGGTGGGTTCGATCTTCCGGTTCGGGACTTGTTTTGACCGACAGGTCCTGTCCCTTTCGCTGCACCTTCTGCTTTCATCCGACCGGTGAAAAGTACCGCCATCGATCCTTTGAGAATATTTTCAAGGAAATCGACTTCCAGGTGCAGAACTATGATGTGAAATGCATCGGGCTGACCAGTGAGTTGTTTGCGACCACAAGACAGCGCGTGGAGGAGTTCTGCAGTAGAATCAAAGAGTACAAGCTTGCGTGGAGCTGCTGCCTTCGGGTCTGCGACGTCGATCCGGAGATGCTGCGCATTATGAAAGACGCGGGCTGCGTCAATGTCGTATTCGGACTGGAGAGTGCCGATAACACCATTCTCAAGAGCATGCGAAAGGGCATCACCGTCGAGCAGATCGACCGTGCATTGCAATTGACCTACGACGCCGACCTGATGATAGAAGGCGGGTTCATTTTCGGCGACATTAACGAAACCCGGGAAACCGTCTCGAACACGCTGGACTTCTGGCACGGGCATAACGACATGCATTATCTGAATCTTTCGATGATCTCGGTGCTCCCCGGCTCGTTTCTCTACAAGCATGCCTGCAGCAACGGCATTATCGAAGACCCCGAGAAGTTTCTCCGGGACGGGTGCCCGCTGGTGAACGTCTCCAAGCTCACAGAAGCCGAATA
>JAEZXS010000385.1 GCA_023442755.1 Pseudomonadota bacterium | reverse complement strand
ATACAGAGTTACCGCAGGCTCGCAGCCTTACACATTTCTTTTATTGCGCTCCTTGCGCGATTCCCGCTTCCAACCGCCTTTTCCCTTACCGCCGCTCTTCCTGGGCGCAGCCTCCGTGCCGGTTACGGGCATGTGATGGGGCTGGACGAAGAAGGAGCCCGGGGTGGGGGGCGCCGGCTTCGGAGCGGGTTTTTCCTTTCGTTCCATCATCTTATCGACGGTATCCTGCCGAATCTTCGGGAAAATGAGGAACTCGGGACTGATTGCCTCGACCAGGTACAGTTCCGGGCCGGCGCACCGGAAGACAATCCCGGCTTCCTGTGCCCGTTTTGCCTGGATCTCTATTCGGATAGGTTCGCTTTCCCTTCGCTTTGCTATCCTCAAAGCCATATCGGGATCGCTGCAAACCGGCGTGCAAGGCCGATTTGAGCTCCTTAGTCCAAACTTTTGGATCGTAACCAGATTTTTGGGTTTTACGGCCGCAAAAAGCCGGTCGGGTAGGTCGCCGGCCACCGGATAAGTGGGGATATCGCTGCCCGGAGTAAGGCGGAGCAGGTTGCCGTCGAGGACGAAAGGGAGTTCGATGCCGAGCAGGGTCAGTTCGCGCAGGTTGGCTTCGCGGACGAACCGGAGTTGCGGATCTTCCTGCAGTGCCCAGTAAAATTCCTTCCAGGGCATGGTCCCGTCGGGGTCCCAGAAGAGTCCGAATTCGGCGGGCGCGTGTCGGCCGACATAGGCAAGGGTTCTGGCGAGTGTTTTGTGTTGAAGCTTCAGCATTGCGTACACCACGTTGGGATAAGTGGACTCTCGAAAAAACAGAGCTTATCATAGAATGGAAAATTCCGTGCGCGCAAATGCCGGGAGGTCTTCACGGCGGAGCGGGCGCTGCTGACGCGATATGGGGCGAAATCGCGGGTGCCCCCTGGAAGGCGCACGATTTATCGGTTACCATAAGTTAACATAATATATATTATCAGACATAGTGGCTTTTGACGACGCGAGCTTTTTTCGCTTGACTTCACCCCGCTTTTACATTAAAACCTCGCGTCACTGAGCGGGAATAACTCAGTGGTAGAGTGCAACCTTGCCAAGGTTGAAGTCGCGGGTTCAAATCCCGTTTCCCGCTCCAAACAGACTTCCCAGGGTGGTTTTTATACCACCCTTTTTTTGTGGAAATATTTCTGGTTCTCACTATATTCTTTTTATGGACCAGGCGGCCTTGACCAACACCAAATCGCTCCCGAAAACGAAGACCTGGAAACATACTCTCGCCGAGCTGTATTCGCACTTTTGCTCCAAAGACCATGTCCTGATCCTTATTGATCCAGACCCAGACGCCATCGGCGCTTCTCTTGCCCTGAAACGGCTTCTGTGGCGCAAAATCGCCTCTTCTACCATCGGCATAATCCGCCCCATCCGGAGACTGAACAACCTGACCATGGTGCGACTGCTGCGGTTGCCGCTTGTTGCAGCAAAAAAACGGGAATTGAACAAGTATGATAAGTTTGTCCTGGTCGACAGCCAGCCCGATCACCATGAGTTCCATAAGGAAATTCCCTTTACCGTCGTCATCGACCACCACCCGGTAAATGCGTCAATACCGGTGCCTTTTGTCGACGTACGGCCCGAATACGGATCGACTTCGACAATTATGACGCAATATCTCAGGGCTGCCAAAATCACCCCTTCCAAGACCCTGGCGACAGCCCTGCTGTACGGGATAAAAACCGACACGCGCAACTTCGAGCGCCATACCACCCTTGAGGACATCGAAGCCTTCCGTTATCTCTTCTCCTATGTCGATCATCATGTCCTGCAGAAGATCGAGATTGCCGACCTCTCACTCAAGGACCTTAAGCTCTTTCAAAAGGCTTTCGAGAGAAAACATGTCGTCAAGGACCGTATTTTCATTCATATGGATGAAGTCCCCTCGGCCGACATTCTCGTCGAAATCGCCGAATTCGTGCTCAAGATCCATGATATCTCCTGGAGCATCGTATCGGGCCTGTATGAGAGCAGCCTGATCGTAGTCGTCCGAAACGACGGGTTCCGAAAAGATGCGGGAAAAATCGTGCGGCGGGCTTTCGGGCACATCGGGTGCGCAGGCGGCCATCACGCCATGGCACGTGCAGAGATGCCTTTGAGCGCGCTTGAGAAGGAAATCGGAAGACTTACCTCAACGGCAATTGAGCGTTTCGTCAGGCGAAGGCTTTCCCCATTTGCGAGGCAGTAGCCGATATCGTGCAATATTCAGAAAATAATAATAAAATTGGTGTTGATTCGAGTATAGCCAGTGCCGTGGGCGAGACTGCCGGGCCCAAGAAGGTCAAGATCTTCACGGACGGCGCCTGTTCGGGAAACCCCGGCCCAGGCGGCTGGGCTGCCATCCTCCGGTACAAGAAAACCGAGAAGGAGATATCCGGTTATTCGCCGGAAACCACTAACAACAAGATGGAAATGACGGCCGTCATCGAAGCGCTGAGGCGTTTGAAGGAACCGTGCGACGTCGTTATCTTCACCGATTCTACCTACCTCAAAAACGGCATCACGACCTGGATCCACGGCTGGAAGCGAAACGGCTGGAAGACCCGGGACAAGGCGCCCGTGAAAAACCGCGAACTCTGGGAAGCGCTCGATGTCGAATCGAAGAAACATCGCATAACATGGGAGTGGGTGCAGGGCCATGCCGGACACCCCGAAAACGAACGCTGCGACGAACTTGCCCGCGGTGAGATCGAAAGACACACGGGAAGACGCCGCTGATCCGTCATCACATCTTGCGCTTTTTTTACTGCCGAAAAACGCCTTCCCACAACACCGGACGGCCGGTCAGTTCCCCTGCCTGTAGCCGAATTCCTCCAGCGCCCTCGGGTCTTTTCGCCAATTCTTCTGAACGCGCACGAACAGCGCCAGGTAAATGTGGCATCCCAGGAAGGTTTCTATTTCCAGCCGGGCCTGCTTCCCTATCTCTTTGAGCATCTGCCCCCCCTTCCCTATGATTATCGCCTTTTGCGAGTCGCGCTCCACGTTTATGGTCGCGTCGATTTCAATGCGGTTGCGTTCGGGAATTTCCGTGAACTTGTCCACGATGACGGCGACCGCGTATGGGATTTCCTGGTGCACGAGATGGAATATCTTCTCTCGGATCAGTTCCGCGACGAAGAACCGCTCCGGCTGGTCGGTGACGTAATCTTCGGGATAATACTGCGGCCCTTCGGGCAACAGTGAGACGATCTCGTCCAGAAGGTCGCCTACCCCGCTGCCCGTCAGAGCGGAGATGGGAACGACCGCGCTGAAGTTCAACCGTTCCTGGTATGACTGAATCAAGGGAAGCAGGATGCCCTTGTTTTTCACGGCATCGACCTTGTTTATCGCCAGGATGCAGGGTGTGCGGACGGTTTTGAGGTTTTCCAGGATGTATTCGTTGATCTGGCTGCCGGCCGTCTCGGGTTCGATCATGAAGCAGACTGCATCCGCTTCGCTGAGAGTCGAAAGGGCCGTATCCACCAGGGCGCGGTTGAATTCATCCTGTGCCTTGTGGATGCCGGGCGTATCCACGAAGACGATCTGATGGTCCTGAGCGGTAAGGATCCCGACTATCCTGTTGCGGGTGGTCTGCGGTTTTGGGGCGGTAATCGAGATCTTCTGCCTGAGAAGCTGGTTCAGCAGGGTGGATTTCCCCACGTTCGGGGCGCCAACTATTGCGACATAACCGGATTTGAACGATTTTTCCGACTTCTTATCAGCCATAAGGGGGCTCCTGAGTATCCTATTATACTATTCGGGGCGGTGGTCCCGCTCCACGCATATCTGAAAATCGGCCAGGCCGGCTATGGCCGCGGCCCGTATATCCCGCAGTTTCCATGTGGTCTTCCAGTAAGAGATATTGGATCTTCCGGGACCTACTATTTCACTGATGCTCCTGGGTTCAACCCTGAGCAGCAGATCGGCGCCCGCGGGTGGAGGAGAAAGCGCCAACTCGCGGTCTATCCGGTCTTTCCACCAGCGGCATCGGACGAGATAGCCGAAAGCCGGATGAAAAGGTCCGCCCAGGATCACTCCCGGTTCCTGCAGCGCAGGGTCGGAGTGCAGCCCCATGCGAATGACGGGAATTGCTGCATTCACGGCCATGTCGTAGGCGGATGCGACCCAGCCTATCGCATCTTCGAGGTCCAGCGGGCGGTACGCTCCGTCTCGAAACAGCGCGGCCAACCGTGTTCCCTCGACCACCAGGGTCGGATAGAACCGGAAGAAATCCGGACCGATTTCAATTGCCCGACGAACGGATGCGCTGAATGTGGCAGCGCTGTCGCCGGGAAGGCCGGCCATCAACTGGATGCCAAGACTCCATCCATGATTTCTGACCTGTTCGGCGGCCCGGAAAACGACCTCTGCCGTGTAGCCCCTCCCGCTTCGAGCAAGAACTTCGTCCGAAAGGCTCTGTACTCCGAGTTCGACCGTTCTCACGGGAAATCCGCTCAGGACCCGGCATGTATCGCTTTCCAAGCAGTCAGGGCGCGTGGAAAAGCGAATTCCGGTAAAAATCCCCTGCGAGACATACCCGGCAGCCATTTCGAGAATCCGTTCCAGAACCGGACGGGGTAAAGCGGTGAAAGTGCCGCCGTAGAAGGCGATCTCCCCTGCCCTGCCCGTCCTGCCGATCAGTTCTCCATAGCGTCCGAGCGCCGTTGCGGCTTGTGAAACCGGATCGGGACTGTGCGATGCGCCGGCCACAGCGTGCTGGTTGCAGTAGATACACTGGAAAGGGCATCCGGCATGGGGCAGGAAAACCGGGTAGATGTCATGTTTAGGAGGCATTTTGTTCGAGCAGCCGGGAGTCCGCGAGTATCAGTTCGATAGCCTTCCGGGCGGCTTC
>JAEZXS010000325.1 GCA_023442755.1 Pseudomonadota bacterium | reverse complement strand
CGCCAAGGCTGGAACATGATTCTACAAACAAGACCTGCGACTGCTTTCCGGATCAACTGGAAGCCGTGGACGGCCGGTTCAGCTTCCCGGGGCCTGCAGGCTTCATCGTCAAAACCGGTATCTTCGATTCCCGCAGAACGCGTTCTGCAACACTTCCGAAAAGAGCCCGATCCAGCCCTTTTCTGCCATGCGTACCCATTACTGCAAGGTCGATTCCCGCGGAATCGATGTACTTCAGGATCTCCTCGGCAGGTCTTCCGAGTTTCACGACCCGCACGACTTTCGGATAATCCTGGCAGTATTCGTCCTCGAACTCCTGGAGCTTTATTTCCGCGGCATTCAGGAGATCGATTTCGAGATTGCCCAGAGACAGATGCGGGATATAGAACGAGGTGTAGCTTTTCAGGGTTTCGACTACGACCAGAAGGTGAAGCTCCGCATCGAACTTGCGCGCAATGGACACGGCGGTTGGGGCGATTCGGGGGGAAACATCCGACAGGTCAACCGGAAAAACGATCTTCTTGATCTCTTCCATAGCGTTTCCTCCTTGCAAAGGGTTTGGGATGACAGGATCTCTTTATTGCCGAATCAATCGAAACCTGCACCGGGCGCAGAGTTCCTGATGCTTCCGGCAGGGTATCTCTCCTTGATGAACGCCAAAGAACGGCTGCGGCTTCTTCCTATCGCTCGAACCTGAATGCAGCGGAAGAACCTGTTGCATCAGCGGTACAAAAGGAACATGGAAGTACCCGTAAAACCTGGAAATAAGATAGAATGCATGCGGAAAAAGGGCAAGTGGAGCACCACCGGCCCGATACGCTGCTGGCTTAACGGGTCTTATCGGGCCGCAACGGTATCCGGCTTCTCGATGAAGCCGACAGTAGCATGCAACTACACCCCTTTTTGAACCAAAAGCCTCTGTTTCCCCTGTTGGACCAAGGGCATATGCCAATTATTGTTCTCAGGCGACATTGTCCCAGGCTCCTTACAACCTCCGTTGAAACGAGCCGGAGTGCACCCACCCGAATACGCGCCTACCCTTAGTGTATCAACGGAGGATGAAAGACGTCATAAAGCAAATCCAGCAGGCGGAGTCCGAGTTCAAAATCAAACACCGGAAACTCGAGCACGAAATCGTTCTGTTTGTGGTGGGGCGGCTTCTGGAGGATATCGAGGAAAAGTTCCAGGATCAGAGCCAGATCGTGCATGGTGGAAGGAGGGGTTATGCATACCAGTGCAAGACGCTGTTTTTGGATCGGTCTTCTCGTCATTCTTTCGCTCATGTTGCCGGCCGTTTTGGCACATGGCGCCGGTTCCGACCTGCAGCAGGAAGGGTCGCTCATCCGGGATTACGAGGCGGCAAGGGTCGAGATCAGCGGTTTTGCAGTCAAATCCCCTGCAGAGTACAGGAAGATCTTGGACTATTATGAGGGGCTTGCAAACGAGAAGTCCATAGTCCATCGCTTCATCACCCCGGAAGGGGATTCCTGCGTTTGCATCGATATAGACAGCCAAAGCTCGATCGGTGCCGACAAGAAGAGCGGCAAGGTAGCCCTGGAACCGGAAGTCTTGCCGGCCGAGAACCCGTTGCGGCCCCGGTATCCGAATGCGGCGGCCAAGCCTCTGCCCGGTGCCCGATGGCTCGACGGTGCTCCGGACAAAGCCGGCAATCTGAGGCAATGTCCCCCGAATAGCTTTCCAAAGCTCCTGCCCCGCCTTGATATACTCCTGCGCTACGAAACACTGGAGGATTACTTCAGAAAATACCCGTCGAAAAAAGGTACGAATGACCTCCAGAAGGCAATGGCTCACGAGTATGCCTACGGCTACAAAAATGAAAACATCATCGGGCAGGGGGCGGATTTCAGCGTTTGGCAACCCGCTGTCGAGACATCTTCCGAATTCAGTCTGTCCCAGTTGTGGTGCTCCGGAGGTTCGGGCAATAAGAAGCAGACAGTCGAACTCGGCTGGCAGGAATACCCGTCGCACTATGGCGATTCCCAGCCCCGGCTATTCATTTACTTTACAACCAACGGATACAGTTCGGCGGGAAACAACACCGGCTGCTACAATCTCGACTGCACCGGGTTCGTCCAGGTGAATGGAGATGTCGTCATCGGAGGCGCCCTGGCCCCGATAAGCACAGCGGGAGGCGAGCAATACTATGTCACCCTCGAAACCTATCGCGACCCGGCCAACGGCAACTGGTGGATACGCTGGGACGGGGATACATGGCTCGGGTATTATCCCACCGAGTTGTTCTCTTCGACGGGGCTGAAATATAATTCCGGGATAATCGAGTTCGGCGGAGAGATTATCGATGACGGGATAAACGGGCACACCATGACCGATATGGGGAGCGGACGTTTTCCGAGCGAAGGATGGGGAAATGCTGCCTGGACACGGGATATTCATTACTGGGACACGGGCGGCAGCTATCAGCAAGCCTTCGGTCTTACCACTGCCCGAACCAACAGCGACTATTACGATATCGAACTGATCGAGACGTCTACCGACGCCGAATGGGGGGTGTATTATTTCTTTGGAGGCCCTGGCGGAAGATGAAATAGATCTGCTTGAGATCCATACCACCAGGCCATGTCCCATAGGGATGCGGCCTTTTTTTGTGCGAAGTGCGATCATCCGGCATTGCGCGCCAACCCAGGGAATTGTATAAATATCAGCTCAAATCCCTTTCAGATTGGATAAGCTGATGGAAGACGCTCTATTGCAGGACTATCCTGTGATTATAGAAATCCCTGTTGCATGGGGGGAAATGGATTCGTTCGGACATGTGAACAACGTGGCGTATTTTCGCTATATCGAGAGTGCGCGCGTTGCCTACCTGTACAAGGTCAAGATCTTCGATTTGAAAGAGAAAACCGGAATCGGACCGATTCTTGGCTCAACGCACTGCAGGTTCAAGGTTCCCTTGAAATACCCGGACACGATCCTGGTCGGTTCTCGGGTGACAAAGATCGGCACCGACCGGTTCACGATGGAACACCGTATCGTAAGCAAAGCTCTTTCCAAAACGGCGGCGGAAGGGGATGACACCCTGATCATATACGATTACCCGAACTGCCGGAAAGCGCCCATCCCCGAGGGGATAAGGCAAACCATACTGGATTTGGAAAAAGGGAACCTGCGCGTGCATTAGGGCTCTGAGACATTCGGAAATGGCCAAAGCCGTTGAAGGCTATGACCATTTCCCGGTTATATCGTCAGGCGGGGAGTTCCGGAATGGAGCCTGCTTTCGCCTTCTTGAACGACTTGTGGATCAGGGGCAGCATGCCTCCCGGTTTGCCCGGGGAATTGCTTTTCCTGACCGCCTCTGCTTCTGCGCCACTTTCCCCTTCGCCTACCAGCTTCATCATGTCGGCTACGAATTCCCGCATATTCTGAGCCTGAGCGCTCATTTCTTCCGATGCCGAAGCGGTTTCTTCCGCATTTGCGGAATTTTGCTGGGTTATCTTATCGATATCCGTTACCGCCCTGGTTACCTGTTCGATTCCCTGTGCCTGTTCGTTTGATGCGGCGGTAATTTCCTCGACCAGTTCCCCCGATTTGGCGACAGTTTGGGATACCTTCCCGAACTCTTCGTTGGTTCTGGCGACGAGTTCGGCTTCTCCCTGGATCTTTTTCACTATGCCGGCGATCAGGTTCTCGGTGTTCTTGGCGGCCTCTGCGGAACGCATGGCCAGGGTTCTCACTTCATCGGCAACCACCGCGAATCCCGCGCCGGCCTCACCCGCCCGAGCGGCTTCCACCGCGGCATTGAGGGCAAGAAGGTTCGTCTGGAATGCAATCTCGTCTATGGTTTTGATGATGCGCTGGGTTTCTTCGCTGGCTTTCGATATTTCTTCCATGGACGAAGTCAGTTGATCCATGGACCGGTTGGCGCTTGAAACTACCAGGTTGGCTTCCTTCATGAGCTGGTTGGCCTGCAGGGCATTCTTGGCGTTCTGCTTGGTCATGGAAGACATCTCTTCGAGAGAAGATGACGTCTCTTCAACCGCTGCCGCCTGCTCCGATGTGCCCGACGCGAGTTGCTGGCTCGAAGAGGAAACCTGGGACGATGCACTGGCCACCTGGTAAGATGAGTCCTTGAGTCCCTCAACGGCTTTCCGGATTTGCTTCATCACGCTCCGGGAAATAAAATAGGCTGAACCCACGCCCAAAATGATGCCGAGACATCCAAGAAAGAGTAGCAATGACTTCGTGCCGTTCGCGTCATCGACCGCTTTGGCGGCCTCCGCATCACCCAATTCCGTAAAAAGTTTGATGATAGCATCGATATCGGAAAGGAGTTTTCCCTGGATAGGGACGACCTCCTTGAAAATTGCCGTGGTCGCCTCCTGGGTATTGTGCGCCAATGCCAGGGACATGCATTTGTCCATGGGGGGCTTGATGGCCGCCAGATTCGATTTGATCCTGTTCAATATTTCTTTGGCCTGGGGCGCCAGGTTCATCTTTTCCAGGGCTTCCGTGTCCGCCTTTAAC
>JAEZXS010000281.1 GCA_023442755.1 Pseudomonadota bacterium | reverse complement strand
TCCTCGGAGTAGCTTCGGAAAGCATCCGTGAGCACCTGCCCGACATTGGCGTACTTCTTCACGAACTTCGGGGTGAAGTCATCGTAGAAGCCGACCATATCGGCATAAATAAGAAGCTGGCCGTGCGTTTCGGACCCGGCGCCGATGCCGAGCACGGGGATGCCCGCTCTTTCAGCGATCGCTTTTCCGACCGTGGCGGGAACACCTTCCACCAGGATGGAAAGATTAGTACTGCGGGATTTCAGGCCCGGAAGTCGTTCCGGCAGGCAGGCACTTTCTGGGGATGGGCGCTTTACTCGTGGCGGGGATAGTGCTTTTTCTTCTCACCTTCTTCTTCCGAGGGCCAGTACGAGCGAATGACCAGCCCCGCGCCGGGAGTGGATTCTACTGAGAGTTGGCCGCCGGTAAGTTCCGCCCTTTCTCTCATGCTGGTGAGACCGAGGCCGGTCGAGGCGCAGCTCTGGACCATACTCTCTTGTTGCATGCCGATGCCGTCGTCCGCAATGACTAACCGGATGCCGTTCGCGTCCTTTGAAAGGGAAATATCGACCCATTCTGCGTTGCTGTGCTTGGCGACATTATTCAGAGCTTCCTGGACGATTCTGAAAATTGAGATCTTCAGGTTTTCCGGAATATCTTCTTCTGCGATTTGTAGCTGAAGTTCGATGTGGCGTTGGGGAAAAAAGCGCATGCATTCCTGGCGAAACCATTCGAGGGTCGCAAGAAGACCCATGTTGTCGAGCATCGATGGGCGCAGGCCCATGTAGATGTTCCTTGTTTCCTCTATGGATCTCTGGAGTGTTGGAACGAACTTCTCCAACTGGTCGAATGCGGTGGACTCTTTGCCTTCGTTTCTGTATTGCAGCGCCATTTCCACCCAGAATTTTATAGCGGCAAGAGTCTGGCCGATGCTGTCGTGGAGTTCCGAGGCAAGCCTCTTGCGCTCTTCTTCCTGGACGGCAATGAGAATGCTTGGAATCTGGCGAAGCTCCCTGTTAGCCTTTTCCAGTTCCGCCGTGCGCTCATCCACCCTTTGCTCCAGTTCCTCGTGCGCCTTCAGCAGCGCTTCCTCGGCCTGCCTGTGCGCAGTGATGTCTTCATAGGTGCCCAGGACTCCCTTGATCCTGCCTTCGATGTCGAATAGGGGCACCTTGCTTACACGGGACCAGATATTTGTGCCGTCCGGCATTCTCTTGGGCTGTTCCAGGCCCAGGATAGGCTTTCCCGTCGAAATCACCATGCGGTCGGCTGCCTGATTTGCTTCGGCGTCTTCCGTCCATGGCATATCGTAATCGGTTTTGCCTACGACCTCCTCCGGCATCAGGAAACCTGCTTCCCGGGCAAACGGACTGTTGCATCCCGTGTAGATGGAGTCCAGATCTTTCCAGAAGACCCTGACCGGGATGTTGTCGAGGACCGCCTGCAGCATTTTGCGCGATTCCCGCAGCAGGTGCTCGGCCTGCTTGCGTTCGGTGATATCGCGTATGACGCTGACCAATGTCATCACCCCGCTTATGATTTCCCCGCGTGAGCTGACCTCTACCGGGAAGAAGGCGCCGTCGCTGCGCCGGTGAACGGTTTCGAACAGGATTGCGTGCGTGCCGGCCGGATCGTTTTGCGGCTTTGGCAGGCCTTTGGTTCCCGTTGCGGAAAGATCGTCGATACTCATGGTCAAGAGCGTTGCATGGTCAAGACCATAGGCCATTGAGGCTGCGGCGTTGGCCTCGAGAATGGCGCCGTCATGCCGTTTCGTGAACAGGATGATATCGCTGCTATGATCCGCGATCAGCTTGTATCGGCATAGCACCTCATTTTGCGCCTCGAGTTTTTTTCTGGCCTCTCGCAGCTGTCTCTCGATCTCCAGTTGTTTCAACTGTTTCAGACCAAGGCTGCCTAACATTTTTGCAAATGAGGTTAGAAAAGAGATGAGCGAGGGGAGGTGGTCTTTCCGGATCACGGGTATTTCGGACAGGGCGCGCAAGTATTCAGCTTCGTCAAAACCGAACTCCCTGGCCATCCCCAAAAAGAACTGACAGTCCGGCTTTTCGGTGAGGAACTGGCTGATGAATATGTTTGCGAGATGCTGCCCTTCTATGATTATGGATGATGCTACGTTTATGAGGCCGTTTGGGCAGCGGTATACAGAGAAGGGTTTTCCCTTCAGCAATTTGTTCGCAAGCCGGGTGTCACTCTCGAGGCACCGCCCGCGTGTCCTGACATTTGTCCTGTGGAAATCACTGCAAATTTTTTGCCATCCCGAAGTGACCAGGACGACACCCGACAGGTCTATGATAGATGCATGGACGCCGACTGCGTCCATGAACTGCTGAAGCAACTGCTCGGTTTGAGACACATCGATCAAGTCGGTCAAACCATAGCCCACGTCACAGTCATTTCGCTCCATAGCGAATTCCAAATCAAGGTTGCATAGATATAATTTACCCGGTATCGTCTATATGCGGATCATCGGTCGCAGTTATTTGGAACATTAGCAGAAATGTCTATTATTGACTGAATATTAACACAAACATTCCGGGATTTGAAAGAACTTATGCCCGTGCGCAGCTAGTGCAGTAAATGCGATGAGAGAATGCTGCATTCGATAACAATTGAACGGATTGTCGATAAGCACCTTATATGAAAAGAAAAGGCAAAGCCAAACCTTGCTTTGCCATATGCGTCCGACGTTTTAAGCGATCTTCTCGCCGGCTGAGGTTTTCTCCGCCACGAATTAGAATGTGCTTCCGATAACCAGGACATTTACCGGTTCGCCGAAGAAGCCGACGCCGCCCGAACCGGCATTTTCAGAGTAGAAGGATTGCTTGCGGAGAAGAGGGCGCTTGGTTGCAGGGGAATTCAGAGTAGCCCAAAGGAGTGGTAACCAATGCTTATCAGAACTCTTCTCCCTGTACTTTGACTTTGGGGCGGCGTGCCATGCCAGGGTAACTAATATCCCGGAATTTCAATGCATGACAGTGATCATACAAGACCTTCGAGGAAGGAATGGCCGGGATCGAACTGACGATTTCGGATGATGGCGTGGGAATGAAAATGCTTCGAAGCTGGACTGACGGATGTCTCGGCATGACCAGTATGAAGGAAAGGGCCGAAATGTTCGGAGGGACGCTCTCCATTGAGTCCGCCCCCGGCAACGGAAGGACGCTTCTGGCCTCGTGGCCTGGGTAGCCGCACTCCCCTGTAAGGCGCAAAAAAGGGGTTACGGCATGATTACCGTAACCCCTGGGATATTCCTGGTAGCGGGGAGTGGATTTGAACCACTGACCTTCGGGTTATGAGCCCGACGAGCTACCTGACTGCTCCACCCCGCGACAACAATTAAAGATTATACGCTGCCGGAACCCGGTTGTCAACCAAAGTCGAAAAGCGCATGCTGTATTTGCAAATATTCATATGTTCCAGCTACTTATTCTAAAAGTATATCCTTGCCGAAACGAAATTTCGATATTTTTGGCCTTTTTTGCAGTGCAATCCGCAAAAAAAGGGGCGGCATCCATTCCGCATGGACGCCGCCCCTTTTGGGGTTGGCAAAATTCAGGCGCGGATCGGCTAGTCAAAGTCAACGATCAGGTTGGCCTCGTTTCCGCATACCTTGCATACCCGGGTTTCCTTCTGTTTCTTCTTGATTTCCCCCGATTCGCTCTTCACTTCGACCATGCTGCAGGAAATGGTCATTTCAGCCTCATTCCCGCACTTTTCACACGTGCATACTTCCACCCTGTCAGCCATTGCGGTATCCTTTCCTCATTTAAAAATGTTCAGTTCAGGTTTTGAATGTTGCATGAAACAAAAAACATATTGATCGTCCCGGAAACAAGTTTCTAATCAGTGTTTGTGATTATGCAAGGCCGAAAAGTCCGAAAAAATACAAGATGGGATTCGACTAATATGATATCTGCAGGGCGCTGCTTCGGGAATGTGCAAAAAGCTAACCATGGTCGGGAAGATATCATTCCATTCCTGCTGGTTTGTGCAGGCAGTGGAATATCGTGTTCTTTCCCGGGTATTTCACCGCCTTGAGCGTGGTAGTCCGGCAGCCTGAATACTGCATGCCTACGCCGGATTTACGCTGTCCCCTCCATTTACTTTATCCCGTTGTGCAACAATAATTACCGGATTCTCAGACCGGGTTGTGCCGGTTGCCGGATTCTGTCCCGGTTCCGGGGGCAGGAAATCAAAAAGCCGAATCTGTTCCGACAGATTCCGTCGCGATTCAGTTTGCGCGCGAATACCTGTTGCCGAAAGGAGAACTTGATGGACGCGTTGAACGGGGAAAAATTCAGGCACATTGCGATCCAAGTGGTTTTGATTTTGTTCGCGGCGACATGCTGGGCCGCACAACCCGCTGAAAAATTCAATCAAAGCCAGGGGAAGAATTTCGCGCCCTCCATTTGCGAGGACAGCTCTTCCGATTTCCGATGTTCGAATCTTCTGTTCTTCTCCCCCGATCTCTGGATTGCTCTTCGCTATGACGCTCAAGACAGCACGATGGTCGCGGCTGTATCCGACCGGGACGGCGTGGGGCTGTGGGACTCGAAGCAGGTTTTTGTCAGCGTCGATTCGGAAGAGCATATCATCTTCAAAGCGAGAACCGTGCTGCGATCCTTCTCGAATATATGGGTGGATTGGATCGACTGGAAAATAACCGTGGACAAGGACGGCAATGCGAAGATCGAGGAAACGAATCCGGATCGGAAAGTGGTGTATGACGGAAAGGCGTTGCCGATCGCAACATTTACAAGTCATAAGTTTCCCTGAAATCATTGCCGACAGGACACTACCCTGTCCGCTGTGCGTGCTTTTATAGTTAAAGAGAGCATGGCTGGGATGAAAGAACTTTCTTCCCGGCTTCAACCCTTCGGGTTCACTGCCGCTCAGCCGGAATGCTTGCCGGAAGATCCCCCCGGTAACGATCCGGGTAATTGTCAGGTCATCGCGTGTTCCTTTTTTGCCGTCTCCAATAGCGCGTCATAATTGAGATAGTTATAGTAGCGATTGATACCGGTAGTCATGTTTCCCCGACCGGCAGTCCGGGTTCTTAACCCGGTCCCGTCCGATGCATTTTCATGCACGGCCATAAAAGGAGGAGCTTCCATCATGAACCGGCTCAGTCCGACAAAAATAAAGATAATCCTATTTGCGGCAGCGGTTTTCCTGGCTGTTTCGGCCGGAGTCCCCTGCGCGTTCGCTCAATTGAACCTCATAACCGCAATCCAGGATGTGGCGAAAAAGACCATTCCAGCAGTCGTTCACGTTGAGGTTACCGAGAGGCAGGAAGTGACGAATCCCCTGCTTCCTTTCCAGGAGGATCCGTTCTTCAGGCATTTCTACGGCAATCCCAATATGCCCAAAAAATTCGAACGCGAAGTCGTCGGCCTGGGAAGCGGAATCATAATCGATGCGGAAGGGCATATTGTCACCAACAGCCATGTTGTGGGGGGAGCGACCAAAATTACGGTAGTTCTCTCGGATGGCCGCCGCTACAGCGAAGACAGGATCAAGGTGATTGGAATAGACCCCAAAACGGATCTGGCGGTCTTGCGGATACTCGACGGTGAAACCTTTCCGTTCGTCAACTTCGGGGATTCCGACAAAGCGGATGTGGGGCAGTGGGTGGTTGCGATCGGCCATCCGCAGGGACTCGATCAGACGGTTACCCAGGGTATCATAAGCGCGAAGCACCGGAGGGGAATTGCCGACCCCACTAGCTATCAGGATTTCCTGCAAACCGACGCTCCCATCAACCCTGGAAACAGCGGAGGGCCGCTGCTGGATTTGAACGGCGATGTGATCGGGGTGAATGCCGCCATCGTTTCGGGATCGGGCGGCTTCGAGGGCATTGGTTTCGCCATCCCGAGCAACATGGCGCTGTTGGTTGCCAAACAGCTGATTTCGACGGGTAAGGTCGAAAGAGGATGGCTTGGAATAACCATTCAGGACCTCACCCCAGAGCTTGCGCGTTCTTTCGGCCTGAGCACTACACGCGGGGTCCTGGTCGCAGATGTATTGAAGGGAGGGCCTGCCGCCAATGCAGGGGTGCAGCAGGGGGATATCATCATGGAGTACGATGGAAAACCTGTTGAAAATTCCGATATTTTCCGCAACCGGGTCGCGGCGACACCGGTCGGGAAGAACGCCGTCCTTGTGGTCTCGCGAAACGGCAGGAACCAGGATATATCCATTGCGGTCGCGAGCGACCTGGAGAGGGAAAAGTCTCTTCTTGCAGCGGTAAAGGACCGCTTCGGCGTGACCGTCAAGGCGGCCGGCAAGCGCGATATGAGCCGATTCAAGGTAACCGGTAAGAAGGGAGTGGTCGTTACGCGGGTGATCCCGGGAGGGCCCTTTGCCAAGGCAGGCGTCGAGGCAGGCGACATAATCCTGCAGATAAACGGGGAAGAGGTGAAGGGACCGGAAGGTTTCGGCGCGCTTCTCGGGTCCGTTCCGGCAAACCAGAAAATCATTCTGGCGGTCCTGGACCGGAGGAGCGGACGGGCGGGACTTTTGGAAATGATCGCTCCCTGATGCGGTGCATCGCTGCAGTTCCCATACGGCCGCGGATGATTCCGTGGCCTTTTTTAATTGAATTTGCTTGAAGGAAGGCCTGATAGATGTAATGTTTCCTGACCAGCGTGATGGTAAGTAATGATAATAAATGAGTGTTGCTCACCAGGGAGGGCGACAGGTATAATCATTTCTGGAACCGCAGGAGGAACTGCATGTTAAAGCACGTGGTGTTTTTCAAGTTCAAAAAGGATGCCCGGGAAGCAGACATCGTGGGGGCGGTGAACGGACTCAAGGCCCTTCCGGGAATCATTGCCGAGATCAGGTCGTTCGAGTGCGGCCTGGATGTGGTGCATTCCGAGAGGTCTTTCGATTTCGCACTGGTTTCCGCCTTCGACAATCTCGATGCGATGCAGAGATACCAGGTACACCCGGCGCATCAGGCTGCTGCAAAGAGGATGAGAGATCTCAGCGACAGCGTTTTCGCGGTCGATTTCGAGTTGTAGAACGCGAATATTGCCAGGAACTGGAGAAAGCCTTGCCCAGCTTCTTTTTACACTCGCTTGTCGGCCTCGCGGCCGGAACAGCGCTGAAACCCGCAAACTCCCCGGGTGACGATGCAACTTCAGCACCCGGGTGTTCAGTTGTACGCTAGCCGAACTTGTAACGTATGCCGTAGCCTCCCGTTGGAAATCGCCAGTCGATATTGAAATGGGGGCAGCCGATACGGCAGGAGCCGCATTCGACACAGCCTTCATAGCTGACGACGATTCGGCCGGCATCGAGCTTGTACACGTTGGCGGGACATATGAAAAGGCAGGGCTGATCCGGACACTTCTCTATGCAAACCTTGTAGTCCTTCACGATGAGGTGTGAATTCTCGTCGACTTTGAAGCTGTCCAGAAAGAGCTTGTCCTCTATTTTGGCGCTCATCGGACACTCCTCCACGCATCCCAGACCAGGCGCAGCATACCCGTCAGAGTCATTCTCCGGCGGATTTCCTTCCAGATAACCCGCTGTTTTTTCTTTTTCGGAACGTTATCGACCGTAAGCATTTCACGGGCGGCAAAGCGCGCCAGTTCGGGAACGGTCGAAAACAGTTCCTTGTGGGTATGGAGGAATCCGGGAAAGTTCCGATACTTTCGCAAATCCTGCATCACGAAGGAAGCTTCCAGCCTGTCGGCATAGCCCGAGAGCGCCCTGTAGCTGAAATCGCCCTTTTCCATGCAATCGAGGACCGTCAGTGCGGCGAGTTTTCCGGAGGTCATTGCGAGGTTTGAGCCTTCGCGGTGAAGCGCATTGAAAAGCATCGCCGAGTCGCCGGCAATCAGGAAGCCGTCGCCGGCCAGCTTCGGTATGGTATAATATCCGCCTTCCGGAATCCAATGCGCAAGATATTCGCGGGGTGTCCCCTCTCGTATGAACGGGGCCGTCATAGGATGGGTTTTGAATTTTTCCAGCATTTCGTATGGCTTGATTCCGGCTTTCGTAAAGTCGGCAAGGTTCGCGCCGATCCCGACCGAAACGGAGTTTTTATTGGTGTAAATGAAGGCGACACCGTTCATTCCCATGGTCGTCGTGCCCAGGATCTCGGTAGTTATTCCCTGGCCCGGCTCCACGTTGAACCTTTCGTCTATAACTTCCTCCGGCAGGGCGATAACCTCCTTAACGGCAAGAGCGACATTCTCGGGTTTTACCTCCGGCCGGAAGCCGGTCTTGGCTGCAAGGGGGGAATTGACCCCATCGGCAAGGATGACGACGCGGGCGTAGAGTTCCCCGTCCGGACGGTCGGTGCTGACGCCGACAACCCTTCCGCTGCTGTCGCGCAGCAGGTCCGTCACCACCGTCGCCGGAACCACGAGTGCGCCCTTCCGGACGGCCTGGTCTGCATACCACCTGTCGAACCTGGCCCTGCCGACGGTGAAGACGTTATGCTGGAGCCGGTCGGAAAAGGCGCTGTCGCGATAGGATACGGAGTAGCCGGAATCCTGTGAAAGATACCAGATGCGGCTCTCGACAATATTGCGCTCGATCGGGCAGCCCCTCGCGACAAAGTCCGGGATGATTCCGGCAAGATCGCGCCCGTAGAGGACTCCCCCGAACATATTCTTCGACCCGGGGTAGGGACCGCGTTCGAGTACGACGGTGCTGACCCCCTTTTCGGCGAGAATACAGGCTGCCGAAATACCGGCGGGACCTGCGCCCACAATGGCTACATCGAATTTGCCGTTCATTGGCGCCTCGTATGGAGATCAGTCGGGAAGACCGGCACTTTTTCGCCTTTCCCTGAGCTGAGAGATAAGTTCGGGCACGATTTGCTGATAATTGCCGAGCAGCGCCACGTCAGCGACCTTGAAGATGGGCGCGTTGGGGTCCGAGTTGATGGCGACGATCTTTTCGGCGCCCTGGATTGCTACCAGGTGCTGAATCGCCCCGGAAACGCCGACCCCGATGTAGAGGCGGGGGGCAACCGTCCTGCCTGTCTGGCCCACCTGTCTTTCGTAAGGCATCAGCCCGGATTCCACCACGGGGCGGGAACAGGCCAGGGTGCCTCCCACCAGGTCGGCCAGTTCCTGGAGCATTTCGAACGAACCTGTCTCGCATGCCCCTCTGCCGGCAACCACCAGTGCCGGTGAGGCTACAATGTCGGCGTGGCCCGCCTCCCGCGTTTCGCGTATGAAGTCCACGATGCGCGGCAGTTCCGATTCGGGAGGCATCCAGGAAAATTTATGGATTTGTCCCCGCCTGTCCGGGTCTCTTTCCGGCATTCTCATCACGCGGGGCCTGACCGTGCTCATCTGCGGCCTTCGGCGCTCGCAGAAAATCGTTGCGAGGATATTGCCTCCGAAGGTCGGCCGGGTCATGAAGAGAAGGCCCGTCTCCTCGTCGACGGAGAGCCCGGTGCAGTCGGCCGTAAGGCCCGTCTGAAGCAGGGTGGCCACGACTCCGGCCAGATCGCGGCCGAGGTGGGTGGCCCCGAAAAGCAGGATTTCCGGCTTCACGGCCTCGCACAGTTCGGAAACCGCTTTCCCGTATGTTGCCGGCAGATAATTTTCGAGGTTAGGGTGATCGATGGTGTAGACTTCGTCGCATCCCATCGCGATGGCCTCGGCGGCGATAGCATCGACATCGCTTCCCGGCAGGAACCCTATGACCTTCACGTTGAGCTTGCCGGCGAGTTCGACGGCTTTTCCGGTAAGTTCCCAGGAAACCCGCGCGCCGGCGCCGTCTTCAACCTCTATGAAGACGGCCACGCCCTTGTACTCGGACGCTCTCTTCTCTGCGGGGGGCGCCTTGGCCTCGGGAGGGGCCTTGGTGCGTTTGCGTTCGAACTTTATCGCGTCGACCGGGCAAACGTCCGAGCACTTGCCGCAGGCGACACAGAGTTCGGAGTTGATGTGTGCTACGCCGTCCGGGCCGAGATCGATTGCGGCAAGAGGGCATTCCCCCATGCACGCCTGACAGCCGATGCATTTATCGGGAAAGATTTCCGGGATATCGGACTTGGTGCGCTTTTTTACCATGCCTCAGGATTTCCATCTTTTCAGAAATTTGGATGCGAACTCGGCCTCCTGTAAAAGGGTGTCGAGAGCTTCGCTCACGGCCGGACCGATTTCGGTGCGGGCGTCGAAAACCGGCCCCCCCTCACGCTCGGCGGGAGAGAAGATGGCCTTTACCCAGGTAGGAGAACCCTTGAGTCCTACCATTTCGGGCGCGGCGCCGATAGCCTTTGCATCATACGTGTTGACCGGCGCCGTCATGGACCGAATCAGCAGGGGCAGGGAGGCGCGGCGGGGTGTGGCGAGTTCGAGTTCGCACGTGATGAGGACGGGCAGGGGGCCTTCGATTATCTCTATTCCGCCAGCCAGTTTTCTGCGCACCTGCATGCGCTTTTTCGCTACATCGATGCTGTCTATAGCGGTGACATAGGTAAATTGAGTGAGCCCGAGCCTTGTAGCTATTCCCGGTCCCGTCTGGGCCGTATCCCCGTCTATTGCCTGTTTGCCGCAAAAGACGACATCGACGGGGAAGACCATGCCGATCTTTTCGATTGCCCTGGCCAGGGTATAGGATGTCGCGAGCGTATCTGCGCCCGCGAATGCCCGGTCGGAAAGAAGGATCGCCTCGTCCGCGCCCATTGCGAGGGCTTCGCGCAAAGAGGACTGTCCCTGCGGCGGCCCCATCGAGATTGCGGTGACTTTGCCGCCGTATTCCTCGCGGAGCTGTATCGCCTTTTCGAGGGCCACCATGTCGAAGGGATTGGAGATGGCTTCGACCCCGGCGCGGACAAGGGTATTGGTCTGAGGGTCTATTTTGACCTCGGTGGTGTCGGGGACCTGTTTGATGCAGCAGACGAAGTGCATGTCAATTCAGCCTGTTTAAAAGATTTCGGGAACAATAATCATTCCCGCGCCCCGTGTAATCTGGTCCGGCTTCAAATATAGGATTTTTCGGATGCAGGTTTCCGATGCGGCGAATTATTTCAGGTGCTAAAATACCTCCCGTTTGAACGGGGACATGCAGGTCCTCAAGGAACACACAACCGTGGAAGCGGCTTTCAGCTGCGATGTTGTCTGAGATACGTCGAGGCTGAAAGCCTCTTTGAAAAAGGCCCCAATCCGTCACCCCGCGAACCCCGGATCGGGTCCGGGGCAGGCGTCGGGGTCCAGAAGTGCTTGAAAAAACTGGATTCCGGCCTTCGCCGGAATGACGAGCACGATGATTTTAGAGTTTGTCATCAATCTGCGAGGCTGAAAGCCTCTCTCACAGTAGTATGCTGTGAGTTTGAGCTGTAGAATTGGAAGGAATTTCAATGGATTGGGATTCGGAAAGCCCGATCGGGGTATTCGATTCGGGAGTGGGGGGCCTGACAGTCGTTCGTGCACTGATGGAGAGGCTGCCCTTCGAGAATATCATCTACTTCGGGGATACGGCGCGACTTCCGTACGGTGTCAAATCGGTCGAGACGATCTGCCGGTTCGCCGGTCAGATAACCGAGTTTTTGCTGAAGCACCGGGTCAAGCTGCTCATTGTTGCCTGCAACACCATGGCGGCGGTGGCCCTGGAGGTCATAAGCCAACGCTCTCCCGTTCCGGTGCTGGATGTGATCGATGCGGGGGCGAAGGCTGCCGTTGCTGCGACCCGGAAGAAATATGTCGGGGTGATCGGAACCCCGGCGACGATCAACAGCAATGCCTATGCACGCGCCATTCACGACCGCGATTCGCAAATCAGGATTTTTTCGCAGGCGTGTCCTCTATTCGTACCGCTCGTGGAGGAGGGCTGGCTGGATCATCCGGTAACCCGCCTCACTGCGCTGGAATATTTGAAGCCTGTGGTGTGCCATGAAATAGATACCCTGGTGCTCGGATGCACCCACTATCCGCTGCTCAAGCCACTGCTGCAGGACCTGCTCGGCGACCGGATCGTCCTGGTCGATTCGGCCGAAGCCATGGCGGAGGAGGCTGCCGGCACCCTCGACCGGCTGGACCTGGCCAACCCGCGGCGCATCGAGCCGAAATATCGGTTCTACGTGACGGATGTCCCGCTTCGGTTCCAGGGGATAGGAGAGCGCTTTCTCGCGCGTGCGCTGCCGGATGTGCGCCTTGTCGAATGGTAAAGCCCGGAGCTGTCGTTGCCACGTGCGCCCCGGCCACAGTCCTGCGGCTACCCGAAATGCACGAATTTGCATATGACTGCAGGGTGATCCAGTTCGAGAATGCGCGGCTCTATTCTCTGCAGTTCGGAAACATCCCAGCGGTCTTCCTTCTCGACCATCCGGAGGGCTTCCTCCTTCGATCCGGCCAGGACGGCGATCTCCGCCTGGAGATAGTTGTCCCGGTATACGTGGGGTTCGTCGAACATGGACCAGCTGGACAGGAACTTGCTGTGCTTCCAGATGAAGATTTTCATGTCGCCTTTCCTTCGAAATGGATATCAGGTGATCAGTCCCTCCCGGGCAAGCTTTCTCAGCAGGAGATGAAAGTAGACGAAACCGGCGAAAGGCATCCATTTCGAGAGGCGCCGTTCGACTTCGGAATCCGATAGTTTCGCCTCCGGCGAGAGCCATGCGTTCAGGCTGTTGCGAGCCCCAATGTCGTTTCTTGGAAATACGTCGAGCCTTCCGAGCCCTCTCAGGAGCACGTAATCCGCTGTCCACCCCCCGATGCCGCGCAGCCGGACCAGGCGGTCCCGGGCAGAAGCGTTGTCCATGGATTCGAGTTCGGAGAGGCTTAGACCACCTGCAGCGATCAGGCCGGCGGCCTCAACCATCGCCTTCGCTTTATTGGCGGTAACGCCGATTCTCTTTACCTCCTCGAAGCTCAGGCCGGCCAGTGCTCCGGGTTCGGGGAATGAAAACCGGGTCCCGTCCGGCGTTTCGATGCGGGCGCCATAAGCTTCAGCCAGCCGGTTCATGATGGTGACGCCGGCGAAGAGCGAGAGCTGCTGAAAGATTATGCCGTTCGCAATGGATTCGAAAAGAGAGAAAAAGCGCGGCGGGCGCACGCCGACGAACAGGGAGGCAAGCGGCCCCAGCATTACATCGCGGTTCGCCATTGCGTAGAAATCGGCTGGATCGATACGAAGCCCGAGAAGCCTTTCCAGTGCGCCCCGCGCAGCCGGTTCCAGGCCGGGAGAAACATTTTCGCCTGAAATGGCGGCGCAAATTTCAGGCGAGTCGCCCGCAACCGCCTGTTCGACTTCGACCAGCACCGGTCGGTCCTCGAGCACCACGGCGCGGCGGTAGGTTTTCCCGTCCCAGGAGTCGATCCTGTTTGCAGCACGGCGTCGCAGGACCCAGACCGTAAGGTCCAGCCGGAAAGGCGGGGCGGGGCGTATGAAAAAGCGGTGCGTTTTCACATCATCCGAAGCCGTGGCAGAGTGTTACAATCAGCCGGTCAGGCCGAAAATACGGGCCGCATTCCGACCCAATACCGCTCTCACCTGGGGCTCGGACAGTCCGGATGCCCTGATTTCCTCGAAATAGCGCTTCGGCCCGATGAGCGGGTAATCGCTTCCGAAAAGAATCTTGTCTTTTCCCACGATGCTGACTGCGGCTGTGTATATTTCACTCTTATAAAGATAGGGAGAGGCGGCGGTGTCATAAAAGACGTTTGCGAGTTTTTCCGGTGCGTCTTTCTTCAGCAGTTCGTAAAAAAGGAGTCCTCCGCCCCAGTGTGCGAGAATGAGCGGCACCCCTTGCGCGGCTTCCGCCATGGAGTAATAAAAATCGAGACCGAATGGGGCCTTGCCGGGATAGTTATGGCCGATGGGTTCGTTTGCGTGGGCAAGGAGGACCAGGCCGCTCTGCCGGCAAAGGTCGCCGAGCAGGCGAAAATTCCGGATTGCGAGATCGTTCCGGCTGCCGGCAGCATAGACTGCAAGTTCCCCGAAGCCCGCCGCGCCGTCTTTCTGCCAAGCCGCCGCATCCTCGATGCAGGAATCGGACAGAAGATCGAGGCAGGCAAGCGCAATGAGCCGCGAAGGGTACTTTGCTGCTGATTCGAGAACGTAGTCGTTATGGCGCGCCCGCAGATCGGGGGAATGCCAGGGAAAGCCGAAGGTGACGGAGCGATCGACGCCGTTTGCGTCCATGGAATCGAGCAGAGATTCGGCCGAGGCCATTTTGGATTTCTGCGGGCCGTAGAGCAGGCGGAATTCGGGTTCGTTTTCGAAAAAACGCTCGCGTTGGGCTATCACTTCGGGCGGGAAGATATGGGTATGTATATCTATAACCATGGTTGCAGCCTGTTCCAATCCGTTCTAAAAGTAGGCGGTGCTATTCCAAGGCGCGCAGGGGCAATAGCGCACCGGCTCATTAGTACTTAATTTCGCCGGCATGCGCAAGCCGAGCTTTTTGCCGGCAAAATCACTTCAAGGGGTAACAATGCTTGACGGAATTGAAGAAATAGCAAAGCTGGCGCTTTTCGGAGCCGGCGATATTATCCGGGAACACATCGGCCGCATCGGGTCCTCCTGGATTCACAGCAAAGGACCATCGGATTATGTCACGGAAGTGGACAAACGGTGTGAGGATTTGATTCTCGGGCTGATCGGAAAACACTTTCCGGACCACCATATCATGTCCGAGGAGACCGAAAACAACGGCTTGCAGGACGGGTATACGTGGGTGATCGATCCTCTGGACGGAACGACCAATTTTATCCACGGATTTCCGTTCGTCGCCGTTTCCATCGCACTGTGCCGGGAAAAGAAACCGGTGCTGGGGCTGGTGCTCGACCCGGTTCGAAACGAGTTCTTTTTGGCCAGGGAAGGCGGAGGGGCGTGGCTGAACGGTTCGAGGATCGAGAGCAGAAAAAATGCGAGGCTGGACGGGGCGCTCGTCGCAACCGGATTCCCGTTCAGAACGAAACGCTACATGGACGACTACATGAAGGTCTTCAAAGCGGTGTTCCTGAACGTGAGCGGGATACGGCGCGCGGGGGCCGCCGCGCTGGACCTGGCCTACCTGGCTGCCGGCCGCGTGGACGGATTCTGGGAAATAGGGCTCAAGGCGTGGGACATAGCCGCCGGAGCACTCCTCGTAACAGAGGCCGGCGGCATAGTGAGCGATTTCATGGGTGAGGACGACCACCTTCTGAACGGCAACGTGGTCGGCGGGACCGCGTCTGTTTATCCCTTTCTGCTGGAACAGGTGAGAACATGGCTTGTTCCCGCATTGGAAAGGCAGGGGGCCTGAGGGGCTCCGCGTTCTCAGGCAGCCTGGGGCGGCGCGCCCACGTTCATCGCCATGAGTTTCTTGCTGCTTTCGAATATGACTTCCATTTTTCGGGGTGAGATCACCTTTGAAACCACTCCCAGACCGAAGGTGGCGTGCTTGATCAGTGCGCCTTCACGGTAGGTGTCCGCCAGCTTGTATTCGGGAACGCCTTCGGTTCCGGCTTCGAGCAGCAGCTGTCTCCAGTCTTCATCGGTTTTCGGCCGGGTAATCCCCTTGTAGAGGACGGAAGGCACCAGGTCTTCGTCATCTTCGGACTCTTCGAGCAACAGATCGTCTTCGCCGGTGAAGTCCAGTTCATCGGTGTGCTCGAACTCAAGGCCGGAATCGTCTTCGAAATCGTCCATCATCTGATCGTTATCCATGTCTTTTTTTGGCATTCAAATCACCTCATTTCAGCCCAATTTCCAGAATGCTGTTCCGTTTATTGGAACTTGATCGAAAGGTCAAGAGTTTTTCAATACTTGACGTTTGGAGAATCCGTAAACGATTCTTTCAAAATTCGGATTCCTGATTATAATACTCCCTTCTCTGCGGGAAATACCTTCTCCCGATTTTTTCAGACACCCCATTCAGGCCGGTCTTGACGAAAATATGCTGCACATCCTTGCGAACACGCTGCTCAACACGATACTGCCCATCTTCAGCATCATTCTCGTGGGCTATGTTCTCAAGAAGAAAAAAATCATCGACTCCTCGTTTGTCAGACCCGCAAACCAGATAGTTTTCAACATCGGCATACCGGCGATGCTTCTGAACGAAATCGCCCATGCGCCGTTCCGGGAAAACTTCAACCTCTCCGCCGTGATCTGTTCCCTTGGTGCCCTGGTCGTAGTGGTGCTGATAAGTCAGGCGGTGATCAGATTGTTTTCGGTCGATGAAGACCGGCGTGGAACTTTCCTGCAGAGCAGTTTTCATGGAAACATAGGCTACATGGCCTATGCAATCGCCTACTATGCGCTTGGGGAGGTCAACTTCGCGCGGATGGCCATCCTCAGCAGTTTTCTTATGGTGGGGCAGAACCTGCTCGCGGTCTGGGCCCTGACGAATTACAGCGAGGAGGTTCGCGTAAACGGCCGCAAAGGTCTGATTCTGAAAAATATCGTCCAGAACCCCATCATCGTCACGGTCGCCGCCGGCATCATCTATTCCGCGTGCGGTCTTACCATCCCGGCACCGGTCAAGAAGGGACTCGACATTTTGTCCGGCATGGCCCTGCCGACGGCTTTGATCCTGATAGGATCGAGTCTTTCGTTCGGAGCACTGCGCAACATGCTCATGGAGATCGCGAGCATCGGGACTCTGAAGCTTCTCGGGCTTCCTCTGATCGGCTATGCCCTCATGGCGATGAGCAACGTTCCGGACGGAATCATCCTGCCCGGCGTGATCATGCTCGCATCCCCTCCCGCAACGATAACATACGTCATGGCGACCGAACTGGGAGGCGATCCGGAACTTGCCGCAACGAGCGTCTCCGTATTCACTCTCGCCTCAGCCGTTTCCTACACGCTGATCCTGACCTTTCTTCACTGATTCAGTTCTTCCTCGGTTGCGAGGCCGTACTTGAGAAGACGATAGCGGAAGGACCGGAAGGTGATGCCGAGCAGTTGGGCGGCTTTGAGCTTGGCGCCGCCGGTTTGCTGCAGGGCCTGTTCGAGCATCTTCTTCTCGATTTCAGAAAGGTGGCGGTCGAGGTCGAATACGGACGGGATGTTCTGCATTGCGGGCTGGGAGACCCGGTCCTGCTGTTTGCGTTTATAGATGGAAAGCGTCAGGCTGTCGGGCAGAATGATCCTGGACGACTCCATCGCCACGCCGCGCTCGATGATATGTTCCAGTTCGCGAACATTCCCCGGGAATTCGTAGCTGCACAGGATGTCCATTGCGTACGAGGAAACCTTGTGGATATCCTTGGCGAATTCTTTCGTAAATTTGCTGAGGAAGAACTGGGCGAGAACTGGGATGTCCTCGCGGCGCTCCCTGAGAGGTGGGATGCGTATCGGGAGCACGTTGAGGCGGTAGTAGAGGTCCTCTCGAAACGTTTTTTCCATTACCATCGTTTCGAGATCGCGGTTCGTGGCCGAAATGATACGGACATCCACCGGTATATCCTCGGTGCCGCCGATCATTTTAACGGTCTTTTCCTGGGCCAGCCGGAGAAGTTTGACCTGCAGGGCGAGGGAAAGCTCCCCGATCTCGTCGAGGAAAAGGGTTCCTCCCTGCGCTGTCTCGACCAGGCCCTTCCTGTTGGCGGCGGCGCCGGTAAAGGCGCCCTTCCTGTAGCCGAACAGTTCGCTTTCGATCAGGTTTTCCGGGACCCCTCCGCAATTGACCACCACGAAGGGACGGTCGTTTCTGGCGCTTTGCCGATGGATGGCTTTGGCGACCAGTTCTTTCCCCGTCCCGCTCTCACCGGTAATAAGAACATTGCTTCCCGTTTTGGCGACCTGGCGGATGGTTTCGTACACCCTCAGCATGAGGGGACTTTCGCCGATAATGCACCCGAAGTGCAGCGGGCCGTCCTGGGTCTTCGGCGCTGTCTCCTCATCGCCCCTGTCCTTGAGGGCATGCGCGATGACCGAAAGGATCTCGTCGTTATTGAACGGTTTTGGGAAATAGTCGTACGCGCCTGCGTTCATGGCCTCGACCGCCAGCTCGGTGCTGGCGAAGGCCGAAATCATAATGACGACAGTGCGGGGGGAAAACGCTTTGCACTGTTTGAGAACCTCGAGCCCATTTACCGGCTCCATGCGGATATCGGTGATAACGAGGTCGAAGGGATTGTCCCGGATCAGCTCCAATGCTTCACGGCCGCTCGCGGCGCAACTGATCTCGTAGCCCTCCCTTTCGAGGAGCATCTCGAGCAGCTCGCGCATGCTTCTCTCGTCATCCGCGACCAGTATTCTTCCCTTGCAGGATCGATCCGGGCCCATTGTCCACATCCTGTTTCAAAACGGGCTAAAGCGCAGAGAATGCAACCTTTCCGCCGACCAGCGTCATCGTCGCCCGTCCCTGCGCCTCCATGCCCTGGAAGGGGCAGTTCCTGCTCTTGGACTTGAACCGGTTGGCGTCGATCACGAATTTTTCTTCCGGATCTATAAGCGTAAGGTCGGCGACAGCTCCCGCCCGCAGAGTGCCAAAGGGTACTTTGAGGATTTCCGCGGGGTTGCACGTTATAAGGGCAATTGCGCGCATAGGCGTCAGGAGGCTGTCCCGAACGAGTTTCAAGATGAGGGGAAGCGAGGATTCGAGGCCGATCATGCCGTTCGAGGCAAATTCAAACTCGAGGTCCTTTTCAACCGAACTGTGCGGTGCGTGGTCGGATGCGATGGCGTCCAACGTCCCGTCGGCAAGTCCCGCTTTTATTGCTGCGATGTCCTCCACGCTTCTGAGCGGAGGGTTGACCTTGTACACGGGGTCGAAACTGGTGATCAGTTCTTCGGACAGGGTGAAGTAGTGGGGTGCGGTTTCGGCGGTGACTGGAACGCCTCTTTGTTTCGCTTCCCGGATGAGGGCAACGGAACCGGCCGTACTGACGTGGGCGATATGAAGGCGGCTCTGGGTGAGTTCAGCCAAAAGCAGATCGCGCGCGATCATTACCTCTTCGGCGGCGTCGGGAATTCCCCGCAATCCGAGCCTGGTGGAGACAGCCCCTTCGTTCATGAGGCCTCCGCTCGACAGTTCTGCATCCTCGGCATGGCTGATCACGGCCAGGTCGAAGGTCTTGGCGTATTCGAGCGCGCGCCGCATGAGAAGACTGTTCATGACGGGCCTGCCGTCATCGGAAACGGCTACCGCCCCGGAATCCCGGAGTTCGCCGTATTCGGCAAGATTCTTGCCTTCGAGCCCCCGGCTTATCGCTCCGACCGGAAATACGCGGCAGCTTCCCTCCTGCCGGGCTTTATCGAGTATATACTGGGTGATTGCCGCACAATCGTTTACCGGGTGCGTGTTGGGCATGCAGGCGACACCCGTGAAGCCTCCGGCGACAGCGGACAAAGTGCCGGTTGCGATCGTCTCCTTGTATTCTTCTCCGGGCTCACGCAGGTGGACATGCATATCGATAAGACCCGGAACGACCCACTTTCCCTGTGCGTCGATTTCTCTGATTTCTGAAAGCCGGCCGGCGCCGGGATCGATATGGGGGGCGATCTCCACGACGCGGCCGTCCTCTACCAAAACGTCCCTAACTGCGTCGAGGTTCTGCGCCGGATCGATTACCCTGCCCTTGCGAAAAATGAAACCGGATGGATTTCCGTTCTGTGTCATTATTACTCCAGGACTTGAATGCCGGGGCGGATCGTCCCGGCGGGTTTTGCATTATCTTTGCGCAAGCAGGTACAGCAGCGCCATCCTGACAGCGACCCCGTTCGTAACCTGATCGAGGATTACCGAGTACGGGCCGTCTGCGACTTCCGGACTGATTTCCACACCCCTGTTGATAGGTCCAGGGTGCATGATGAGGGCGTCGGGCTTTGCCTTCCTGAGCTTTTCGGAATTGATGCCGTAGTATGTCGAGTATTCGCGCAGGGAAGGCAACAACATCTGTTGCTGCCTTTCTTTCTGCAGTCGCAACACCATGATGACGTCGGCATCGGCAAGGCATTCGCCCACGTTATGGCTTACGGTCGCCCCCATCTGGTCGATATGGGGTGGGATGAGAGTTGTCGGTCCGCATACCGTCACGGATGCGCCCATTTTTGTGAGTCCCCAGATGTTTGAGCGCGCAACCCGGCTGTGGAAAATATCACCGATGATTACTATTTTCAGCCCATCGAGCTTCTTTTTGTGTTCCAGAATCGTGAGCATGTCCAGCAACGCCTGGGACGGATGTTCGTGCATTCCGTCGCCCGCATTGATCACGGAAGCCGGCGTTCTTTGGGCGAGCACATGCGGGGCTCCGGATGCGGAATGGCGGATTACGAATACATCCGGCTTCATGGCCTCGAGGTTTTTGAGCGTATCGAGCAGCGTTTCCCCTTTGACCATGGAGCTTGTCGAACCCGTAATGGAGTAGGTGTCGGCGCTGAGGCGTTTGGCCGCGATGTCGAAGGAGGTGCGTGTTCGCGTGCTCGGTTCGTAAAAGAGGTGAATGACCGTCTTTCCTCTCAGCGTTGGCACCTTCTTGATCTCTCTGGTATTGATTTCCTTCAGGGAAAGTGCCAGATCCAGGATGTGCTCGATTTCGTGTACCTCCAGGTCCCGAATTCCGAGGAGGTCTTTTCGGTTAAAGCCCATGGCTGTTCCTTGCGAGGTCCCTTAGGGGACTTTCCTGGTTGAAATTCCACGCGTACATGTGGTTGAAGCCGTTTGGCCAGATTCGAACATAACCGTGTTTCAACCGCTCAGTCTAGCATGATACGGCAGGTTGATGGTAATCGAAAATGGGGAGGCGCGTTCAAAAGAAACAATGGTGCGAATGGATGGACAGTTAAAGAAAATTATCCCGGGGTGTTCATTTTTACTGAAATTCCGAATTAAAATATTATAATAGTCTTTCAAAAAATAGGGCATTTTCCGCGGTTTCCATACCGGCTCTGACAAGCCGGTTTTTTTACAGCAGATGGAGCCGCAGTTTTATTTTAGAAAGGAGCCGGAATGCCGAGGATTCCCATTACCAAGCAGGGATACGAAAAGCTGAAGCTGGAGTTGCAGCGCCTGCAGAAAGAAGAACGCCCTGCAGTCATCAAAGCAATAGAAGAGGCCCGTGGACATGGCGACCTCTCCGAAAACGCCGAGTATGAAGCCGCCAAGGAAAAGCAGTCGATCATCGAAGGCAAAATCCTGGACACGACCGAAAAGCTGGCGAACTCCCAGATTGTCGATTTGCCGCAGGATGTCGACGGTAAAGTCATATTCGGGTGCAAAGTCTCTGTAGAAGATCTCGAGACCGGCGAAGTCAGCGAATATCGCCTTGTCGGCCCCTTTGAAGCCGACGTGCAATCCGGCACCATCTCTGTGACCTCACCTCTCGGAAAGGCCCTGATCGGCAAGGAAGAGGGGGATGAGGTAAAAGTCCAGACGCCAAAAGGAATTCGCAACATGGAAGTTCGGGAAGTCCAGGCCTGATCTTTCAGAAAGCTGGTGATCGATACCGGCTGTCGGATGCTGGAAAGGTGATGTTTGGACCCTGTGCCTCCAGCATTTGGTAGCCGGTGTCGGATTTCCCGTACCTCCCGACACCTGCCCACAGATCATAGAACCTCCGCAATTGCCAGCAATCTCTGATAGAGAGTGATAATTGGCTTCCTACTAAGGATTCCGTTTCCCTACTCTTTATTCCATAATCCCTTTGCCTTCCCTTGCGATTTCCGTGTACAATCAAGCAACATTCCAACAACTTTCCCTCTTCCACCGGCAAGGAGACACGATGAAACCGATTTGGCGGATGAGACCGGCCGTGCTGCTGGTTGCACTCGTCCTCGCTGCATGCAGTGGTATATCTCCGGGCTACTCCCCTGCGTCCCGGGGACCCGAACACTCGCCCGACAGCGAAATGCCTGCCTTCGAAAACCGGTTGGAAACCGAACATTTCGTGCTCAGATGGACCAATAAGAGCCGGGACCCTGCCGATAACATTCCGAAGCCGGAAATCATTCAGGAAACGGGGGGGTACCTCGAAATCGCCTGGTCGAAGTATGTCGAACTTTTTGGGCGCACTCCCTACAGGGCGCCCGGGAAGGACAAGATCGAAGTGGTGTTCAGGGATATCGACTGCTACGGTGTGGCCGACCCGCCGGATGGGCCGATTCAGTTCAGTGCCGATGCCTGGATGAAAAACCCCGGAATACGCCAGCCTACCTCCGCGCATGAATTGTTCCACAAGCTGCAGTATGCTTACGGCTACAAGACGAAATGGTATCCGGCCCCTCCCTACATGTGGTTCACGGAAGGCACCGCCGCCTGGGCCGAGGTTTATGTCTGGGGGAGGGTGAGCCGGCAGTGCAAGGTGGAAAAAATCTTCCAAAACACCAAAATTGACCTCTATGATGCCGACGATATGGCAATGCCGTTCTGGATCTATTTCGTTTCCGGCAATGGCGAAACGCCGAACAATCAGCTCATGGCCAGGCTCCTGGAAAGATGCGAAAAACTGCAGGACGAGAAGCTTGCGGTGAAGGAACTTGTCCAGGAAACGTACGGACCTGCGGATGCTTATTTCGCCTCATTTGCCAAGGAGCGCAAGGACGGTTTCTGGGCCGATTGCTGTTCAGCGCCCTACAGGTGCATACTGGGACCCGATGGAAAAGATGTGGTCGATCAGATAAAAACTCACCAGAAAAAGGCCAACCAGAAGAGTTGAGATTCGACGAGAGTCATCTTCCCCGCAGCGAGCTGTGAAGCATCAAAAGTTGACGATTGTACGGGGCTGCCAAATGAAGTAGTAATAGGGCCGATATGCCTGGAAGTCTTTATAGAACACCTTTCTTCTCAGGACGCATGCGGGTCGATATTTCATCTCGGTAAAGAACGGGATTTCGCAAATCCCGTTTTGAAAGGCGATCGGAAACTATACGTCGGAAGGGCGTTCACCGGAAACGCTTTGCAGAAGGGTGATGATTTCCCTGACCGCTTCGGTTCTGGCCTGAGGTTCGTCATAGCCGCGCTTGTACTGGTATTCCAGAAAAAGATCGATTGCCTTTTCCATGATCTTTGTGAGTTGCTGAGCATCGAGGACGTATTTTGCCATTGATTTAGTCTTTTGTCCGAATATGGGTTGCGAATGTCATAGTCGATCGGGCGAGATTAACACAGAACCATGCGGTACTGAACGGGAAAAACGATGTGGGCCGGATGGCCGGATTTTTGACGTGGGGTGGTTTTGGCGATCGATGTGTATTTTTTCGCCCGAACCCGGGAGGTTCTCGTCCAACATTTGCATTGAAATTATGTGCGGAATGAGTTCATTACTGCGCTGCGGGCCGGGAGTAAAGCTCTTCGGGCCGGTGAGTTCGATAGCATAAAATATGGGCGGCCGGTCGGAGGAAGACAAAGATCGTCATAATCGGGAAAAGCCGCCTTTTTCACGGCATTTCGTTAACAGGAGTTGCAAGTACATGGCGGAGGAAAGGAAATACAGAATCACTATCCTGATTCTCGTTCTGATGCTGTGGTCCGGTTTCACAAGTTCGGGCAGTTTTGGCGGGGTGGATCCAAAACCAACCCCTGTTCTTATTGTTCCTTATTTCAATCTGCCGGATCATGCCGAACTCTGCGGCGAAGAGGTCCCGCTCAAAACCGCAGACGTCCGCGAAAGATTCGACCGCGAATTCACCCTGATCGTTCATAGCCATGCCCAGGTTTACCTCTGGTTGAAAAGAGCCGAGCGCTATTTTCCGTGGATTGAGAAGCAGCTGAGAGAAAAGGGGCTTCCGGACGATCTCAAGTTCGTTGCCGTCGCGGAAAGTGACCTGATGCACGGAGCGCTATCCTCGGCAGGTGCTGCCGGTCCGTGGCAATTCATGTCGGGGACGGCGAGCAGTTACGGGATGAACCAGTCCGGAACGGTGGACGAGCGGTATGATTTCGAAATATCCGCATCCGGAGCGTTCAAATATCTGTCCAATCTATATGGGCAGTTCAAAAACTGGTCCCTGGCCATCGCGGCATACAACTGCGGGGAAAAGAGGGTGCAGGATGAAATACGCAGGCAGAGGGTTCAGAGCTATTACTTGCTGAAACTTCCGAAGGAGACGGAGCGGTATGTATTTCGGATCCTTGCGATAAAAGAAGTCCTGAGCAATCCCGAAAAATATGGCTACTATCTGCCCAAAGGTGCCGGCTATCCGGTGATAATGGTCGAGAAGGTCAATATCAGTCTGCCCGGCCCGATCCCGGTTTCGGCTGCAGCCGAAGCGGCGGGCATTACCTATCGCGAGTTTAAGCTGCTCAATCCCTGCTTCATTTCGGATATGGTGCCGAAGGGCAGCATGACGGTCAAGGTGCCGGAAGGAAAGGGAAAAGAGTTTGAAAAGCGCATAGAGGTTCTGAAGGCGCAATACAAGCCCGTCCTGGTGATGCACAGGGTCGCCAAAGGGGAAACCGTAGACGGCATTGCCCACAGATACGATACGTCGAGCCAGAATGTGTGCGAATGGAACAGGATAACGGGCAACAAGATACGACCCGGGCAGGTGCTGAAGATATATAAATGAGGAGAATTCTCCCGCACTGCGAGGCTTTTTCCACAGGCGGCGGCCTGCACCATTGCGGCGTTGCGCCTGGATTTGCGGCCCATTAAATGCCTTGACAAGCATATGCGGGAGAACTACGATAGCGCGTTGACAAAACGGCGAAAATCCAATTATTCTGGTGCAATATGGGCGATTATCAGCGATTTTCCGAAATGCTGCTCAAGAGCCGGTACGCAGTTGCCCTGACCGGGGCGGGAATGTCCGTCGAAAGCGGAATACCCGACTTTCGGAGCAAAGACGGGCTGTGGTCCAGGTACAACCCTGCGGAGTATGCCTATATAGATGCATTCCAGCTAAATCCCGGCAAGGTTTGGAAGATGCTGGTTGAAATGGATGCATTGTTTACGGGTGCAAGACCGAATGCCGCACATCTTGCCCTGGGTGAACTCGAAAAGCTTGGGATCATCCGTTGGGTGGTGACCCAGAACATAGACAGCCTGCACCAGCGGGCAGGAAGTATGAATGTGGTGGAGTTCCACGGGCATTTTCGCAGCCTGCATTGCAGTGAGTGCTCCAAGCTATACGGGAGAGGGGAAATAAGCCTGGATGAGGTGCCGCCCCTTTGCTCGTGCGGCGGCGTGCTTCGCCCCGACATAGTTTTTTTCGGCGAAGGCATCCCGCATGACGCGTATTCCCGGGCTGTGGAAGAAGCGGAAAAATGCGACCTTATGCTGGTGGTGGGAACGTCCGCCAGTGTGGCTCCCGCTTCACACCTGCCACGGATCGCCAAGAGGCGGGGGGCTCGCCTGCTTGAAATCAACCCTATATCTTCGGAACTGTCCGGTTCGTTAACCGACCTGCACATTATGGAGCCGGCGGGAATGGCCCTGAGCAATGTGCTTACTATTATCAGGCAAATGCAAAAGCCAGTAGAGGAATGGAACTGATGGTATTTCAACTGCTATCCGGAATTGTCTATGCCGGACCCGATGCCGCCGCACCATATCAGCGCGCCGGGGACAGCGTGATCGATATGATTATCAATGCAGGCCCGATGGTGAAGTTCATTCTCCTCGTTCTTCTGACCCTGTCGGTGGCATGCTGGTGCATCATTTTGATCAAATACCGGCTCATTCGGCGCGCCAACAAGGAATCGGAAAGATTCATCGACCTGTTCCGGCAAAGGAAGAATTACACGGCCTTGTACCGAGACAGCGAGCCGCTCGAAGACAGCCATATTGCCCAGATCTACAGGGTGGGCTATGCGGAGCTGAACCGGCTTGGCAAGTCGCTTGAAACGAGAAATCTCCTGGAGCTTTCCTCAAATCCTGAAGTGCTCCTGGAAAACGTCGAACGCGCCATTTATGGCGGCATGACCGCAGAAAGACAGCGCATAGAGCGGTATCTTCCGCTGCTCGCAACGACGGGAAGTACGGCCCCCTTTATCGGACTGTTCGGAACGGTCTGGGGCATCATGACCAGCTTCCAGGAAATAGGCCTTAAGGGCGCCGCCAACCTTGCGGTTGTGGCACCCGGCATCTCAGAGGCACTGATTGCAACGGCGATAGGTCTTGCCGCCGCAATCCCTGCAGTAGTGGCGTACAACCACTTTTCCACGCGCGTTCGCATGATCGATAACGAAATGAGCCACTTCTCAGCTGATTTTCTGAACATGCTGAAGCGGGATCTCATACGCAAGGGGCGCCAGGAAGAAATGGCGGAACAGCGGCTGGCAACGTTGCAGGACTAAGCCCAGCGGAGGAATACTTGTATGCAGGTAAACGGGAACGACTCCAAAGGCATGGTTGCCGAAATTAATGTTACGCCTCTTGTCGACGTAATGCTCGTGCTGCTCATCATATTCATGGTAACGGCTCCGATGATGACGCAGGGTGTGGACGTGAAGCTTCCTGAAAGTTCGGCGCCGGCAATTCCCACCGAGGAAGAGCGCCTGGTGGTCAGCGTCACCCAGGAGCGCAAGATCTTCATCAACGACAACCAGGTAGATATGCAGGAACTCGAAGGCAAGCTGGCAGCCGTCACGCAGAACAGGCGTGACAACAAGGGGGTCTTCCTTCGGGCCGATCAAAGCCTTCCTTACGGGTATGTCATGGAAGTGATGGGGACCATAAGGCAGGCTGGAATCGATCAGATCGGCATGGTGACCGATTCGCCGAAGAACAATCCTCCGGCGAAGAACACGCAAGGCAGGCAGAAGGGGAAGATTTGATCCTTCCGCCTATTTCGTTGCAGGATTCATTGCTGATGTGGATTGGGGAGGAGCGAGTATGAAATCCCTGACATTAGCGCCCAGAAAAGCTTCCCGGACCGAGATGCTGGCAGGGGTCGGCGGATCGTTCCTGGTGCATATTGCAGCGTGCGGGGTGGCTCTCATGGCGACCTGGTACACGCCTCACAAGGAAATAAAACCGCCCTTCTGTACGGTAAACCTGGTTTCGATGCAGGATATCGGGAGCGGTGTAACGGCGCCCAAGGGAGACCCCAGGGCTTCGGAAGAGGCAAAGGTTTCGGACGCCCCGAAACCGGCGGCAAAGGCCCCCGGCAAGTCGGAGCCTGTGGTTCCGGTAAAACGGCTGCACCTGGATGAGAGCGCGAAGCAGGATGTGCCCATAAAGAAAATCGAACCGACCGAGGCGCCGAAGCTCGCCCCGAGTCCTCAGAGTCTTGCGTCGGTTGAAAAGAACCTGGATAAACTGATTCCAAAACCCAAAGTAGTGCCGAAGACGTCCACTGCGGCCGAGGCTTCGCATGAACCTGCGAAGGCTGCGTCTGCTCCTGCGCAAGCACCTTCCGCACCCGCTACTGCGGCTGCGTCCAATGCGACTGGCCGGCCCGGCAAGGCCGAACAGGGAGGGCAGCCGGCCGGCCGGGGAACTCCGAACGGCTCAAACGATGCCGGGGCGAGGGGAACTGCCCAGGGGAGCACATCCGGCAGTCTGGAAGGAAGCAGTGCGGCGTCTGCCCTGCTCAACCTCTATGCCCATAAGGTTCGGGAAGTCATCCAGCAGCAATGGCGCCTGATGGACGATCAGAAGGCGGGCGGGCTGAAGGCGGTCGTCGAGGTGCAGATCAGGAAGACCGGTGAAGTAATAAATATGCAGGTAGTGCAGCCTTCCGGGAATTCAGTGTTCGACCAGGCTGCCATGCGTGCCGTCCAGCGGGCTGCGCCGCTGCCGGCGGTTCCGGAAGTTTTGGTGCAGTCCAGCACGAAACTGATACTGACTTTCCGCCCGGGCGGTGTATCGTGATTTCCAGCAGAAAGGTTTTCAACAGTATGTTTTCCAACAACAGGACTCTTTTCAGATTCGGCTTTGTGTGCCTGTCATTGCTTCTGTTTGGGGGAGCGATGGACATGGTGTACAGTCAGACTATTCCCATTGACATCACAAAGGCGAGTTCTCAGAGAATCCCAATAGCGGTTCCGGATTTCAAACACCTGACCCCCGAGCAGGCAGTGCTGGCGCGGGACATGGGGGAGACGCTTTCAAGCGATCTCGATTTCTCCGGTGTTTGCCGGCCGCTCGATCCGAAGAGCTTCCTGGAAGACCCTCAGACCATGGGTCTCAATGCTCCTGAAATCAAATTCCCGGACTGGAAGCGTATCGGCGCAGACTTCCTTGTGCGCGGGTCGTACCAGGTACAGGGTTCTTCGGTGAAAATGGAGGGACGCCTTTTCGATGTCGTGTCCGGCCGCATGGTCAAGGGAAAGGTGTATGAGGGAGATATCCGGAACTGGCGGTCGATGGTCCATGACTTTGCCGATGAAATCCTTCTTGCCCTGACTGGCGAGCGCGGCGTTTTCGATACCAAGATCGCCTATGTCCAGGCCACCGGCAGCGGCAAAGAGATTTTCTACTGTGACTTCGATGGGAACAACCCGGTGCAGGTGACCAGGGACAACAACCTGGCCCTGTCTCCCGCGTGGAACAGCGACATGAGTCAACTCGCCTACGTGAGCTACCGGGACGGGGCGCCGAAGATATACTCGCTTAACGTGCGCAGCGGTTCTCAGACGATGATCTCCGGGCACCAGGGGATGAACATCTGCCCCGCCTGGAGGCCGGGCAGAAGCGAACTTGCCGCAATGCTGACAAAGGACGGCAGCCCCGACCTTTTCCTCATCGGGACAAACGGGCAGATAATCCAGAAGCTGGTGCACGGGTGGTCGATCAACGTTTCGCCCAGGTGGTCGCCGGACGGCAGGAAGCTGGCATTTGTGTCGAACGAATCGGGCAACCCGCAGATTTACGTTCTCGACGTCGCTTCAGGTTCGAAAAAGCGCATCACATTCAGCGGGAATTACAACACGTCCCCGGCCTGGTCCCCGAAAGGTGACTGGATTGCATACAGCGGTGTTACTGGAGGAACGCACAACATTTTCATCATTCGTCCGGATGGCGGCGAGAATCGCCAGTTGACGAACGGCGAAGGGCGGAACGAGACTCCGACCTGGTCCCCGGATGGGCGCATGATTGCGTTTAGTTCCACGAGGCAGGGGGGGCCTTCTATATGGGTATTGTTGACTAACGGAACCGGAGTCCGGCGGCTGACAAGACAGGGTGGATCGCAGGAACTGCCTGACTGGTCGCCCAGAATGAATCATTAGAGTTGAGCGGTATTACTTAGGGAGGATAAGCATGAGAAGTAAGTTCGGGAATTTCTTATCTATTTTTCTGATTTGCGGGTTGCTTGTCGCTCTTGGCGCCTGCGCGAAGAAGAATGTGCCGGTTCAGCCTGGGCTCGGTGGTGGCGAAGCTCCTTACGGTTCGATGGGAGCCGGTGGCGCCGGCGGCATGGACGATGCCCGGTGGAAAGAGCTGGGAATCAATTCGGAAGCGGAAAAAAGAGAGTTCCTGGAACGTGCCAAGGCGTTTGAAAACCAGGATATTTACTATGACTATGATGCATATACGCTCAGCCAGCCCGGCCAGAGAGTTCTGGACGAAAAGATCGCTTTCCTGAAACGCTATCCCAAGGTGAAGGTGACGGTCGAAGGACATTGTGACGAGCGCGGTACAACGGAATACAACCTCGCCCTGGGTGAACGGCGCGCCAACTCCGCTCTGCAGTACATCCAGAATTCCGGGCTGCAGACATCGAAGCTGACCGCAATCAGCTTTGGCAAAGAACGTCCCCTCGCGACTGGACATGATGAGGCATCCCATGCAAAGAACAGGCGTGCCCATTTTGTTCTGAATTATTAAAATTTCAGGCAATTCTCGTAGGGTATTAAAAAACCGGCCCAATTGATGTATCATTGGCGCCGGTTTTCTGTTCCGACTTTTGCTTTTTCTCCGGTGTGCCATAAGGGATCGGCAGTTTCTCAATCATCTCCTGTGCCCGCGGGATCGGCTGCCGCCAGTTTTGGCAGGGTCATAAATCAGCCATTCAGAAGAAGGGGTTTTCATGGGCCGTCGTATTATATCGCGACATGCAGTGCTTTGCTGCCTGGCCATTGCAGCCGGGCTTGTTTCGGGTTGTGCTTCGACTCAGGAAACATCTACTTTGCAGCAAAGTATTTCGATGCTTAATGAGAGGCAAATGAATGTTGAAAGACGGATGGAAGGTACCGAGGGCCTGTCGCGCAAGAGCGGGGATCTATATGCCCGGCTCGAAGAGTTGCAGATGCGCATCGGCGCCCTGAACGGCAGGATCGACGTACTCGAGCACAAAATAGAGCAGCTGCAGAGGGCTCCGTTATCTGCGCCTCCGGCAGTGGCGCCTGCACCTCAGGCTGAGGAACCTGCTCCAAGAGCCTCGCTTGAGCCCACGCCGCCGCCCGCCCAGCAAGGCAGACCTCAGACCGGATTTGCCGTCCCGGCCCCGGCTCCTGCTCCGGCTGCTCCGACGAAACCCGCCGCTCCTCCCGTGGCCTCGGTGCCCGAAGCCTCCGCGACAGACAAGGCTGCCTTCGACAAAGCCAATCAACTTCTCCAGCAGGGCAAATTCGAGCCTGCCAGGAAGGAGTTTCAAAGCTTCGTCTCCCGTTATCCGAAATCGGAGTATGCCGATGCCGCTTTATTTAATGTCGGTGAGTGTTATTTCTCCGAAAAGCGATACCAGGATGCGATTGAAACTTATCAGCAGGTCATCGACAAGTATCCCAAGGGCGGCAAGACCTCCACAGCTCTGCTGAAACAGGGAAGCGCCTTCCAGATGATCGGAGACACCACTGCCGCCCAGATCATTTTCGAGCGCATCGTGGAGAAGTACCCAGGGACTGCGCAAGCTCAGGCTGCCGAGAAGAAACTGAAGAAACAATAGGGCCGAACGGGCCAGGTCGAAGCCCGTCGGCCTTCCTTGCCCGGCCGGCTAGCCCGTCTTGCCGGATTGCGGCGCTTCCACGACCGGCGCTTCGGCTTCGGGTGCTTCGCGCACCAGCATCCGGCTTGCGATCAGAAGGAGTGCAGCGAGCAGGGCGAGACCCGCTCCCGTGAGAAATGCAACCTCTGCACTGAACGTGTGCCACAGAAGACCGAAAAGCAGACTGGCGGGCAGGGCGCCGAGTCCAACGATGAAATGGTAGTAGCCAAATGCGGTGCCCCTGAGATTGACCGGGACGAGGGATACGACCAGGGACTTTTCCGAGGGTTCAGTCAGTCCGAAATAGATGCCGTATAGTAGAAATATGACGATCAGAGCTATCGGGGTGTTCGCGATGGAAAACGCCGCATAGATCAATGCGTAGACGATCCAGCCCGAGACGATAAGCCTTCTGGGGCCGAACCTGTCTGACAGGCGGCCGCCGCCGTAGGTGAATATCATCTTGATGATGTGGTGTGCGGACCAGAGTATGGCAATATGGGATGCGGAGACCCCTGCGTCGGACATGCGCAGGATGAGGAACGCGTCAGTTGAATTGCCGAGGGTGAAAAGGAGGATTGCTGCGAGAAAGACCTTGAATCCACCCCCAAGGTCTTTCCAGTGCGATCCCGCTATGGCGGGCCGAACCTGGCCGGCTGCTTTCCTGGCCGGTTCCTTTACATGGAAAGCCAGGATGTACATCACAAGTATCGCAGGTATTATGGAGAGAAAGAACACCTGGCGAAGAGAAAGTGCGAAATAGCCCAGTAGTGCGGCAGCTACCAGGGGGCCGAACACCGCGCCTGCGTGGTCGAGGGATCTGTGGAGCCCGTAAGCAGCCCCGCGTTGCCCGGGGTCAGTGATGTCGGCGACCAGGGCGTCGCGTGGGGAGGAGCGGGTGCCCTTTCCGATCCGGTCCGCAAAGCGCATGAGCAGAACGAATATCCAGCTGGGCGCAAAAGCGATAAGCGGCCTCACGAGGCCCGATACCCCGTATCCGACAAAGATGAATGGTTTTCGACGCTGGGTCCGGTCCGTCCAGATGCCTGAAGCTACCTTGAACAGCGACGCAGTCGATTCGGCAATTCCTTCGATAACGCCCAGGGCAAGGGCCCCTGCGCCAAGAACACTGGAGAGGAAAACAGGAAGAAGAGGGTAAATCATCTCGCTTGACAGGTCGGTGAAGAAACTGACAAGCCCCAGAATGATAATGCCTCTAGGCAATGGCTTCATAGAAGGTTCCCGGTCTGCCGCAATGCGATGCTCCTCACCTCTGCCTTCCAGCCTGAAAGCATCCGTATGCGGGCTGATTATGGCCTGGAAGGTAATCATAAATCGATTAAATGACAAAATGAGCGCCGGGGGCGGAAAGAGTCCGGACGCTCCGTTCATACTGTACTGCATGCTCTTCTAAAATACATTCCCGATTTCCGCAAATACGCAATCCACCCCATACAAGCCTGCGGCCGTTTATTATATCTATTGCTTAAGATGAGTTCATTTCAGCGGAGCATACGGTCAGTATCACTGTTGTGGAGGAGCAAATGAAAGGCTTTGCTACTGTAGAAGATTTCATGAGCTACAACCACGTTTCCCTGCAACTCAAGAAGATAGACGGATGGAGAGAAGAGAGGAGCGCACGGAAAGGCAGAATCGATTACTATAGATGCAGACTTTCAAGAGCCGGGAAACAAATAGAGGTCTTTGTGGCCGCCGGCCCCGGTCAGGATTTGCTTACCCCCTCGGACGTTCTCATCATGCTGGTTTTCGATGCTTCGAGCTGTGAGATGCTGAAAGAGTATTACGGCAAACGTCGTCAGCTGGAAGAAGTTCTTTCGGATTCGAACCAGGATGTCGGGACG
>JAEZXS010000224.1 GCA_023442755.1 Pseudomonadota bacterium | reverse complement strand
ATGCAGAGCATACCCCGGTGGTACAGGTGGTCAAAGGCGGAAAGTTCGCCTTGTTGGAGTAGCAGCCGGCGCGGAAACCGCGCTCTTTTTTCCGCTCAAAAGGTGTACAGCCAATGGCTTTGCTGTTGCAGCAGTTGATTAACGGCATCTTTATCGGTAGCGTCTACGGACTCTTTGCCGTTGGCTACACCCTGGTATTCGGCGTTCTGGACATCCTCAACCTCGCCCACCCTGCCATTTTTACGGTTGCCGGCCTGGTAGGGCTGTGGCTCGTAACGGGAGCGGGCCTCCCCTTCTGGGCCGCATTCCCCCTTGCGGTCCTCTTCGCCGGAGTGCTCGGGATTTTGCTGGATCGCATCGCCTTCGCCCCGCTGCGCCACCGTGCCGACTCCAATCTATCCGGGCTCATCTCCAGCATCGCCATGGCCATCATCTTCGAGAGCGCGGCGCTTGGAATTTTCGGAGCGAGAACGGTACGGTTCCCGGCCGGCACCATCAAAATAGACGCCATCACTTTCGGGCCCATTACGGTGACCTCACTCCAGGTGGAGATCGTGCTGACGGCGGTGCTGCTGATGATTGCACTTACTCTGCTCATGAAGCGCACCCGGCTTGGAAAGGCAATTCGCGCGGTTGCCGAAAGCGAGCGCACATCCCTTCTGCTCGGTATCAACGTCAACCGCATCATTTCCATGACGTTCTTCATTTCCTCCGCTTTGGGCGGAGCGGCCGGAATACTGTACGGGCTCTACTTCGATTCCCTCTCGCCCGACATGGGCAGGTCCATTGAACTCAAGGGGCTTGCCGTCATCATTCTCGGAGGTATGGGAAGTATTCCCGGGGCCATCCTCGGCGGTATCGCATTCGGCCTGAGCGAGGTTCTGACCGTAGCGATTTCCGGGACATCGAACCTCCGCGATGCAGTGGCCTTCACCATGCTTTTCACCATCCTCGTCCTGAAGCCCTCTGGGCTTTTCGGACGCGGACGTACGAGGGAGGCATGATGGAGTTTCTGTCCCACTTTTTTGCCGTCTACGGCAGCCTGGTGAACTTCATCGGGATCAATGCCCTGCTGGCGCTGAGCCTCTATGTCACTCTTTCCGCGGGCCAGCTTTCACTCGGCAATGCTGCATTTGCCGGTATCGGCGCATATACCGCGGGCATTCTAACGATACACCTGAACCTTCCATACCTGCTGTCGATCCTTGCCGGCGCGGGCCTCGCCGCTTTCGTCGCACTGGTGATCGGCCTTCCCGTCCTGAGGATTCGGGGTGTTTTCCTGGCGATGGCCACCCTGGCTTTCGGCGAGGTCGTGCGCATTGCGGTGGTCAACCTCGAAATAACGGGCGGCGCCCAGGGGCTTGTGGGAATCCCGAACAAGATCGCGACATGGATGATATACGGTCTCCTTGCCTCCACCGCCTATTTCCTGGCAAGGCTTCGCGGGTCGAAAACCGGCTGGAGTCTGGCCAGCGTCCGGGAGGATGAGACCGCCGCAGCGGCAATGGGCATCAACTGCACGTATTACAAAACCCTGGCTTTCGTGACCGGGGCCTTTATTGCCGGATTGGCCGGAGCTGTTTACGCGCATGTGAATTTCATCGTGACGCCGGGTGAATTCGGCTTTTCCGCTGCCGTCCAGCTCCTCATATTCAACATAGTCGGAGGAACGCGGACTTGGTACGGTCCCATTCTGGGGGCATTCCTCCTTACGGCGCTTCCCGAAGTGCTGAGGGGGTCCGGGGTTACGGCGGGACCGCTACGGATGGGCGTAAACGGAGTCATTCTGCTCCTGGTGATCCTCTACCTCCCGAACGGACTGGCATCCCTGATCGATCGGAAGAGGCTGCATCCGGGGAGTGAAATCGGCGAAGCCCGTGAGACGGCTTAGGAAGAACTGAACCTTGGCGATGCTCGATATCGAAGAAATAGGCCGCTCGTTCGGCGGAGTCAGTGCATTGGCGGGAGTCTCCTTCTCCGTTTCCGACGGCTCCATTCACGGGCTGATCGGCCCGAACGGGGCGGGAAAGACCACTCTCATCAATGTATTGAGCGGTCTCATAAGACCCAATTCCGGGCGAGTGCTCCTCGACGGCAAGCCGATCCATGCGCTCCCGCCCAACCGCGTCGCCGCCCTCGGCATCGCCCGGACCTTCCAGAACATCCGGCTTTTTTCGAACATGACGTGCCTCGAAAACGTTATTGCCGGACAGCACATCAAAATGAAAAAGCCCCTTTTGCCCCGCCTTCTCTTCCTTCCATCGGCCGTACGTGAGGACCGGCAAAGCAGGGACGAAGCGATGGCCTGCCTGGCAAGGGTCGGCATTGCGCACCGGGCGGACGCTCCCGCAAACAGCCTGTCCTATGGTGAAAGGCGGCGCCTTGAAATCGCTCGCGCCCTGGCACTGGGTCCCCGGCTGCTTCTTCTCGACGAACCGGTTGCCGGCATGCACAAGCAGGGGCGAGAGGAAATCGCGGCTCTGCTCCGCTCCCTTGCCGATGAAGGTATCGCCGTTTTGCTGATCGAACACAATATGTCCTTTGTCATGCGCCTCTGCTCACTGATCACGGTGATCAACTTCGGCCGCACGGTCACCACCGGCAATCCGGAAGAAGTGGCAGGGCACCCGATGGTTGTCGAAGCCTATCTGGGAGCGAACCAGCATGCTTGAAGTTACCGGACTGCACGTGGCTTACGGCCCGATGGAAGCGGTGAGAGACGTGTCTTTCTCCATAAGGCGGGGAACGATCGTCACCCTTATCGGTCCTAATGGGGCAGGAAAAAGCACGATACTGAACTGCCTGAGCGGCATCATCCCGGCCAAAACCGGAAGGATTTTCTTCAGCGGGCGGGACATCACCCGTATGAGCGCGCATCGCAGGGTGTCGGAAGGAATCGTTCAGGTACCGGAAGGCCGCCAGGTCCTTGCGGGCATGACGGTGCGGGAAAACCTCGAACTGGGCGGCTACAGGCGGCCTCGTCGGGAAATTGCCGCAGACATCGACCACATGTTTTCCTGCTTTCCCATTCTGGGCTCGCGCAGCACGGCTGCGGCAGGTTCCCTTTCCGGGGGAGAACAGCAGATGCTGGCAATCGCCCGGGGGCTGATGGCGCGCCCCGGTCTCCTCATGCTCGATGAACCTTCCCTCGGCCTCGCACCCCTCGTCGTGAATTTCATCCTGGAGTTTATCGCGGGACTGCGCGATGAAGGACAAACCATCCTGCTTGTCGAACAAAACGCCATGCAGGCACTGGAAGTCTCGTCGTATGCATACGTTATAGAGGGAGGGAAGCTGATGATGGAGGGACCTTCGGAACAGCTTCGATCCGACCCCACCGTCGTCCGCGCCTACCTGGGCCGGACGTTCTGAACACCGACCTTCGCGCTGTCGCCTTCAGGCAAAAAACTTGCGTTTCTCGAGCCTCTTTCTCTATAATGGCATAGGGTCGATGTGGCCTGAGCAAATGCAGTCACGCCCGAAACGTGAGACGAAAGGAGATCGTATGCTTTTTATGGCCATATTCAGCTATTCACCCGAAGACAGAAACCTGGTGATCGAACGTGGCAGGGAATCAGCCGAGGGATCCGGAGTAACAGTGAAAGGCGAATGGTACGACCTCTCCGGGCACAGGGTCTTCCGCCTGTTCGAGGCAGAAGATGAAGTCCGCCTCGCCGCGTCAGTCTACAGCTGGACCGATCTCGGCGTAGCTGAAATCATTCCGGTGATGGACACGGAAAAGGCATTGAGATTACTCAATAAAGTTGGTAAGAAATAGAACGATTGTAAACTCCTTCTGCGGCGCTGTTGCAGCTTGATAGGGAAGCCGGTGTGAATCCGGCGCGTTTGGCCGGCGCTGTGAGCGGGGATGAAACCCGGGGAAAAGCCACTGTCCCGCACCTTGGTAACAGGTGCTCGGGATGGGAAGGTCCGGGGAGTAAGGCGATCCGCAAGCCAGAAGACCTGCCGTGGGCGCGAAGCGAGTGATTGCCGAAGCCATTAAGCAGTCCTCCGGGGCTCTTCTTAGAGTCCCGGAGGATTTTTGTTTTTCAGGTGCGCGAAGAATTGGAGAAAAAATGAGAGAATTCGATGAATTGAAAAAGCGTATCGAACCCGCGGACACCCAGTGGGCGGATAAGGCCCGGGAGCGGCTCAGCTCGCAGATACGGCCCCGCGGCTCCCTCGGCCAGATCGAAAACATCGCAACCCGTCTTGTCGCCATGAAACGGAATATGAACGTGGACCTTTCGAAGAAGATCATCTTCGTCATGGCCGGCGACCACGGGGTTGCCCTGGAAGGGGTGAGCGCCTATCCGCAGGAAGTCACACCGCAAATGGTTTACAGCTTCACCCAGGGGTGGGCGACGATAAACGTTCTGGGAAGACACGCCGGAGCAATGGTCCGGATCGTCGACTGCGGTGTTGCCTCCGACATGCCACCGGAGTGGAACGTAATCGACTGCAAGGTCGGACATGGTACGACATCCATTACCAAAGGCCCTGCAATGTCGCGGGAAGATGCGCAGAAGGGAATGCTCTTCGGGGCCGGCCTGGTCGAGAAGGCTTGTGCCGAGGGATTCCAGCTGATCGGGACCGGTGACATGGGAATCGCCAATACCACTCCTTCGGCCGCGATCATCTGCGCTCTGAGCGGCAAGCCCGCCGCTGTCCTCACCGGCAGGGGCACGGGCATCGGCGATGAGACGCTTCAGAAAAAAATCGCCGCAATAGAAACGGCGCTGAAAGTCAATAAACCGGACCCGAACGACCCGGTCGGCGTGCTGGCAAAAGTGGGAGGGCACGAGATAGCCGGGCTCGCCGGCGCGGTGCTGGGGGCGGCGGCGTGCAGGACCCCGATCATCTGCGACGGCCTCATAGCTACCGCGGGTGCCCTTCTGGCTTGCCGGATCGCACCCAATGCCGCCGACTACCTCTTCGTGTCGCACCAAAGCGCCGAACCCGGACACATCGCCATGTGCGAAATGCTTGCACTGCAGCCCATTCTGAACCTGGGCATGCGCTTGGGGGAAGGGACCGGATCGGCCCTCGCCATGAACATCGTGGATGCTTCAGCCAAGGTCCTGGTGGAATGCAAAACCTTCGCCGAAGCAGGCGTGACGGACACAGGACATTAATGACGCAGTTTTAACGGCCTGCCGGGTATTCCCGGCGGGCCGCTTGCCAACCTGCCAAGCCAGCCTTCAATCCCTCCCCCAAACACGACGAAAGAGTTACTATCCGGTTTTGCTTCAACGTTCGGCTTTGAAGGAGCATAATAAATCGTTCGGAGTTACAGGAACCATGGCGCATGCGCCGTCCCGATGGCAGTGACGCAAGCGGTTACCGCCATCGGCAGCAACAAAGGTAGTGTATGTCGGATTTACTCGATGTTTTCAAAGACAGGCAGTTTCAGAATATTGCCGTTTGTCACTTCAATACGACCCTCAGCATAAACCTGCTCGTACCGATTCTACCCGTCTTCCTGGCAGGAAAGGGTTTCGCGGAAACGCAAATAGGAATGATCATGGGGGCGTCCGCCCTCGCCGCCCTGCTCGTTCGCCCATTTGTCGGCATGCAGGTCGACACCCGCGGAAGCCGGCCCATACTCCTGTGGGGGCAGATACTGGCACTGCTGTCGATAATCGGCTTTATGTGGGCCGAGGACATGGTTTCGTTCGTTTCCCTGCGTTTCGTCTTCGGCATTGCCATGGCGCTTTACGGAACCGGCGCCGTGACGTTCGCCAGCAGCATCGGAACAGGAAAGGCCAATTCGAATGCGATTGCCCTGTATACGCTCATGACGATGATCGGTCTCGGCTCCAGCATGAGCCTTGCCCAAGTCGTGTTCGACCACCTCGGCTTTTCCTCCACCGTGCTGATGGCTTCGGTGCTGCTCGTGATCGCCTTCTGCATTATGGAATTCCGAGAAAGGACAATCAAGCCGGCAGGCAACAAGGGAACCGGCATGTCTTTTGGGGATGTTCTGAGGCAAAAAGCGGTTCTGGCGACATCCGCCGGCCAGTTCGGATCGAGCTTCGCCTTCGGCGCGATATTCACTTTCATCCCGCTTGCAGCCATACAAAGCGGAATATCCTTTTATTCCTTCTTCTTTATCAGCTTCGCAATTACCGTGATCGGCTCGCGATTCTTCGTGCAAAGAATCATCGAACGGTTCGGGCTGGAAAAAACGTGCGTCTATGCCTACATGTCCATGCTGCTCGGGGTGTCGCCGCTCGTGTTCGCCATATCGCCGCTCGTTCTCGTATTGACCGGACTGCTTTTCGGCGCAGGATTCGGGGTCACCTTCCCCGCTTTTGTCCTGCTGCTGGTGCACCGGATCGACCCGGGCAGCCGGGGGACATCCCTGGGGCTTCTGATTGCTGCCGGAGACATTGCCGTTGCACTTTCCGTATCTATACTGGGCGGGATCGCGGAGCACTTTGGATACTTTTACCTATTCCTGACCGTCAGCGTGATCCTTGCCGCATGCATGTATATTCTCCATGCCCTCATCCCGCCAAAGAAGCCCGTACAGACAGCGGCATGACCGCTGTGCCGAGGGCGACGATCTATGTATTTTGCGGAATTTGCGAGAGAAATGAGCTTCTTTCCCATCCCTGGTCTCCTTCCATTTAGCCCTTGTCATTTGCCAAACCGGGTCTCAAAGCTCCCTTACCGAATCCACAGTCCGGATACCTGCACTCGCTGCAGTGAACGCACAGACCGCCGTGCGCCATCTCGATGAAATCCTTCCGGCTCAGTTCCTCTCCGGCCAGAATTCTGGGCAGCACGAGATCGAAAATGCTTGTCCTGTGATACATGACGCACCCGGGAAGCCCAAAAACAGGCACATCTCCCAGGTAGGCCAGCATGAACATCGCACCGGGAAGCACCGGTGCGCCGTAAGTTACAACACGTCCTCCCGCGGCCCGTATGCCCGCCGGGGTCACATCGTCGGGATCGACCGACATTCCCCCCGTTATGGTTATCATCCTGGCGCCTTTGTTCAAAAAGTCGCCAATCGCCTTCACAATATTCTCAACCTGGTCGGAAACGAGAATCTGCCCCAGGACGGGGCACCCCAGCTCTTCCAGTTTTCTTCGGACTACCGGGCCGAACTGGTCCTTTATTCGCCCGTGGTACACTTCGCTTCCGGTCGTAATGATTCCGGTTTCAAGAGATGCAAGAGGCAGTACCCGGACAAGAGGCGCATTTTCCCGGCAAAGCTGCTCGATACGCTTTATCGGCGACTCGTCTATGACCAGAGGAATAATGCGCGTCCCGGCAACGGTCTTCCCCCTCCCGACAAGTTGATTCGAATGCAGCGTGGCAAGCATTACTTCTTCCACGGCATTGACTTCATAAAGGGTCTCGACGCCGATTTTCAGAAGTCCGTCTCGCTCGGCGATAAGATCGACTTTTCCCTCCCTGGGTTTGCTCAGCCGGATGCCCTGCCCTGCCGCCGCTGTGGCGATGCGGATTGCGGCCGCGTCCTCGTGAATCATTCCATCCTGCAAATCCAGCACATAGATGTGCTCCTTCCCCATATCCAGCAACTGCGGGATATCTTCGCTCCGAATAATATGACCTTTTCTGAAGGCTGCCCCCTTGAATTCGCCGGGAACGATGCGCGTCAGATCGTGGCAAAGAACCATCCCTAATGCTTCCCGCACCCGGACCGATTTCATAACAAAACCTCCTGTGGAACGCGTAACGTGAAAAATCGCTGACAAAACCTCATGATTCGGCCTGCACGCAATTCGGCATCGAGAAATACGAACCATGCGGCCCAATATAATAACATTCCGGCTCGACCGAAATGTGATTATCAGAGTACACGATCGTTGTGGACAGGCAGTGAGGTTGCCACTGTCGGTCGGACCGCTGTAAAACCCTCGAAAACAAGCCTGTCAATCCTGCATTATGCATAGACATAAGAATGGACATGACGCTGAAGAATGATGTAGAGAGGCTTTGTGATGTTTGAGCCATAATCTCATGCAGGGGTCTGTCGGAAAGTAATGAGAGAAATTCATGCGGCGAAGAGTCTTCTCAAGAGCAAGCTGTATCCCGCTGTGCTTCAGTGGCCTACACTTATCGTCTTTACCCTCATCCTCTACAGCCTCCTGCACGGGACCCCGGATGCGGGGAAAAACCTCGGCGCCGTCCTTACCTGGTTTTTGTGGTGGCCCGCACTTGGCCTGTTGTTCTTCCTGGCCGGGCGCATCTGGTGCGCAACCTGCCCCTTTTCGCTCATAAGCGACTGGGTGCAGAAAGCGGTAGGCAACAATCTCCCTGCCCCAAAACTGGTGAAAAGGCATGGAGCGTGGCTGATCATAGGCCTGTTCGTTCTGCTTACCTGGTGTGAGGACGTCTTCGATATCGTTCATTCGACGCTTTCGACGGGCGTGCTGCTTCTTGTCATTATCACCGGGGTCGTTGCATCGGGAGCGTTTTTCGAGCGAAGGACCTGGTGCCGCTACATGTGTCCGCTGGGCGGAATGGCCGGAATCTATTCCAAAGTCGGCGTGTTCCAATTGCGCGGAACCCTCGACAAATGCCTCACCTGCAAGTCCGTGGAATGCTACAGGGGAGGGAGCGGCGGCCCCGGCTGTTCGATGTTCGAGTTCCCGCGAATCCTCGCCAGCAATGCCAACTGCAATATGTGCGGTGCCTGCGTAAAGAACTGTCCGAACGAGTCCGTGGTGATCTCTGTGAGAGCACCCGCCAGGGAACTCTGGACCACGAACAAGCCGCGGCTTGAAGAATCCTTTCTGGCCGCGATTATGGCTGCGGTCCTGCTGATCCTGAACACCCTCGAAGTCGTCAAGGACTGGCTGCCCGGCCTGCTTGGAGGCGGAAACGCGGCAGTCGGTTTCTCTCTCTTCTACTTCGTCTCGCTTTGCATTCCCGCCATACTCATGCTGGCGGCCGCAAAAGCGGCTTCCCATTACACGGGGTCGCAGACGAGGGCCAATTTCGTCCGCTTCGGCCTTGCCCTCATACCTGTCGTGCTGGCGGCTCACATCGGGCACACGGGAAAGGAATTCCTCGAAAAGGGAAGGCTCATACCATACAGCGTAACGTCCTTTTTCCATCCGGAGACCCCGGCGCCGGCATCTTTGTCCATCCTTGGAGACGAGGGGATCCTGGTCATCCACCTGCTCCTCTATGCAGCAGGCAGCCTGCTCTCCGGCTACACGGCCTGGCGCATTGCCCGGGCAAACTACAGGCCGGAGAAGCGGACTTTTTTCATGATTCCCTTCTTGACGCTTCTGGCGATTTTTTCCGGGCTGAACATACTGCTGATTTTGTCGGCCGAATAGTCGTGCCGGCGACCATCCACCAGGATATTTGAAGGAAGAAATGGATGTTCGGATCATTCTGCCCCTGTCTCATATGGCTCGTTTTCCTCGTGCAGTTATGGCCCCCTTTTGCGCTGGCGTCGGGAGAGACGTCCATTCCGCGAAGCGTGGACGGCCTGTCCGTCCTCGCGTGGTTTGCCGCCGTCAATGCCCTGGTCATCGCAACGGCTGCTGTCATGCGACGCAGGAAAGCCTTTGCATCTCGCCGTGCGGTCCGCAGGAAACCGCCGGAAACCGATGTCGGTTTCACCATTTCGAATGACATAACCGAGACGAGCTTCCTTTTCGACAGGGTGAGGGAATTTGGAGAAGACCACGGCCTTCCCATCCAGACAGTATTCGATCTGTGCCTCATCATGGATGAGATGCTTTCATACGTGATCTCCAACGGCTTCGAAGAAGGACAGCGAGCCTCCATCGGAGTTCATCTCGGAATCCAAAAAGGACTGGCTCGATTCAAGGTGGAGTACCGGGGACGCCCGCTCAATCCGCTCGATTCCCCGAAGATAGATCTCACCCTGCCGATCGAGGATCTTCCCCTGGATGGATGGGACATCCATATGCTTCGCATGCTGGTCGACGACATCAACTGTGAAATTTCCGAGGGAAAGAACACCATAACGGCGGTTAAGCGTTGGGAAGCCTCAGAGAAAAACAACGGCACCTAAGACCGGATCATTCTTTCGTCCGGCCCCGAATCATTCTCGTTGCCCGGTCAAGGAGGTCTTCGGCGCGGCAGGCGGATGAGTGTTATCCGGCTGCCGGAAACCAATCTGCAAGCCGGATATTCCATTCGTTTGTGAATTGCTGGAATCAGGGCATTTGCCCAGAGCCGAATCATTGGCTTCATTCGATTCGGCAACCCTGTTTGTGGGATCTATTAGGGCCAGGATCTATTTGCTACACTCTCGGGAAAAAGCGGCAGAACATCGGGGCGTCGAAGGACTCTTTCCCTGTTCTGCCATGTGCCGGGTCGAGTTGGCCCGCACGGCGGCAATCCCTTCATACTGGTGAACTGCTGCCGTGCGATAGTCGTTGTTTTCTAGTGGCCTACAATGTGCCAGTTCACATCCGAAAGCCGATTGAGATTCGCCGTACCCGTATGCGTAATGCCGTCTAGGTACCAGATCTTATTCACACCCGTGGTCTGATTACGCCAAAGGACATCAGGCTTTCCATCCCCGTTGAAATCACCGACCGCTGCGATTTGCCAGTTGGTGTCTGCGAGTTGTGGAAGAAGCGTGGTCCTGAGGCGGGCGACCGAACCCCACCCACGCGGTCCAAACCCTCCTACCGCACGGTCCATGTACCAGACCCGGTTGACGCCGGTACTGGTGTTTCTCCAGAGGATGTCTTGATTTCCATCGCCGTCGAAATCAGCGACACCCGCCACAGTCCAGGCAGCCCCGGCATAATCGGGGAGGTTCGCACGGCCGATAACGGTGGCATTGTCCATATACCAGACATAGTTCCAGCCATTCGAGTGGTTCCGCCAGATGATATCGACTTTGCCGTCGCCAGTCAAATCCCCCACGCCAGCAAGCGTATGCTCCGGCTTATTGGAGGGTAAGTTGGTCTCGGACAGCTTCGTACTTCCATCCATGTACCAGATCTTATTCTCACCTGTCGTCACGTTCCGCCACAATATGTCAGCTTTCCCGTCACCATTGAAGTCCGCCCTGCCTACGATATGCCAGTTGAGATCGGCATATACGGGGAGGTTGGCCGTGCTCGTAATGGTAACCCCGTCGAGGTACCAGAGCATGTTGGCGCCTGTTGAAAAGTTCCTCCACAGAACCTCGCTCATGATCGTGCTGGCCGTGTTGGAGAATGCCGAAGTCAGGGACGTATTCGGGAATCCACTGGTTGCCACGGTCCCGTTTATGTTGGGATCGGTGTAATCCCAGGCATCGCCAACCACGTTCACAGCCTGCACCCGGTAGAAAAGCATCTGGTTTGTATTGCCGACCGGATCGCTGTAAGTCCGGATTCCTTTCGTCGGTCCGGTAGTAGTCGACGGCACTGTTGCAACCGTGGTCCATGGACCGGATGCCGCAGCAGCTCTCTGGACCGCGAAGGCGGTTTCGTTTAAGGAATTGTCATTCCAGCTGAGGGTCACTGCCCGTTGGGCGCCGGTTCCCGCACTCACCGCCGTCAGCCCGGAGGGGTCTGTCGGAGCCACCCCGACTGCCTGCGGGCGCATCATGTCCATCTCTTCATGGCTCAGGATATGGCAGTGCCATACATACTCCAGGCCGAAGTTGACATAATGGTTCACGATGTCGACAGGCTCTCCCAGCGGGTTGAATGCGAAGGCCGGCAGGCCCGCCGCAAGATTTGCGGTGGTGTTCTGGAGCATGACGCCCTCGGGCATTGTCGGATCGAGAAGCCGGATGCTGTTGGGGAGTTCGAAAGGCACTTTGGGGATGAGCGGTCTCAAAGCAACGATAGTATCCTCCAAGGGGCTGACCCTCACGGTGTCCTTCCAACCCACTTCGTTCAGATCGGGCTTCCTGATGATTCCGTCCCAGCCGACCCGGTTGATGAGTTGCACGTCGTAGAGGTGGAAATGAATCGGGTGGGTATCCACGCCGTTATGGGTGATTTTCCAGAGCTGCGTTCCATCATCCGAAGTCGATATCGGGGCCACCGATACGTTCGGATCGGCGCTCGGCAGCTTGCTTCCGTCGATAACTTCGCTCGGAGGGAACGTAAACCCGTACAGGATCATGGTCTGCAGGCCGGCCTTGGCATTGGGCGTCTCAACTCCCAGGTTCCCGCTCATCCGGCCGTAATCGTGTTCGAAAGCCTCGCCCATTTCGTCCTGGATCATTTTGGGCTGGAGCGGGAGGGTCAGATTGTTGCCAAGAAGGGTGGAAAAGGTTTTTGACACGGTCTCGTAGATGCGCACAAGTCCGTCATATACGCCGTTCTTCTGAAATGCCTTCCCGTAGGCTGCGTTGTAGGCTTCCTGCCCGACTATGATCGGGGGTTGCGAGGACTCGAAAACGCCGGCAGGATTCCCGCTTCCATCCAGGTGATGCGCGAAGGCCGTAAAGAGCGGAGCCGTCTGGTAGGGGGTTGGTGGAACGTCGTTTGACACTTTTATCTGCATTACCGTCCGGGTGTTGGGGCCATAGCCGGGAAGAGTCGAAGGCGCGCCGCCAGTCGACGTCAGGTCGGCATTGCCCGTGTAATAATCGTAGCGCGGGTCGCGCGCCGGGAAAGCTGCCGGCGCATCATTATACAGAATCAGGGTCTGACCGGCGAACTGCGAGAAATCTACGATCACGTCCGCCCGTTCGGCCGGACCGAGAAGCAGTGAGTGTTTATCGACGTTGCCGGCGTTGAACACCGTAGGATCGCTCACCCAGGTAATCGGCTGGTTCGGGATCGTCACCGGTGTGGGCAGAAAACCGCCCTCGGTGCCGATCTGGATCCAGCTGGGGCCGGCCGTCGTCATGTCGGGAGTCGGGAAGACACCAGCCGGGTCGAGCAGGGCCGCCTGGACCTCGGCGGGGTTCAAAAGGACCTCCGTGCAGGCGACGCCGGTGGCCTGCGCAGCCGGGGCGGGATTGACCGCAAGATCGCACACCACACCGTTTGCATCGACCGCTTTATAGAACTGGAGGTTGAAAAACCGGTCGTTCGCCGCGTTCAGGATGCGCATCCTGTAGGCCTTAGGCTCCACGGTGTACGTCGGGTAGGCGGTTCCGTTCACTACCGGCGTGTCATGAAACGATTCCATTCCCATCGAAAGGTAAGGCACGCCCGGCATCATCGGGGGTTCGCACCACTGGACGTCCCCATTGCAGGTCGAGTCGTAATAAGGGTTGGCAATCGGACCGTATTTGATGTCTGCTGTAGGCGGCCAGAACCAGGGGCCGTATGCCCACCGTCCGAACTGGTTGACGCCGGAGACATCACCAGGGTTCTGGGCAGGCGAGTACACGTGCGGGAGCCACAGGCTGCCGACTCCGCCCCATTTGGCCATATCCCAGAGAGGATCGGAGACGGCAAGCTGCGCCGAGCTCGGAACGAATGTCTTGTCCTGTATGACAAGCGAGAGGGTGTCGGCCTCGCCGGGGATGATTCCACTGCCAATGAGGGCCTGCTCGGTCGGATCGTTCAGCACGTAGGGCGCAGCCTCGCCGGCATACACGTTGAGACGGGTGATGCCCCACGAGTGATCATGGTAGAACATCAGCCGGCCGCTCTGCTGGTTGGTGTAATAATACGTCTGAGCCCCCGGTCCGGGATCGTTTGTAGCCCCCGCCACATTACAGGTGGTCTGGCCAGCACAGGAGGCAATCGTGTTGCCCGATGCGTCGAACCACATATCGGGCACATTGGCCACGCTGACGCCCTTGCGATCATTCGTGATCTCCCCTGACGGCGTTATCCACTGGTGCGGGGTTCCGTCGCTGATCCAGGGATTGACGCCGCCGTGCAGGTGCAAGTTCGCCCTGTTTTCCTCATAGCATCCGTCAGGCTTGGGGACCTTGCTGCACATTGGATTCTGCGGATCCATTTCAGCCATCCCCGCCATGTCGGGCCCCATGCCCGACCCCATCACGGTGGTGTCTACCGGGATGAAAAGATCGCCCCCTCTCAGTCCGGTCGCCTGATCATAATGGCCGGTCGGCAGTTGGTTGCGAAAGAGAATTCGAACCGGTCTGTTCTTAGTGGCCTTGATTGCCGGTCCAAGGTAATGAGGCGTGGGGTCTCCTCCGTTCAACTGCACGTAGCCGCGCAGGGTGGTTTTGGGCAAATCGGTGTGCATCCGCTCCTGGTACTCCACCACCGCGATTTCGTAATAATCGGAGTCCGGATAGGTGGCTCTGTCCGCAACGGCGACAGGGATATACTGATTGAGAAGATTTGCTTTATCGCTTCCCAGGCCCGGCAGTTTGTCCTTGAATTTGCCGATGCCTGTCCCGTAGCCGGGAAGTGGGCTGTTTGCATAGTTGGGCATGCTGAAGTAGTGCGGCGCCACGGCCGGCCCCAAGCCCGTAAGCCCCATGGATTGCGCCGGTGCTGCCATCGACTTCTTGGCGGCCGGCGCCGCGGTTTTCTTCTGCTGAAGCGAGAAGCCCAATGCGGCGGCGCGATCGGCTGCGGCCTGCCGCTGAGCATGGGTTATCTTTTTACCTTTAGTATCCTGCGGCACCTGGCCTGCCTGTGCCTCTAATCCCCAGGCAGAGACAGCGATAAATATCGACATCACGACCGCTGAAATTCTTCGGTTGTTCATCTTCGCCTCCTCATTTTCCTAACTTCTTCCACTCCATTTCCTATTGAACTTTCTCACGCGAATGATCTCTTTTAAACGATACTGCCGTACGGCGCCGCACATTCAGTCCAATTCGCTTTGAACTTCAGTACGGCTTCTGAACAACACTTTATGGCCATATGCACTTCATGTGTGATTCTGATGCGCAAAATAGTCTTTTCAGGAAGCCCCCGCCATTGGACTTAAGTCCAATACGAAATGCCGTACAGCAGCCGATTTGGGCGGAGAAATCCACCGCTGCAGCAACTAACCATTGAGATTTTCAGGAAATGCTTGCAGTCGATTACCATCCCGAACCGATGCCGGTTATCTTTCGGGACCCGAAAAAAGGTATAAATAAACTAGAAACCCTCCGCCGCATGCCGGCGCGCTGCAAAAAGAAGCTCAATATTGCGGTTTTCTTGGATTTTCTACTAAGGAAAGATCGGAAGGTTTTCCGTGAAGAGCCCCCAAAACGAGAGGATGAGAATTACCGGGGGCAGCCGTCCCGCCCGACGATAGCAATATTATCGATCTGCCGGCTGGAAAGCCCCGCGTGAACCAGGTATGTCTTCAGAAGATCGCAGGAGGAATAATGGTCCAGAAAATTCTCGAAGTGCGCGTTCGGGAACGAACCGCTGTAGCCGTTGACGGTGGAAATTTTGAACGCCGCAGTTTCCGCATCCGGAAGCAAAAACTCTCCGGCGCTGATTCTAGAATCTCCATTCAGAGGATGCGTTTACGCAAATTCCGGTTCGGACGAAATCTGCTTAATTTTAGGACTCTCAACTGTTACAATCCCATCGAGCACGCCCCGAGTCAGACTGGCAACCCGGCCTTAATTATTTTCCCGAAAAATGACGGTCAACATATGACTGATACCTGCCCACCGGAACAGCACTCTTCCATTTACAGCCTCACCCCTTTTTGGGACGCGGCCTTTGATGCTTCTCATAACGGCATTATGATCATAGACCGGGAGGGATACATCATAAAGTGCAACAAGGCCGCGAGGCGAGTGCTGGCGCTTACTGAAATCCAGTCCGGCCGCGACCACATGGAAATAGTCCCGGAAGCCTGGCCCGACTTCCAAAACATAATGGATACCGGGAGGCCCCAGATTGGAAAGCAGTTTCGGCTGCCCCACACTAATATCATTGCAAACCGATGCCCTATCCTGATTGACGGCAAGGTGGTCGGCCTGATAAGCGTATTCCAGGACATCTCCGAATACGAGGCCATAATTTCCCAGCTGAAAGGCTATCAGAAGCTCAACCAGGAACTGGAAGCAATCATCGAATCCTCCTCCGACGGGCTCTTCATAACGGACGGCAACGCAAACACGATCCGGGTGAACCCGGCCTACGAGCGCATCACCGGGTTGCAGCGATCGAATCTGATCGGGCGCAACATGCGCGACCTTGTACAGGAACGGGTTTTCGATCGATCGGTCTCCCTGGAGGTGCTTGAGCACCGTGAAGTCTGCAGCATGATCCAGGTGGTCCTGGGCAACAAGACCGTCATGGTTACCGGCAATCCCATTTTTGACGAGAAAGGCGATATTGCCATCGTTGTCACCAATGTACGGGACATGACGGAATTGAACGATCTGCGCACAAAGCTGGAAGAAACGCGCCGGCTGACGTCCCGCTTTCGTGAGGTGATGCTGGAACACGAACAGTACGAACATGCACTGCGGGATATGGTAATCAAGAGCGAACCCATGGCCCGAGTCGTCAAGAGGGCCGTCAAGGTGGCCGGCGTCGAGACCTCGGTCCTGATTACGGGGGAATCGGGCGTAGGCAAGAGTATGCTCGCGCGAATCATCCACCAGATCAGCCCCAGAAAGGACAGGCCGTTCGTAAAGATAAACTGCGGGACCATACCCGAGTCGCTCATGGAAAGCGAACTGTTCGGGTATGAAAAGGGCGCCTTTACCGGGGCATCCGTGTCGGGCAAGGCAGGTCTCATCGAGATGGCGCATACCGGAACTGTTTTTCTCGACGAAATCGGCGACCTCAAGCTGGATATGCAGGTCAAACTCCTGCAGGTAATCGAGGAAAAAACTTTTTCGCGCGTCGGCGCCACGCACCCCCAGTCGGTTGACGTGCGGATTATTGCCGCAACCCACCACGACCTCAAGGAACTGATCGGCAAGGGCGTTTTCCGTAACGATCTCTACTATCGTCTAAACGTGATTCCCGTTGAGATTCCCCCGCTAAGGGACCGCAAGGACGATATTCCCGCCCTGGTGCATCGGGTCCTGGCCAAATTCAACAAGGATTCCAGGGTCCGGAAAAGACTCTCTCCCGAAGTGATAGACCGTCTCATGGCTTACCATTATCCGGGCAACGTCCGGGAACTGATAAATATCATGGAGCGAATCCTGATTCTCAGCGAAGGGGCGGAAGTGGGTCTGGCAGAACTGCCGAGGGAGCTTTCCGACCCGATGTTCGGAGAGATGGAACGTACCATGGGAGGGGCTGCGACACTCCGCGACATGGTCGAGGCCGTCGAAGCGAAGCTGATCAAGCGGGCGCTGGGAAAACATCCGAGTATCAGCGCAGCGGCGCGCAGCCTTGGCGTGCATCCTTCCACCCTTTGCCGCAAGATTGCGCAGTACGGAATCAGCGTTGCAGAAGTGCAAAATAGCAATTGCGAGAATGCAATATAAACAATTCCCGCCGGAACCCATTATAGCCTCTCCTCAACCAACCATCATTGCAAAAATGCAACATTCGTGATTGCACCCGCAAGTACAATCGGCCATTGTCCGTATCCGGTCATCTGGCATGAAGATTGCCTCATCAAAACACGATCCCGATTTTAGACTGTGGTTTCAGACCTTTATACCAGGGCGGCTGCGCCGGCCAGTGCCGTCGTCCACTCAACCAAAGGAGAAAAAGGTATGTGTAGAAGTGCCTGGAGGGTCCTCTGCATCGTTGCGGTTTGTGTTTTGATCCTGCCTCTTGCGTCTTTTGCTCAGGATAAGGTGATCAAAATCGGGGCAATTTATCCGATGACCGGCAGGGCGGGCCTGTACGGACTCGACTCGGTCGCCGCCATGGAAATGGCCATAGAGGAGATCAACGGCAAAGGTGGTGTTGCCGGCTACAAGCTCGACTCCCTGAATACGGACAGCAAGGTCAAGCCGGACTACTCCGTGCACGTGGCCAAACGCTATATCGAAGATGACAAGGTCCATTTCCTGTTCGGGGTGGTCAGTTCCGGCGTGGGATTGGCAGTCACCGAGGTTTCGAAACAATATAAAAAGATTTTCATCGGGACCGACCATGCGGCCACCGAGTTGACGGTCGATAATTTTCAACCCTACTATTTCCGGGTATCCAACAACACTTTCCAGTCCATGGCCGCCGGAGCGTATTATCTCAAGGATCTCCAGGCCAAAAAGCCGTGGAAGAAAATCGCCTATATCGGCCCGGACTACGCCTATGGCCACAGTCAGTGGGATGAACTCCGCTACAACCTCGACAGACTCGGCGTAAAGTACGAAGTTGCGGGCGAGCACTGGCCGAAGCTTGCTCAGCCTGATTACACCCCCTTTATCACCACCATCATGAAGGACAAGCCCGACATTCTTGTCGCCGGGTTCTGGGGCGGCGACACCGTGGCATTCATCAAACAGGCCCTGCCTTACGGGCTTTTCGACAAGATGACCTATTTCCATCCCGATGCCGGCGGCAACTACGAACTCATGAGCGCGATGGGAGATGAACTGCCCAATGGCCTGATTCTCGGCGCGCGTCATTACAATAACTGGCCGGATACCGAGGCAAACAGCAAATTCGTCCGGGATTTCTTCAAGAAGACCGGCCGCTATCCCTCCTATTCGGCGGAAGGAGCCTATGTAGGGGTCTACGCCATCGCCTACGCGGTCGAAAAGGTCGGGAATCCGGATGATTCTGATGCCCTGGTCAAAGCCCTCGAAGCAATGAAGCTGAAGATGCCCGAGGACCCGGAAGGTTTTACTTCCTATATGGACCCCGAAACCCATCAGATCGTGCAGGTGGTATCCATCGGCACGAGCGAGACCAACGACAAATTCCCACCCGCAAAGAAGATGCTGGGAAACTGGCAGATTTTCAAGGCGGAAGACCTGCTTCCCCCCAAGGACTACATAGAGAAGAAACGCAAGAAACAGTAGTGAAGCAGTCCCAAAGGGCGTTGGATGGGGCGGGCGCCGAATGCCCGCCCTCCCCCGGATTCAAACCCGGGGCTGCTTCCGCGGTCAACAAGGCCCCGGCCTGCAATTTGGCGCAAATTCCACGAAAGACGCAAAGACGATGGACCCAATGTTTCTCGTAATACAGGGAATAAGCGGCCTGACGATGGCGATGATCCTGTTTCTGATCGCGAGCGGGCTCACCCTGCTTTTCGGGGTAGTGAACGTATTCAATTTCGCCCACGGTTCTTTCTACATGATCGGAGCTTACCTAGCGTACCAGTTCGTTGCCAAAATGCATATCAATTTCTGGTTATCCCTGGTGCTGGCGGGGCTGGGCGCCGGCTTTTTCGGGATGCTTGTGGAGTTCTTCTTCCTTCGGCGCATTTACGGGCGCGCGCAGGAAGCCGGCTTCCAGATACTGCTCACCTATTCGTTCATACTGATCATAGACGACCTGGTGAAGATGATATGGGGAGCCGAATACAAATCCATCTCGAGGCCCCCGGGATTTACCGGTTCGGTAGAAATATTCGGCATGGTCCTGCCCGCATACAACCTTGCAATCATTGCCCTGGGGATTGTCGTCGCGATTGTCGCATGGCTCGTCCTGACGCGCACGCGCGCGGGAAAGATTGCCCGGGCAACCTCGATCGACCGGGAAATGCTGAGTACGCTCGGCATCAACGTTCCGCTGACTCTCAGCCTCACCTTCGGGATCGCCACGGCGCTCGGAGGGGTAGCAGGCGCGCTCGCGGCGCCTCTGCGATCCGTTACGCCCGGGGCAGGCATCGAAGTCATAATCGACTCCCTGATAGTCGTGGTGCTGGGTGGCATGGGGAATTTCTGGGGGGCTTTGCTGGGATCGTTGATTATCGGCGAAGTGAACGCCTTCGCCGTTGCCTACGTGCCGAACTGGGCATCTCTGTTCAGCTTTTTGGTGATGATCATAGTTCTTGTTCTCAAACCGGAGGGGCTTTTCAGTCCCGCAAGCGTCAGGAAGGCTTAAAGGGATGAATTTTAAACAGTGGATTACATCTCGCGCCATAGGGATAGCGGGCTTTCTGATCTTTGTGGCCCTCCCCTTCGTGAAAACGTCGAACTATCAGCTGACCCTGGCGAACAACATTCTCCTCTGGGCCCTGTTCGCCATGTCCTTCAACATGCTCTTCGGGGTAACCGGGATGCTTTCCTTCGGCCAGGCCCTTTATTTCGGGTTCGGCGCTTATTTCGTCGGGCTGAGCGTCATGCACCTCGGGGCCGGCTGGTTCCTGCCGGGACTGGTGTCGGGGGTGATTGCAGCCGGGTTGCTCGCCCTGATCGTGGGACCTCTCGTGCTGCGGCTGACGGGAGTCTACTTCACGATGCTCACGCTGGCCTTCGCCCAGCTCGGGTGGGGCATAATGGTGAAGTGGTACGACTTCACGAACGGGGACGATGGAATACAGGGCATTATTCCTCCCGGCATCCTGGGCAACAAGATCGCCTACTATTATTTCTGCCTGGCCCTTACGGCCGCTTCCATCTGGTTTCTCTGGCGCCTGTCGCGGTCGCCTTTCGGCCTGATGCTCCGCTGTATCCGGCAAAATCCGAACCGGGTGCGTTTTCTCGGCAGGAGAGTAAAGAGAAACCAACTGCGTATCTATGTCATTTCCGGGGTCTTTACCGCGCTTGCCGGGGGATTGATGGCGGGGGTCGATAATTCGGTCCACACCGGCATGTGGTACTGGACCGCCTCGGGTGAGGTAATCCTGATGTCGATTTTCGGCGGCATGGGACAGTTTTTGGGGCCGGCTGTCGGAGCGGCGCTCATGATCCTCATCGAAGACAAGGTAGGGGCCCGCACCGAATCGTGGAGCATGGTGATAGGTATTGTCATGCTCGTAATGGTCCTGACTCTCCCCCGGGGGATCGTAGGCGAGATATCGCAGTGGTGGGACAGGCGGTTCAAGAGGCGGCCAATGGAGGTGGAGATTGGAACCATTACTGAGAGTTGATGCGGTCGAGAAGTCCTTCGGCGGCCTGAAGGTTACGAACTGTGTAAGCTTTTCTATCTACCCCGGAGAGCTGTCGGCGATAATCGGCCCAAACGGAGCGGGCAAGACCACTTTGTTCAACATCCTGACCGGCCACCTGAAACCCGATAAAGGAAGCATCAGGTTCGCAGGGGTGGAAATCGCCGGCGCGAGAACGCAGGACATTGCCACGCTCGGAATGGGAAGGGCTTTCCAGATCACCTCGATTTTCCAGGAAGAAACCGTTCTGGACAATATCCGGGTCGCATGCCTCTCCAAGCTCAGCCAGACCAGGAACTATGTCCGCCCTACCCTTGCCCACAGAAGAGCGACCCACAAAGCCCACCATATCCTTTCCAGCCTGGGGCTCGACAGGCACGCGGACCGGCTTGCCTACGAGCTTTCCCATGGCGATCAGAAGCTTCTCGACATCGGCATCGCCCTGGCCCTCGAGCCGAAACTTCTGCTGCTCGACGAGCCTACTTCCGGCATGTCGCCCGAAGAACGGATACTGACCCGCAATCTCATTA
>JAEZXS010000202.1 GCA_023442755.1 Pseudomonadota bacterium | reverse complement strand
GCGAAGAAAAGCCTGGGGAAAATGAGTTCAGGTTGCCTGAAAAGTTTCTAAGGGATCGAGACTGGAAGCCTTTCCCACAACCGTTCAGACCGAGAGGTGGTTACGACTCCTAAAGTTGACGCGCATGTGCTATGCGTGGGAACGCATACGGAGCCTTCCCATACCGCGTTTTGCCGGCATTTTGTGAGCCAGCTTTCGCTAAGCTCGCGAAGGGCAGGAGCAAGACGCGAAGAGAGGCGGAAGCCAAGGACACATCCCTTTTGTGGGAGCGGGTTCCGGTAACAATGGGCGCTCGGTTCTTCGGCGAATGCTCCGCATCTGGCGGAGCGCCGCCGAAGGGCCAAAGTGAGTCACGCGAACGCGTGACGAAGGGGGTGCGGGGGGTACGCTCCCCGCGCTCTTTGGTCTTTCCGCCTTGTCCCCCGCCTTACTCTGCCTCATCCTCTTCCAGCGAATCCAGGGGCAGGTCGTCCACCGAATTTCTTTCGAATCCGGTCAGAACGCCCAGGACGTTTTCGGCTACCGCGTGCGGCAGTCCGGACTTTTCGAGCTGTTCCAGGGAGGCATCCTGGAGGGCTTGGAGGCTTCCGAACTGCTGGAAGAGGAGTTGTCTTCTTTTGGGGCCGATTCCCGGAATGGCGTCCAGGGCGGAGGTGAGAAGGGATGTCCGGTGGACGGCCTTGTAGAACGAGATGGCGAAGCGGTGGGTTTCGTCGCGGATGCGCATGAGCAGGTGGAGAATGTCCGGGTAGCGGTGGAGGAAAAGGGGGTTCTTGCGCCCGGGCAGATAGATCTTTTCGTAGAAGCCTTTCCCTTTTTCGCCCACGTCTATGTCCTGTTCCTTGGCGATCGATATGAGAGGGAGCGTGTCGGCTGCGCCCTGTTCCTGGAGGACGTGGAGGATGCGGTTGAGCTGGCCTTTGCCGCCGTCGAGCATCAGGAGGTCAAGGCTTTGAACAAGGGGCTGGTCGTTTTTGATGAGCCGCTCGATGACTTCCGCCATCATTGCGGGATCGTCCGGTTCGGTTTTTACGCGGATGCGGTATTTCCGGTAGGAATCCTTGTGCGGCAGGCAGTTGTCGAAAACGACGATTGCGCCGACGGCGTGCTGGCCCTGTATGTTGGATATATCGACGCAGGCGATCCGCTCGGGCACGCGGGGCAGTTTGAGCAGGCGCTGGAGGCTGTCGAGGATGGCGGTATCGCGGCGCTGGAAGCGCTTGCGGCTGAGGAACCTTTCCTGTGCGTTGCTGCGGGCCATGTCGAGCAGGTGTTTGCGCTCCCCGCGCTTTACCGGCCAGACGCGGACGTGTTTGCCTTTCAGGTCTGAGAGCCATTCGGAGAGGACGGTTTCGGATTCGAGTTCGACGGGGACGAGGACTTCGTCCGGGATGACGTGGCCTTCATAGTAGTACTGCTGGATGAAGGCCGAGACGAGTTCGGACGGGTCGCCCTGGGCTTCCTTGAGGTCGAAGGCCCGCTGTCCGGAATGCACGCCCTGGCGGATGAAGAGGAGCACGAGTTCGGTGCGGTCTTCTTCCTGGTAGATGCCGATCACGTCCTGGTCGAGGAACCTGTCGGAGACGATGTGCTGTTTTTCCAGGGTGGCGGTGACGTTTCGGAGCCGGTCGCGGTAGAAGGCCGCCCGTTCGAATTCGAGGGCCTCGGAGGCGTCTTCCATTCTTTGGCGGAGCTGCTGCTGGAGGACGTCGGTCTTGCCCTGCAGAAAGAGGATGACTTCCTCGACCATTTTTGCGTAATCGGCCTGGGAAATCTTGTCCGCGCAGGGACCGAGGCACTGGTTCATGGAGAAGTTGAGGCACGGCCGGTCCCGGGGGAGGAGTTTTTTCGCGCGGCACAGCCGTAGCGGGAAAAGCTGGTGCAGGTACTTGATGGTGTCGCGAACGGCGCGGGCCGACGGGTAGGGGCCGAAGTAGAGCGCCCCGTCCTTGTGGAAGCGCCGGACGATTTCGAGCGTGGGGTAGGGCTCGCGCGGATCGATGCGGATGGCCGGGTAGTTCTTGTCGTCCCGGAGCACGACGTTGTAGCGCGGGCGGTGTTTTTTGATCAGGCTGGCTTCGAGGAGTAGGGCATCCTTTTCGGTCGGCGTTATGACGTATTCGAGGTCGGCGGCCTTGGAGAGCATGATGCGGGTTTTTATCCCGACCGCGTCGCCGCTCCGGAAGTAGTTGCTGATCCGTTTGCGAAGGTCCCGGGCCTTGCCGACGTAGATGACGGACTTTTGGCCGTCGCGGAAGATGTATACTCCCGGCTGGTGCGGAAATGCGGCCACCCTGTTGGCCAGGGCGGTTTCGGGCGCAACCCCGTCGGCGGGCGCATCCGGGCTTTCCGGCGGCTCGAAAACAGCGTCGCCGGGCTTCGGTTCGATTTCCGCATCGATGTCCGTTTGTGGTCTGGCTTCCTGCTCGGGCATGCTTCCTAATCCTGGTTCCGGGTTGATCGTTTTATTTTGTCTTATTTCCCCGTCGGTATCAAGAGAGCAGGGAGCACACGCAGGTGCCGCGCAGCTAAAGCTTCAGGTTAGAGGCTTTGCTGAATGATCGGCAGTCCTGTGGGAGCGGCTTCCAGCCGCGATAATTCGCGAGCACGGAGCGGAAATGTGGACGGGACGGACGAGCGCTGCGTTCGGGACGCAGAGGCCGCTGGTTACGGAGTTTGATGGCAGTTGGGGCAATGACAGGTTTCTTGCCGCTCATGGTCTACCCGGCCATGGACTTGGCCGGTTGAGGAATTAAATTGATTGTGCACGCCTGTAGGGTTTGCTCTTCAAGGTCTTTTTCCCGCCGGGACCTGTCACTCTGCCCTGCATTTCTCCCACAAAGGGGTGGACACCGGGGGCGAATTTTGTTAATAAGCGGCACAACAGATCGGGACGTGGCTCAGCCTGGTAGAGCGCTGCGTTCGGGACGCAGAGGCCGCTGGTTCGAATCCAGTCGTCCCGACTTGGTTTAAGACAAAATGTGTTGTCACTGCATAGTGACGAAAAAAGACCGCTCGGAAACGGGCGGTCTCTTTTCGTCATGTTCCTCCTGTGTTTCCCTTCCATCGGAATAACCTCGGGAAAGTTCCCTGCGAGATCGTCAGCCTGAGCGGGACTGCAAGCCGCTCCAACAAAATACTGATCTCCCTCTGGTCTTTTATGGATCGTTCTTCTTCGCGGTTCTTGATCGTGGCGGAAGGCCGGGAACCGGTGATTTATTCCCGGCGCCTGGCTGAAACAGGATCAAACGACAAATTAACCAATGCTGTCCGATAATATTCACCCGCATGGTTGTCGGCATTCGCCATAAGTATTATTTTCGCACCTATCAATATGGATGCCAGTGTAGTGCATAGGCTCATCTCAATCCTTAAATCCCGCATACGTATTGCTTCAGGACAATTCCATATGTGGGTAATATCAAAGCATAAAAGTTTTATCGGTTTTATTACGGTTGGATGGCCCATGCTGCAATGATGTCTTGACTGGGGTAATGATCGTCCCCCGGAATACATGCCGCCGTAAAATGCAGTAATTTGTTTTAAAGCTGGGGGGGCAGGTTCACCTTGACCAGGCTCTCCCGTGGTTTGCCCTTATCTTCCGGCGAACAGTGCACGGCGAAAAGTGATATCAACGCGGGCGGGCGGTAATCGGAGATTGGAGGGATGCATGAGGAAGTCGGTAAATACCATCCTTATTTTATTTGCTTTCATCTTGCTCGCATTTTCCCCTGTATTTGCGGACACAAATCTTTGGGTTCTATGGGGTCAGTCCAACATGGAAATGGCACCGGATAGACTCTCGGAATTAGGGATATCAAGCGAGATTCCTCACAATGCCGTTTACTATAAAAATGATGATTGGAATCAACACCTGAGTTGGCCTTCGAGCTTGCATATCGCATGGAAAAAAGTTGGGCCGGAGATAGGATTTTTGCCGGCCATATCGAACCTTTACCCCAATGACTTAAATGTCGTATTGAAAGTATGCAGAAGCGGAACGGCTATGGACCGCTGGACTGATGGAGCTGATCTATATGCTCTGCTCCTTTCTCAAATCCAGCGCGTAGTAGCTATGTATGGCGGAGATAATATCATTGTGAAAGCTGTATTCGGGATACAGGGTGAATCGGACGGCGCCAGGTCGGATTGTGCGTTGCAGTATGGTCCGCGGATGAGGAAGATGATATCGGGCTTGCGAAGAGACCTTAAACTTCCCGATCTGCCCTTCTTTGTGACCCTGGGGAGACCTGTTTCAAAAAAGATCGCCCATTATGGTCGGTACTTGAATCAGGCGCAATTGAACTTGGCCTCGCAGGTTAGAAACGTATGGATCGTTACGACGCTGTGGCTGACGAAACAACCTGATCATCCGGTGCATTGGGATACAAAAAGTGAGTACTTCCTCGGTCATTATATGGT
>JAEZXS010000169.1 GCA_023442755.1 Pseudomonadota bacterium | reverse complement strand
TGCATTTTTTCTCGTTTTTTGGATTATGACACGGTCTCGCAGGCCGGAATCCAGCTCTGCCGCCGCATCTTCCCGACGCGGTTTGAACGAGGATGAAACTTCTACTTGCAGTGAAGTTTCATAAGAGCCCGGCCTTCGCCGGGGCGACGACCTTTGACTTGGTTGACCTTAAATCAACCTTAAATCAACAACATTGGGGACCGCCGCTCCCCGCGCTTTTGAGCCCGCTCCTCGCTTATTCTCCCCTTCTATTCCTCGCCGCTTTGCGCAGGCGGATGGACGCGGGGGTCACTTCCACGAGTTCGTCGTCCCCGATGTATTCCATGGCCTGTTCGAGGTTGAACTGACGGGGAGGGATGAGCCGCAGGGCTTCATCGGACCCGGATGCCCTCATGTTGGTGAGTTTCTTTTCCTTCGTGATATTCACCCAGATGTCGTCGGAGCGCGAGTTCTCGCCCACGATCATTCCCGTATAAGCGGGGTCGCCCGGGTTCACGAAAATGGTCCCGCGCGGCTGGAGATGGAAGATGGCAAAAGTCACCGCCTTACCGTCGCGGTCCGAAACCAGCACGCCGTTGGGGCGGCCGGTGATGTCTCCCGCATAGGGCTTGTAGCCGGTGAGCAGCGTATTCAGGATGCCCGTGCCGCGCGTATCGGTCAGAAACTGGCTGCGAAAGCCGATCAGCCCCCGCGAGGATATTTCGAACTCCAGGCGCACGCGCCCGAAGCCGTTGTTTACCATCTTCAGAAGCCGGCCCTTCCTGGTGCTCATCATCTCCGTGATGATCCCGATGTACTGTTCCGGGATATCGATCACGGCAAGCTCCATGGGTTCGCAAAGGCAGCCGTCGATTTCCTTCGTGATGACTTTCGGCCGGGAAAGCGAGAGTTCGAACCCTTCCCTGCGCATGGTTTCCACGAGCACCGCGAGCTGTAGTTCCCCCCTGGCGCTTACCCGGTAGGACTCCCGGTTCTCCGCCTGTTCGACCCGGATGCTCACGTTGTAGAGAAGTTCCTTGTCCAGCCGCTCTTTGATGTGGCGCGAGGTCAGGTATTTTCCCTCCTTGCCGGCAAGCGGGGAGGTGTTGACCGAGAAGACCATGGATATGGTCGGCTCCTCGACGGTGATGGACGGCAGGGGCCGCGGGTCGAGCGGGTCGCCCAGAGTGTCCCCGATGAATATGTCTTCCACGCCGGCGATAGCGGCGATATCGCCCGCTCCGACCGATTTCTGTTCCACCCGGTTGAGCCCCTGGTACGTGTAGAGCACGCTGAGAGACGCCTTGCGGGCGGCTCCATCGGACTTGAGGAGCATCACTTCCCCGCCGTTGCTCAGGGTGCCGTTCACGACCTTTCCGACCGCGATCCGTCCGACATAGTCGCTGTGGTTGAGCGTGGTCACCAGGAACTGGAGCGGGGCCTGCGGATCGTGCGACGGGGCCGGGATGTGCTTTATTATCGCATCGAAAAGCGGACCGAGGCCTTTGCCCTCGCCTTCGGGGTCTGTCAACGCTATTCCCGCCTTGGCGTTGGTGTAGAGCACGGGGAAGTTGAGCTGCTCTTCGGTTGCGTCCAGGTCTATGAAAAGGTCGTAGACTTCGTCGAGGACTTCGTTGATGCGCCGGTCGGGACGGTCGATCTTGTTGATGACCAGGATGGGCGGAAGGCCCTGGGCCAGGGCTTTGCCGAGGACGAAACGCGTCTGGGGAAGCGGCCCTTCGGTCGCATCGACGAGGAGCAGCACGCCTTCGACCATGTTGAGCGTCCGTTCCACTTCACCGCCGAAATCGGCGTGCCCCGGAGTGTCCACGATGTTGATTTTCACCCCGTTGTATACGACAGCCGTATTCTTGGCCATGATGGTGATGCCTTTTTCCCGCTCCAGGTCCAGGCTGTCCATCACCCGCTCCGAAACCTGCTCGTTTTCCCGGAAAACGCCGCTCTGCCACAGCATGGCGTCCACGAGCGTCGTCTTTCCGTGATCAACGTGAGCTATAATGGCCAGGTTTCGCAGGTCCTTACGAATATCCATGATAATCCTCTCGAATTACGATTTTTCAATTTCTATACGCACCGGTCCCAATCCCCGGTGAAAGTCCAAGCCGGGAATAGTCACCGATGGATGCAAAATAGTCAAGGGCGGGGAAGATCAATCCATACAGCGGCGGCAATATGTCATCTTGAGGTGCCTATACGTCTCCAATAAGACCTGTCCCGTTTTTACGGCTTCTTGAAAGCCTTTTCGAATGGATTGTTGAAAGCCGTCTTCTTCTCCGGCCGGCTCTGCTTGTTCCGAGGCCTTGGGGCCGGGGTATCCTCTTTCTTGCCCTTTTCCGCCCCGGATGCCCCCGGCTTCGACTTCATGGACAGGGAAATACGACCTCTTTGCAGGTCCACGTCGAGAACCGTCACTGTCACCTGCTGATGAACATGCACCACCTGCCCCGGGTCCTTTACGAAATTATCCGACAGTTCGCTCACGTGCACCAGGCCGTCCCGGTGTACGCCGATATCCACAAAGGCGCCGAAAGCGGTCACATTGGTAACGATTCCCGGCAGGCGCATGCCGGTTTCGAGGTCCTCGGGCTTCTCGATCCCGGGAGCGAAGGAAAAGACTTCGAACGTTTTGCGCGGGTCGCGGCCCGGCTTGGCGAGTTCCGCGAGGATGTCGAGAAGCGTCGGAAGGCCCGCTTCTTCCGTTATGTAGCGCTGCGGATCTATTCTTTTCCGAAGCGATTCGTCACGGATGAGGTCGGCTATGGCGCAGCCGAGGTCCCGGACCATCTTTTCCACGATGTGGTAGGATTCCGGGTGGACGGCGCTCGCGTCCAGGGGATTCTTCCCGCCGGAGATGCGAAGAAAACCGGCAGCCTGCTGGAACGCCCGCGGCCCCAGCCTGGGGACTTTCTTCAGTTCGTCCCGCGTCCGGAACGGGCCATTGCTTTCCCGGTGGGCGACGATGTTCTTGCCGAGCTGGGCCCCGAGTCCCGAAACATAGGCCAGGAGCTGCGGGCTGGCGGAATTGACCTCGACGCCGACCGCGTTGACACAACTCATCACCACGTCGTCCAGGCTCTTTTTCAGCTCCCCCTGGTCCACGTCGTGCTGGTACTGCCCGACGCCGATCGACTTCGGATCGATCTTGACCAGTTCGGCCAGCGGGTCCATGAGACGCCTCCCGATGGAGACCGCACCCCGGACCGTCACGTCATGGTCTGGAAATTCCTCGCGGGCAAGGCTGGAAGCCGAATAGATCGAAGCACCGCTTTCGTCCACCATGATTATTCGAATATCTTCCGCAAGCCCCAGGCCCCGGATAAACGACTCCGTTTCCCTTCCGGCCGTGCCGTTGCCGATGGCGATGGCCTCGATGCCCAGCGATCCGGCAAGGGCTCGAACGCGTTCGGCGGCTTTTGCCTCGCTCCCGGCGCCCGAGTGAGGGTAGATGGTTTCATTGTGGAGCAGTTTCCCGTGCGGGTCGAGGCAGACCAGTTTGCACCCGGTCCGAAAACCCGGGTCCAGCGCCAAAACCTTCTTGAAGCCGAGCGGAGGGGCCATCAGAAGGTGGCGGATGTTGTCGGTGAAAACCTGAATAGCCTCCCGGTCCGCCCGCTGCTTGGATTCCTGCCGCATTTCCGTTTCGAGCGACGGAGCGAGGAGCCTTTTGTAGCTGTCGTTGACTGCGGCCCGCACCTGCCTTGCGGCCTCGGAGTCGTTTTTAACGAAAAGTTTTTCGAGCACGGGCAGGGCTTCCTCTTCGGTAGGAGCGATGTGGAGCACCAGGAAGCCTTCGTTTTCGCCGCGCCGCATCGCGAGAATCCTGTGCGAGGGCGCCCCTTTCACCGGTTCTTCCTTATCGTAGTAGTCGCGGTACTGAATCCCCTCGGCTTCTTTCCCGGCCGCCACCTTGGACCGGATAACACCCCGTTCCATGAACAGAGTCCGCAGCCCGGCGCGCGCATCGGCATCCTCGTTTATCCGCTCGGCGATTATGTCCCGCGCCCCGGAAAGGGCATCTTCCCCGGAGGCGACGCCCTTGTCCGGGTCGATGAATTTCTGAGCTTCGGCGAGAGGATCGATTTTCGGCGCCTGGGTGGAAAGAAGATCCGCCAGGGGCTCCAGCCCTTTTTCCCTGGCGATGGCGGCCCGGGTCCGGCGTTTGGGTCGGAAAGGCAGGTAGATGTCTTCCAGGACGGCCAGGGTTTCTGCCTGGTTTATCCGCCCTTTCAGCTCGTCCGTCAGTTTCCCCTGGTCCTCGAGGGATTTCAGGACGGCGGCCCTGCGCTTGTCTAGAGCCTCCAGCTGTTCCAGCCGGTCACGCACAGCCGTGATCTGCGTCTCGTCCAGGGAACCGGTCGCTTCCTTGCGATACCGGGCGATAAAAGGCACCGTCCCGCCCTCTTCGAATAGGGCGGCCGTGGCCTGAACCTGGTTCGGCTTGAGATCGAGTTCGCGTGCTATGAGACTTACGTGCTGTTCGTTCATATTTTCCTTCCACGTTCATAAATTAACGGCGCCGTCGCACCTGGTATTATATCTCTTGAAGCCCTCTTCGCACCGGGGTAAATAATCCTAATTCCCGGCGCATACAAACGAATTATCCCAAGATAACGCTCTCAGCCCGGGACGAAAGGCAAAAAAACTGGCTCTCAATTCCGGATTCGATTATCGCGAGCAGATCGACGATCGCGGAAGCGGCCTCACGGTACTGGCATACCTGGCCCGAAAATACCGCCATTCCACGGAAGCGCAGTGGCGGAGGCGCATCGAGGACGGCGAGGTTTATCTGAATGGGCGGCAGGTCCCGGCCGATGACGTCCTGAGAAGCGGCCAGCGGCTTTTGTGGCGGCGTCCTCCCTGGGACGAACCGGATGTGCCGCTCGATTTTTCCATCCTCCACGAAGACGAAGACCTGCTTGCGACGGCAAAACCGTCCGGCCTTCCAACGGCGCCGGCTGGGGGCTTTCTCGAACACACCCTCTTTGCGCTCGTGCGCAGGGACTACCCTGAAGCCACACCGGTGCACCGCCTTGGCCGGGGGACTTCCGGGATAGTTCTGTTCGCCCGCACCGCCAGGGCAAGATCCGTTCTCTGCGCCGCGATGCGCCGAAACGAGGTGACGAAAATCTACCGCGCCCTGGCTGCCGGGTGCCCGGAGGCGGATGCTTTTACGGTAGACGCTCCGATCGGCCCGGTACCGCACCCGAAGCTCGGGACCGTGTACGGGGTTTCGCCGGCAGGCAAGCGCGCTCTCAGCCAGGTTGTTGTTCTCGACCGGACGGATGCGGCCTCCCTGCTCGAGGTTGAAATCACGACGGGAAAGCCCCACCAGATTCGCATTCACCTCGCATGGTCGGGATACCCGCTGGCGGGCGACCCACTCTATGCCGCGGGAGGGGGATTCAGCGATCCGAATGCCCTTCCGGGAGATTCGGGTTACCTGCTGCACGCGCAGCGCCTTTGCTTCCGCCACCCCGCAACGAACATGCTATGCGAAATCGAGTGCCCGCCGCCTCCGGGGCTTTGCTCACAATTCGAAACCGCAAAGAAGGCAGCCACCAACCAACTACCGCAATCTATCCCCTTTTAGCAGCAACCCCTCGCTTACCGTGCGGGCGCATGCAGCCGCCATGTTTTTCCTTCCGACGCGAAGACGCGAAGACGCGAAGACGCGAAGACGCGAAGAAAAACCGACCGGGAATCGGTTATATTTCCTGGGAGAGGCTTCCAGCCTCGATGCTTTTCCCTCGTTCCCATGCTCTGCTGCGTGGGAACGCAGACGGAGCTTGCCCGTAGCGCTCAGGCAGGCACTTTGCCTGCAGAAATCATCTCCTACAAAGCCGCGAAGAAAAGCAACCCACCAGCCAATTCCTGCAATCCGAACCCATTTAGCGGCGCCCCGTCATTTACCGTGAGAGCGCATGCAGCCGCCATGTTTTTTCTTCCCACGCGAAGGCGCGAAGACGCGAAGAAAAACCGGATCGGTTATATTTCGTGGGAGAGGCTTTCAGCCTCGATGCTTTTACAGGAAGTGTGACCAGACGGGCTGAAAGCCATTCTTAGCGGCTTTGCGAGAGCTGAAAAAAACATGCTCCACCACTGTGGCAATGTGTTCATTATGCCTGATCGCGACTGAAAGCCGCTCCCACAAAAAGTTGGTTTCGCTTTTGTTCTTCTTCGCGGCTTCGCGGCTTCGCGTGGGAAAAAAATAATGCGCATCGTCGAAGGCAAAGCATCGAGCCGGGAGGTGCTCCCACTGCAATATATTTTCCTTCGCGGGCCTTACTCCAATATCGCAAGCTTCGCGTGGGGAAAAATTCGCGGCTGAAAGCCGCTCCCACGATGCCGCCCTTGCCGGACGAGTGGCGTTTGCGTTACTTCGCGTCTTTCAGCTTCCCCCAACGTCGAAATCTTCCCCGGGCGGTTGAATCCCGGTAAACCATGCGCATCTTCTTTAATATTTGATCGTTTCCGCTCTTTGTAATACTCTGCCCTTAAACCACGTTTGAACCCTTTTTCCAGCTACAGGGGGAATCGATGGAAGAGGACGTCCGCGAAATACAGGTCGGCAAGATCAGTCCGAATCTTCGCACCGTCTGCACCGAAGAGGGCATCGAAGAAATCGTCCAAAGCATCCGGACTCACGGCCAACAGGAACCCATCCTCATCTGGTACACACACGATTCTTTTCGCATACTGGACGGCGAGAAGCGCTGGAGAGCCTGCCGCAGGCTGGGCATGAACACGGTAAAGGCAATTATAGCGGAAGTTTCGGTATAGGTGCGCCATCGTTCTCATCCCGGTGGCGGATTTTGGCACGACTTCGGCGCTCCGATGCATTACATTAGCTAAGTATTCGGCATAGCAAACCAAATCCTGTATGTTCCCGTCCGCCGAACGGGAGACTCCGGACCCGCAAAATCCAACCGCAGGGAGCTGCAATGCAGATTATCAAACCCGTCAGGGTTGAGAGGACCTATACGCAGAAATTACAGGGCAAACCCGGGGATGTCTTCCCGCTGCTGTGCCCGGTGCGCGAAAAGGAGTGGGTGGACGGCTGGGACCCTCTTGCGGTTTATACGCAGTCCGGTTTTGCCGAAGGCGACTGCGTCTTTACGACCGGCGAAAAAAATCCGGAATCCATCTGGGTGATTACCGGGTTCGACGCCGCGGAACACAAGCTCGAAATCCTCAAGGTTACGCCCGGCATGACGGTGGGAAGAATCCGGATCGCGCTTTCCGAAAACGAAACCGGCGGCACGGACGCCGAGGTCGTTTACATGTATACGGCCCTGAGCCCCGATGGAGAGAACTTCGTCCGGGACTATTCCGAAGATTTTTTCAAGATGTTCATGCAGTTTTCGGAATCGGCCCTGAACAAGTTCCTCGAAGAGCACCGGTAACACGGATCGCTTATTCCCGTGGGAGAGGCTTCCAGCCTCGATGCCCCGATGTACACTCCACAGGCTCCCACGAAATAACCCGATCATCGAAGAGAGCTGAGCTGCGCCCGGCGAAGGGCATGCTCCCTTTGAAGCTCCCCGTATTTTTTCCTGATATAGTTTGCGGCGAATTTCGGGCTCTTCAGGTACCCCAGTCCCGACCTGATGAAATCTTCCTTCAGCTGATCCAGGACCTTGTCCGCCTCGAGCCGATCGATAAAGTTGCGCACCTTTTCGACGCGGAATTCCACGGGAGCGCCCGAGGTAAGGGCCGTGAATTCGCAAAGGGCTTCCTCCGCCTCGGCGCCGCTGCCGAAATATTCCGCACGAACCTCAATCGGGACGCGGACCACGAGCTGTACCTGGCGGCGATCGCCGGCGATCCGGCGGGAACGATCTTCGAAATAGACGGTAAGACCGTTTGGCAGGTGAATTGTATCAAGAATGCGATTATTACTTTCCATACGTGATATGCTCCATGAAATTTGAAGTAATCCTGATTAGAGCAGGTAATACCGCGATTGCAAAGTAAAACCAAACCGATATTGACTCACGCCTGCAAAGAGGCTATGTAGCTGTGAGCCTTTGCCTGCGCCGGGCTCGTCGGGGCCGCGTTGCAGGCGTTTAGGACAAAACCGCCCTGGATGGGTTTCTTCTTACATTTCGATGAGGATCGCCGGCACAATGAACAGGAAATACATCGAGGTACGATGGCACGGCCGCGGGGGTCAGGGTGCGGTAACAGCCGCGGACATTCTTGCGGAAGCGGCTTATCACGACGGCTACAAGGGCGTGACGGCAGCCCCGTTCTTCGGCGCCGAGAGAAGAGGCGCTCCGGTCATTGCAACCAACCGGTTTGCAAAGGAGCCGGTGAGGACCTTCTCGCTGGTTCAGCGCCCCGATGTCGTGGTTGTGCTGGATGAGACCATTCTCCGGGTGGTCAACGTGGCCGCCGGGATCGAACCGGGTGGGCTCGTCCTCATCAACACTTCGAAAAAGCCCGAGGATATAACGATCGATGCGCCCGTCCGGATAGCCACGACGGATGCGACCGAATATGCGACCAGGGCCGGCCTGATCATTTCCGGTGCAGTCATGTTCAACACGGCCATACTCGGCGGAGTGGCCAAAGCGTCCGGCCTGATCAGCCTGGAGAGCATCGAAAAGGCGCTCAGGGACCACTTCAAAGGGGAAGCGGGCGAAAAGAACGTGCTCGGGGCCAAAATGGCATATGACGGGACCGTGGTTTCGAGCGCGAAAACCAAGGCTTGCGCATAAGACCGGACGGTGTCCTGCTTTTGGAACGGCCGGTCCGATTGAGATAATTCCAGTTTTATAATTGAAGAGGATGTGAAATGGGTTCGAGCACCGCGGAAAGAGACCCCTTTACCTGCGCGCGTTCCAAGCTTTGCAAATCCGAAGCCGGGAAAACGGGCGACTGGAGGTCCGCCAGGCCGGAAATAGACCATGCGAAATGCATTCCGTCCAAGACCGGGAAGAACACCTGTCACCTGTGCTGGATGTACTGCCCCGAGGGTGTCGTGAAAAGGTCCGTTCCGGTCGAGATCGACATGGATTACTGCAAGGGCTGCGGGATTTGCGCGGAAGAATGTCCGGCGAAGGCCATACACATGGTCGACGAACACAAGAGCGAATAAGCCCGAAGATTTAAGTATCCCGGCGAGCGGTTTTCACTCGTTCAAACCTGGATTCGATTTGTCCGGCCCGCTTTTCTCGAATGCAAAGACGATCCGGTCGAAAAATTCGTCCATCCTTTCCGAAACCGCTTCGATCTTTCTGAACCCGCCCGCTTCGAACACCACATCCAGTTCCTGCCCGGAAAGGGCGCCGCTCATGCACCATGCCCAGGCATCCGGTTCCGTTTTGAAGTAATCGGGCAGTGCGGTCCTCCGGCACAGGTCCGCCCCGGCAACGACAGCCTCTGTTTTGAGCACGCGGGCGAGTTCGGCAACCAATGCGCGCTTATCCGTAAAAAGGTTGAATACCCCGTTCAGGATGGCGCCGTCGAAGCAGGCGGCTGAAAAGGGAAGGGCCTCGCCGTCGGCGCAGAGCCAACCGGGGGAGAAGGCCGGAAACAGGTCACGGGTGCGGTTCGAAGCTTTCTCGAGTACGGGGAAAACGATGTCGAGGTTTACCATTCGGTATTCGGTCCTGCCGGAGAGCATCAGCGCGAGGGAATCGATGCCCGCGCCGCAGCCGAGATTCAGGATGCGCCCGCCGGGCACGCGCCGGATGTAAGGGAGAACATTCCCGCAGGGGAGAAAGTCCTCCCAGAGGTCGTCTGGAATCGACTCGATCGGTTCCCGGGGATAGCCCAGTTCCCGGCCGAGCGTCCTGCCCCTCGAAACCGCCGGAATGGAACCGTGTTTTCCACTGTAAAGTTCCGTATAATATTTACGAATGTGCCGCTTCATTTATATACATACCGAAGATGATCTTTGCGCGCAACGTCACCC
>JAEZXS010000131.1 GCA_023442755.1 Pseudomonadota bacterium | reverse complement strand
GCCATATACGGCCCCCGTATAGTCTTGTTCGCCCCCCTGTATATCTCCAACCTGTGCAGCAACGACTGCCTCTACTGCGGATTTCGCGCAACGAGCAAGGAAGTGCACAGGCGCGCCCTCGCCCAGGAAGAAATAGCCGAAGAAGTCCGCATCCTCGTCGAACAGGGACATAAGCGGATTCTGCTGGTTTCCGGCGAGAGCTATCCCAACGAAGGCTTTTCCTATATTCTCAAATCGATTGCCACCGTCTACGGCGTGCACAGCCATCACGGAGAGATTCGGCGCGTCAACGTGAACATCGCTCCGCTCACGCTGGAGCAGTTCGAGCAGTTGAAGGCCGCCGGCATCGGGACTTTCCAGCTTTTCCAGGAAACCTACCACCGCGAAACCTATGCCTGCATGCATCCTCGGGGGCTCAAACGCAATTATGACTGGCGCGTTTCGGCGTTCGACCGTGCGATGCAGGCCGGAATCGACGATGTGGGAATGGGCGTGCTATTCGGGCTGTATGACTGGAAATTCGAGGTGCTCGCCCTGCTTCAGCACATAGAACACCTGGAAAATGCTTTCGGCGTGGGACCGCATACCATAAGCGTTCCCCGGATCGAACCCACGGTCGGGTCGGAAGTAGCCATGAACCCGCCACATCCGGTAAGCGACCTGGACTTCCAGAAGCTCGTGGCTATCCTGCGCATGGCAGTACCTTATACGGGAATGATCATGTCTACGAGGGAAGAGCCCGCTATCAGGCGAGCGACCCTCGCTCTGGGAGTGTCCCAGATTTCCGCCGGCAGCCGCACCAACCCGGGCGGATACGGGGCCGGGATCGAGAATCAGAGCGCCCAGTTCCAGTTGGGCGACCAGCGTTCCCTGGACGAGGTGATTCTCGACCTGGCGGAAATGGGCTACGTTCCGTCTTTTTGCACGGCCTGCTACAGGCTGGGCCGGACGGGCCAACACTTCATGGAACTGGCCAAACCCGGGGATATCAAATACCGGTGCGCCCCTAACGCGCTCTCCACGTTTCTGGAATACCTCATAGACTATGCCTCGCCCGAAACCAGAACGGCGGGCGAGAAACTCATCTCATCTCAACTCGAAGCGATGGACGGCCGCAGGCGTGCAACTGCTTCCAGGATGCTCGACCGAGTGCGCGCCGAGAACCGGGACGTATACATCTGACAACTCATGCGGATGCTGCTGAAACGCAAAGACCTATTCCGGGACAACGGCCCATGAGAGACGATTCTCGATTAGAGCGCGATTTTCTGGGCGAACTCTCGATCCCCGAGGGCAGGCTCTACGGTATAGGTACGGCGCGCGCAATCGAGAATTTCCCCCTGGCCGGCCGGCCGCCCCATCCTGAACTCATCCGCGCCTTCGGCCACGTCAAGCTGGCATGCGCCCAGGCCAACAGGAGACTGGGCGAGTGGAAGGACGATCCCCGAAAAGCCGACGCGATCGAACGCGCCTGCGTGGAAATGGCCGAGGATCGGCTGACGGAACACGTGGTTGTCGACCTGCTGCAGGGAGGCGCCGGGACGAGCACCAATATGAACGTGAACGAGGTGCTGGCCAACCGGGCGCTGGAACTGCTCGGCGAACCGCACGGCACCTACTGCAGGGTTTCCCCTGCAGACGACATAAACCTGCACCAGTCGACCAACGACACCTACCCTACCGCCCTCAAGCTTGCGGCCGTTCGCAGGCTGCGCAATCTCGAATCCAAGCTCGTCTCCCTCCAGGAAGGCTTCCAGTCCCTGGAGAAACGCTTTGCCCACGTGGTGAAAGTCGGCAGAACGCAGCTTCAGGACGCCGTGCTGACAACGCTCGGCCGGGAGATGGGCGCATATGCGGAAGCTTTCAACCGCGACCGCTGGCGGCTCTACAAGTGCGAAGAACGACTCCGGGTGATCAACCTCGGCGGGACCGCGATCGGCACCGGACTGGCGGCTCCCCGGGATTTCATCTTCCGGGCCGTCGAAGTGCTGCGGGAGAACACCGGGATTGGGTTTGCCCGAGCCGAGAACCTCATCGAAAATACGCAGAATGCAGACGTCTACGTTGAGGTATCCGGCATTCTGAAGGCCTGCGCCTCGACGCTTCTCAAGGTCTGCACCGATTTGCGGCTGATGGCGAGCGGTCCCGAATGCGGGTTTGCCGAAATACGACTCCCCGAGCGTCAGCCGGGCTCCTCAATAATGCCCGGAAAGGTGAACCCGGTCATCCCCGAGGCGGCAAGCCAGGCGGCAATGCTCGTGTTCGGCCTCGATGCGTCCCTGACCGTGGCGTGCTCCTGCGGAAGCCTTGAGCTGAACCCCTTCCTGCCGCTCGTCGCGGCATGCATCCTCGAATCCATGGACCTTCTCGCCAATGCCTGCGACATTCTGCTGCGGCATTGCGTATCCGGCATCGAAGCCGATGAGGAGCGTTGCAGGATGCAGGTCAGAAACTCCACGGCGGCGGCAACCGCCCTTCTGCCGGCACTCGGATACGACGGGATGTGCCGCCTAGTGCGGAAAGCCCGGGAGGAAAACAGGACAGTGCGGGATATCGTCATGGCCGAGAAGCTCCTGACCGCGGAGGAATTCGAAGCACTCATCAGCCCGGAAGCGGTCTGCAGGCTGGGTACGCCGTCCGGAAAACGGGGAGGCGGCAAATGCTGAAAGCCCCCAGAAGCATGCGGGTCCACATCGGCTTTTTCGGCCGGAGAAATGTCGGAAAATCGAGTCTTCTCAATGCCGTCACCCGTCAGCATGTCGCCATTGTCTCCGATGTTGCCGGAACAACGACCGACCCGGTGGAAAAGCCGATGGAACTTTTGCCGATGGGTCCGGTGCTTTTCATCGACACGGCGGGAATCGACGACGAGGGGGCACTCGGACTGCTCCGAGTCGAAAAGACGCGGCAGGTGTTCGACAGGACCGACATCGGGGTGCTCGTCACCGAAGCCTCCACCTGGAGCGGCTATGAAGAGCGCATGGTCGAAGGGTTCGAATCGCGGAAGATTCCAGCGATTGTCGTTTTCAACAAATGCGACCTGGGCTCGCCCGATCCGGCCCTGATCGAGGCGCTGTCCAACCGGAAGATTCATTCTGTCAGCGCAAGCGCCCTGTCCGGCGAAGGAATACATCTGCTGCGCCAGGCGCTGCTCGACAATGCCCCGGCCGAACTCATCGACAACCCCACCATCGCCGGAGACCTCGTGGGCCCGGGCGAGACGGCCGTCCTGGTAGTGCCGATCGATAAGGAAGCGCCCAAGGGGAGGCTCATTCTCCCCCAGGTTCAGACGATTAGGGACCTGCTGGACAGCGATTCGCTCTGCCTTATCGTAAAGGAGCGCGAACTTCGCAGGGCAATGAAGCGTCTCACCGCGCCTCCCCGCCTCGTCATCACTGACTCGCAGGCATTCTTGAAAGTGGTTGCCGACACGCCTGCCCATGTGCCCGTCACCAGCTTCTCTATCCTCTTTGCTCGTTTCAAGGGCGACCTCGTCACCCAGGTGGAAGGGGCGATGACGGTCGAAAACCTGAGAACCGGAGACCGTATCCTCATTGCGGAGGCCTGCAGCCACCACCCGATCGCGGAAGACATCGGCAGGGTCAAGATCCCCCGATGGCTCACGCAATACGTCGGAGGAAAACTCGAAATCGAACACGTCCAGGGCCATGATTTCCCCCGGGACGTTTCCCCATACAAGCTGATCGTACATTGCGGCGCGTGCATGTGGAACCGCCGCGAGATGCTGAGCAGAATACTTCACTGCCGCCAGGCAGGCGTCCCCATCACCAACTACGGACTCGTCATAGCTTACAGCCTGGGCATTCTGGAACGGGCGCTCGAACCCTTTCCGGCCGCCCTGGAGGTTTATCGCAATGGGCGCTGAGCAGCCGTTATGCCGCAAGGAGGCGGATTTGCGGGCAGCGATCCTCGACATGCTCCGGGAAGAAGACCCGGGCAGGCTCGAAGAACTGTGGAGCACCGCCGACAGGACGAGGAAGGCGTTCGTCGGAGATGCCGTACATCTGCGCGGACTCGTGGAAATATCCAACCGCTGCGTGCGCCAGTGCGCCTATTGCGGGCTGAGGGCCGGGAACCCGACTCTCGAACGCTTCAGGATGAGCGAGGAGGAAATAATCGACTGCGCGCGGGAAGCGGATCGCCAGGGCATGGGCACGGTCGTCCTCCAGGGTGGCGAGGACTACGGACTGTCTGCGGAGTGGATCGCATCGATAATCCGGCGGATAAAATCGGAGACGCCCCTGGCGGTTACGCTGAGCCTTGGCGAAAGGTCGCAGGAAGAACTGGAGACTTGGCGCGAGGCCGGCGCCGACCGTTATTTTCTGCGCTTCGAAACATCGGATGAGTCACTCTATCGCGCCATCCATCCCCGTCTGCCCGACCGCCCCGTGCATCGGGTGGAGATGCTGCAGCGTCTGCAGGCGCTGGGCTACCAGGCGGGCAGCGGGATTATGATCGGGATTCCGGGCCAGGGCTACGAGAGTATTGCGGAAGATATCCTTCTCTGCCGGCGGCTAGACCTGGACATGATCGGTGTCGGCCCCTGGGTGCCGCATCCGCTGACGCCTCTCGGTTCCGGCCGTCTGAAGATGGCGGTCGGCCCGGGCGGGCAGGTCCCTAATTCCGAACTTATGACGTACAAGGTGATCGCACTGAAGCGCCTGTGTTGTCCGGAGGCGAACATTCCGGCCACTACGGCGCTGGCGACCCTCAATCCCGACCGGGGCTATGAACTCGCCCTGAACCGGGGGGCGAATGTCATCATGCCGAATATTGCGTCGATGGAATATCGAAAGAGATATGAAATTTATCCCAAGCAGGATTTCCTGTCCCGGACCGGTTCGACGGTGCAGGACATAAAGGCGCGCATCCGGTCGATCGGCCGCACTGTCGGGACGGGGCCGGGCGCCAGGGTTGCGGGCAACCTCAAGCGTGACGTGTTCCCGCCCGCCACAGACGAACTGAATACGCTCGCCCAATGTTGGAGCTGAGTTTCGAATCTACATATGAGCCGAGGAGAAAACCTGATGAGTGAGACCAAAGAACAGACCGAGCTCGCCATATGCATGGGAAGTTCCTGCTTCTCGAGAGGCAACAAGCGCAACATCAGGCTCATAAAAGAGTACATAGAGCAACACGGGCTTTGCGGCAAGGTCGTCATGAAGGGGCATCTCTGCGAGGGCCTGTGTAAAGACGGACCCAACATCAGCGTGGACGGCCAGATATTTAACGACATCGACTCCGATGTTCTCGAATTCATTCTCGATGAGCATCTCAAGATTCAGGAACAGGAACCGAGATGAATCGTCAAACGCCTATTTACACCGAAACCACCGAGTGCCAGGACTGTTTCAAATGCATCCGCGAGTGCCCGGTAAAAGCGATCAAGGTCGAAAACGTCTGCGCGGCGGTCATACCCGAACTGTGCATCATGTGCGGCCACTGTGTCGAGATCTGCCCGAACGGGGCCAAACACGTTCGGGACGACCTGAAGCGCGCGCGCAAACTGCTCGCCGAGAAGGAACGGGTGTACGCATCCCTCGCGCCTTCCTTTATCAGCGAATTTCCGGACATTTCACCGGCTTCGATAATCCGCGCGCTGAAGAAACTCGGCTTCCACGGGGTTTCCGAGACTGCGCTCGGGGCCGAACGGGTTTCGGGCAGCACCGCCAAGCTGCT
>JAEZXS010000361.1 GCA_023442755.1 Pseudomonadota bacterium | reverse complement strand
TAATTAGGATTCGCTAAAGTCAACAACATTGAGCCATAACCCCCTGCACCCGGTAGTCTTCCATCGAAAGATCACGGTCCTCAGATCCCGGATTTTTCCAGGATATCATAAAAACAGTGTAGCCTTTTTCCACCAGGAATCTGGCAAGCGAGTTATTTGGGGAAAGGTCCAGTATGTAAAACTTCATTATCCAGGCAGGCACGATAAGCACGGGTTCCGTATAAACCTGTTCCGTCACATGACTGTACTGAATCAGCTCTATCAGCCTGTTGCGAAAAACAACCTTACCCGGGTGACGGCAATATTTTCGCCGACACGAAAAGCTTCGGAGCCGAACGGTCTTTCGTGATTGAGCGCCCGTTTGGTGTCGTCAAGGAAATTAAGCCAGCCCTGCGTCAGGTTGGCGCCGAAATGATCGCACGTCTTCTTCAAGACCACCGGATTCATAAAAATGAAATTGGAGGGCGCAAGCATATCGAGTAACTGGCGCGTTCCACGTGAATGGGTGGTCGAATGATAGTGACAAAATCGGTCCGGGTTTTTGCACGACTATGTTGCGTAAAAATCGGCAATACAGCACAAGAAGTCTCAAGGGCAGATTTAGAGCCATTCGGGTACAAGCGCGATGGAGACAGATTTGTTCCAGACGAAAAAGAGCAGACTATGTTTGGCGACTGGCAGTGGAATTCGAAGCGGACGGATGCGCAGTCGATCCGATTGAGGCGATGGTTGAACGGTCTCTCCGAAAAAGGAGCTTGGCTGGCGATCATCGAAGTCGGCGCGGGGAAGGCGGTTGCGACTGTGAGGATAATGTCGGAGAGCATCGCGATGAAGTACGGGGCTGCCCTGGTGCGGATCAATCCGAGATTTCGATGTGCCTTCCGAACGGCACGCCTTGATTCCGTTGGGCGCACTGGAGGGAATTTTGGAGATCGTCAGAGTGATGAAAGAAAGTAAAGTTTCTCAATAGGGCCATCTTGCTGGAATCACGATTCATACACCGCAGAGATCGCCGGGGAGCCCGCAGCGCGAAGATTACCAAAGGGATGCCGAACCGAAGAGTCCTGCCTTTGAGAAAGGCGGCCCCGCCTTTACGCTATTCTTTCAGCACAGCGGCAACAACCTTCAGGTCTTCTATAAAGCTTTCCATTGCTTGGTGACGTTCTTCGTCCGTACGCGAGCGCAAGATGGACGAGGGGTGCACGGTGGCTGTCGCAAAGGGCGCGAACGGAGAAGGCAACAGCCTGCCCCTGTCCCTGGTTACGCGAAAATCTTTGCCGAAAATCCCCTGCGCGGCGGTGGCCCCCATCGCTACCAGCACCTTCGGCCGGATCAGTTCTATCTCGGCTTCGAGCCAGGGAAGGCAGGCTCCGATCTCGCGGGCATTCGGCTTTTTGTGCAATCGCAGCTTTCCTTTCGGAACCCAGTTGAAGTGCTTGACGACATTGGTGACGTAGGCATCCCTTCGGCCGATTCCCGCCGATTCGAGGGCCCAGTCGAGCACGCGACCGGCCGGACCGACGAACGGAAGGCCCTCGATATCCTCCTCGTTTCCGGGTTGTTCACCCACCAGGATCAGACGCGCGGTGAGCAGTCCTTCTCCGAAAACCGTTTGAGTTCCCTTCTCCCAGAGATCGCATGCCCTGCATTCAGCCGCTGCGGCTTTGAGGGCGGGCAGGGAAAGTTTTTCCGGGATCAGTGGCGCTGCGGTTCCCCAGCTTGACGGGCTTTTTCGTTCCATGTCTTCCTCCAGGGCAGGTAGAATTCTTTCATGATGTAAGCATTGCGGCAAAGTCATGCATTTTCATTTCTATTGCTTTCAACCCATCAATTTTTCTTTAGGTTTTAGGAAAGTTTGCCGATTGTACGAATGGATCATTGGAAATGCAAACGAGGAGCCAAATCATGAGTGCTGAACCCAGCCCAAACCAGAAGGATGGTAAGCCGCCGGATCCGAATTGTCCGGAGATTATTCCCTTTCAGTTGGGGGCACATCTCAAACTGCGCCCTTTAGCGGACCCGGACTCAAAAGGGCATACCAAAGTCATAGGAGTGGTGCATAAAGAAGTCATAATGGTTGAAGAGCCTGTTTTTGAAATGGAGGGAGAACGCATTTCCGGGCGAGTCGGCTGCGACATCCTTTGCTCCTACTTCGAGGAAGGATGGTTGTACAGATTCAAGAGCCGGTTCGGACAGGGTCTGGCGCACAATATCGTCTGCATTGAATACCCAAGGCACATTGAAGCGAAAAACCTGCGAAAACACCCAAGAATAAAAGTAAACCTGGAAGCCATGAGCCTGATTGGGAAGGACGGCCGGCTGATAAACAGCATCATAACGGACATCAGCAAAGGCGGGTGCTGCCTGGAATTGCCGGGAATAATCCCCCTTACGCCCAGGATTCCCGTAAGTCTGACGTTCGAGCTTCCCAACGACGACCAAGTCGAGGAACTCAGTTGCACGGTAATGAATTTGCGCCATGTTCCGGCGGAAAAAAAGACCATTACCGGGGTAAGCTTCGCCACTCCGTCCGAGGAGATAGTGAAGGTCATAAAATTCTGCGAAATGTGCATGTATTTCCGGGTGTAGGGAATCTGCCCGCCGGGCAGCCCCAAGGAACTCCGCCCGAAATAACCACCCCCCCGGGTGCAGCAAGACGGAATAGGCGCCGCCTTGAAGTGCATCTCCCTGCCACTCTGCTTTCTCCTGTCTGGAAGTGACTCCTGCCGGCAAGATTTTCCTTCGACACCAATTCTTAACATCGCTTTCACCGGTTCGAAACCTTCGGTTCTCCGCTTTGTGCTATCACCCCCTCAACTCGATAACCTGAGAGTAGACATCCAGTGAACAAAATCAAATGAGGGGAATAGGATGAAAAGAAGAGATTTTCTGAAGTACGGCTCAACCGGTGTGGCATTCATAACCCTGGGCGGATTGAAGATACCGTTCCTGAAAGCTGCGGATGCTTCTGCCTGCGGAATGGGGGCCGCCTGGAAATTCGGCGTCCTCTCCGACACCCAGTGGACTGTGGCGGACGACGGAAAAAATCCCAACACATGTGCGGCAGACATTATCCGGCAGGTGAACAAACAGTTCATCAGGCAAAAGGTCGACCTCGTAATAGCCGTCGGCGATACGGTAAACACCGGCAGCAGGGCGAATATTTCAGTACGTGCTCTGTACGCCCAGGAACTATACAATCACGGCATCGGATTCTATCCGCTCCGCGGAAACCATGAAGTTGTGGAAGGAATAGGATTGGACGGAAAATCCCCGGACCTGACATCCGGCTTCGAACTCGAGCATGCCTTTCCGCAGACCGGTTCCGCTGCTGCCGATTCACCGCAGTACCAGACGGGCAATGGGCTTAACAACCACACTCCGCCGGACATCACCGCCGCGTTGGTCTCCCCGCAAGCAGACCTGGCAGGCAATCCCCCGGCAGAGGCGAGGGGCCTGCCTTTTCGGATAGGGCACAACTTCTCCGCCCCTGTCGATGTGAATACTGCCCACCGGAGTGTGTCTTATTCTTTTGACTACAATGACGCTCGTTTCATCCTGCTCGACCAGTTCAACAAAGACGGCGATTACTACCTCAGTACCGTACCCGAACAGCAGGAATGGATCAGCGAGCAGCTTGCCGATTGCCGCCGGCCGCATCATGCTTTCGTCTTTACTCATAAGAACCTGCTTGGCGGAAACCACAAGGACAATATGTTCGGCGGGCAGGTTAGTTCGGCGGACCCCGGCGACGGTTACGGGGTCGACCCCGCATCGCTGAGCGCTTCGGACGCCGCCGTCCTGGAGCAGAAGCAGCAGGCCGAAGACGCCTTCATCAGCTCCCTTGCCGATAATAACGTCCGCTTCTGCATCTCCGGCCATGACCATCATCATTACCATTCGATCGTGACCTCTCCGCTCAATCCGGACAAGACGATCCACCAGTTGATCACCCAGTCCGACAGCTCCAAATTCTACACCCCGACGTCGCCCTTCTCGGCAAACGATTTGCCCGTATCTCAGGACCTGTACCGGGTCGGCTACTACATCGTCACCATAGAAGGCCCCGGCGTTACAATCGATTATTACGGCAGCCAGGTTTTCTCTTCCGCGGGGTTGCCGGGCGGCACAACCCCGACACTGACTTTCACGAAACTCGATTCATTCGGCTACAGTATGAACGGCCGGGAATTCCATATCGCCCAGGGCGAAGCCTACACTGTGATACAGGACCGTTTCGAAAAGACTGCCGCGCAAATCCTTGACGGCGCCAATGGAAGCCAGGTGCAGACCAACACTCACCGTGCGCTCGCCAAGATCGTGAACACAGGGTGGACGCGCGACACGAACAATGCTTTCGTCAGCGATATCCTGACTCTTCAGGGCATGACAGACCTTGGCGCCCCGAACACGGATACTTACGTTCTCTCGATGACATGCGGCAAGCTCCACGGCAACGGCGAATACGGCATCGTATCGAGAAACGGAAACGGGACCTGGGCCGATGCATCGGATATGAATAAAGGCGGGACGAAGAGATTCGTATCCGGTCCCTGGAAGGCCGGCCATGCGTTGGGAACTTACGGCGTGGATTCCGGAACGGGAACGGCCTGGGCCGTCATCAACTACGAGGGGGACTTTGCCGTCGCACGGACATCGAAGCCCTCGCGGGGAAGGAAATAACCGGCAGACAAGGAAAAGGGAGGCGGCATTTTTGCCGCACCCCTCAGATATCAGCGGACGTGACCGCAAATGCGCTGTTTGTGACTGTCAATATTGCGATTGCGGTTGAGGAGGTGCGCCCCTTCCGCTGCTTTCCGGCGGTGGCTGGACACTTCTCATCCTCTGCTGCATGTCGGAAAGGACTTCATCTTTCGTAATGGAGCCGTCCCTGTTCCTGTCCAGATTGTTGAACTGTCTTTCCTGGGCGGCCATCCATTCCTTTTTGCTGATCTTGCCATCGCGATTCGTATCCATGTCCTGGAACATCATATCTACCGCCTGTTCCATCCGCGGATCCGGTCTCGAATCTCTCGAATCTCTCGAATCTCTCGAATCTCTGCTCGGGCTGCTCGGGCGGGGGGGCGGCTGCACCTGTGCCAGAACTCCGCCGCAGAAAACAGCAACCAGGAGACCCGCAGCTATCAATGTCGTTTTCCGTTTGGCCATCTATTTTTCCCTTCCGCACAGAACGCTACAGTTTGGACCGGCGTGCAGCCGGCCGTCGGGTGATAAGGAATCGACTGCTTCAACTACTGCAGTAAGCCGGGAGCGATCGATCCCCGGCGGGGAATGCTCAATAACCATAATAGTAGTAATAAGGCGCATAGGGGTAATACCGGTAATCGTAGTATACCCCCGGATAGGAATAGGAATATGCATAGGGCAGGTACGGGTACCAGTAATAAGATGGCGCCCAGTAGGGATAGGCGTAATACGGATAACCCCGTCCCCAGTACGCCCGGGGGCCCCAACCCCAGCCCCATCCCCAACCGCCGTACCATCTGCCGTGCCAGCCGCCGTGGTAACCGCGGTGGTAACCGCCGTGCCATCCGCCACGCCCCCCATGGTGGTAACCACTCCTCCATGAATATCCCGGGGCTGCTGTCATCAGGACAGCAAGTGCCGTCAAAACCACCACAAAAACCTTCAATGAGCGTTTCATGGCTTTTCTCCTCGGAACTCGCCGATTTTTCCGTAAATCGAACCGCTAAAATGGAATATATTCAGCCGAAGCAAAACCTCCTGCGCCAGCCGTTTGCGGTCTTACCCTGCTCGAATAATAGACGCATAACCGGATGCGTCCGTCTACACCGGACGCCCAAAATGCGCAGGAACCGGGTGCGGTTCACCGTTGCGGCCCTCATCAGGTAACTTTATCTTTCTTCGTTCTTTTTGAAAAGTTCGATCTAATCCCTGTTCCATCACTTTATCGGGCGTTGTTGTGGCTTCTCAGCCGGCAGCCGAACGATCGACGGTATCCGCTCCGCTTGAAGTGAGATAATCGCGCGCGCAGCGCCTTGCCGCTTCGATACAGCGGTCAAGGTTTGCCAGCAGGCGAGAGAATTCTTCTTCTCTGTTTTCACGGATTCCCGCCTCGAGTTCCTGGGCGGCTTCGATGAGGGCTTTTGCGGAGATGCTGCCGGCCACTCCTATGAGCTTGTGCGCCCTTTGACCGGCATTGGCGGTATCGCCACGCGCCAGTACGTCTCGAATCGATTCGACCTCGTTTTCCGAACCTTCGAGAAAGAGGGTCAGGACCCGGATCAGCAGAGATTCGTCGCCTCCGAGATTTCTCAAACTCTTTCCAAGGTCGATTGCAGGAACTTGCCCGCTGGGGGACGGGTTGGCCCCCGTCGGTGCTGTCGATAGCGTATCATGCGCGTCTTCCTGCGGAGGTGCTGCACCGGTCAATTTCGCCGCCGGGGCCTCCTTTACGTCTCCCGGAAGCCAGCGTTCCAAGACCGCGCAAAGCTGCTCCGTATCAAAAGGCTTGCTGAGGTAGTCATCCATTCCGGATGCGATGCACATCTGGCGGGCATTGCCCATTGCATGTGCCGTGAGAGCTACTATGGTCGTGTGCAGTCCGGTCAAGGCCTCGTTTCGCCTTATTTCGCTCGTGGCCTGGTATCCGTCCATCTCCGGCATTTGGCAGTCCATTAGGACCATGTCGTATTGTTTGTTTCCTACAGCATCCAGCGCGGCCCGCCCGTCGGAAACCATGTCCACGTTCAGCCCCAAACCCAGCAGCATCGCCTTCGCAACTATCTGGTTGATCGGATTGTCTTCCGCCAGCAGCACATCGCCTCGGAATTGGTTCCTGATCTCCTGCGGTTTATGGGGGATTTCGATCCCGTTCTGCCCGGGGGCGCAGGCGGCCGCGAGCGCTTCATACAGGTGAGACCGGCGTACGGGCTTTGTCAGGAATGCGAGTATTCCCGCCTTGCGACCGCTATCGCTATCGTATTCCCCAATGGAGGTGAGCATGATGAGCTTCACGGACGCGATGGCCGCATCCGCTCTGATCCTGCCTGCAAGCTCGATCCCGTTCATTTCCGGCATCATCATGTCCAGGACGGCGATATCGAAGGGCATGCCGAGGGCACATGCTTCATAGAGCATTTCGAGGGCGCGCGGTCCACTGTCCGCGCTCCTGCTCTCCATCCCCCATGAAGTCACCTGCTCGTGCAGGATGAACCTGTTGGTTTCATTATCGTCAACTACCAGGACGCGCAGTCCGCGGAGATCTCCCGCCTGTGCCGGGATGTCCTGCACGGAGGTCTGCCCGTTCTTGAGCTTCACCTGGAACCGGAAAGTGCTGCCCCGTCCCGGTTCGCTCTCGACCAAGATGGAACCGCCCATCATCTCGCAGAGCTGCTTGCTGATTGCAAGACCGAGCCCCGTTCCCCCGTACTTCCTGGTCATGGAGCCGTCTGCCTGTGCAAAGGAATCGAATATCTGAGCCTGGAGTTCGGGGGGGATTCCGATCCCCGTATCCCTCACCTCGAAACCGACGAGCGATTCCTCCGGCGCATTTTCAACTGCTGCTACGTCGACTACCACCTCTCCCCGCTCGGTAAATTTCAGAGCATTTCCGACGAGGTTCGACAAAATCTGCTTCAGCCGGACCGGATCGCCGATGAAGGAGCCGGGTGTTCCTTCCCGGACGTGATATGCGAGTTCGAGCGATTTGCTGCGCGCGTGTTCGGCGAAAAGCTCCAACACGGCCTCGATTTCTTCCCGCAGTTCGAATTCCACGCTGTCGAGTTCGAGCTTCCCGGCTTCAATCTTGGAGACATCGAGAATGTCGTTCAGCACATGGAGTAGGGACTTTCCCGAACTGAGAAGGGTGGCAGCCAATTCCTGCTGCTTTTCGTCGAGCCGGGTCTGCAGCAGCAGGTCGGCCGTGCCGATCACCCCGTTCATGGGGGTCCGTATTTCATGACTCATATTGGCCAGAAACTGGCTCTTTGCGCGACTGGCCGCCTGTGCCCTTTCCGCCAGTATGGTTGCGGCAGCCTCCCTGTCGCGCAGTTCCGAAGTCTTTTGATCGAGTTCAGACCACATCCCGTGCAATGCCGTTTCGATTTCCCGCCACCCTTCCATTTCCGAATAGGGAATGGTGTCGGGGGATTCACCCCTTTTGATATTATCTATCCTCGTGAGGATGACTTTCAACGGCGACTCTATGTTTTTCCTGACGATGCGGGCCACCATGCCTGTGACCAGGACCAGGAAGAAGCAGACTATTGCGAGTACAGTGAATTGAGTGTTTTGGACATGATGTTCGATGTCGTCCACTACGATCCGGGATTCGGCCCTGGAGTGTATGGCCTCGCTCTGGGTCAGATTCAGCAGTTCAAGCCTGTTTCTATTGAGGCTGTCGAGATTGGCTTCGATTTCGGCAAAGGCATACGAAATTCTTGTAACGACGTCCCGATAGAACTGCACATCTTCGGAAATCGTCCGGCCATGAGAAGCCGTCTCATCGCTGGATGCCGTCAGTGTTTCCAGCCGGAGGGCGAGGTCGTCCAGATCGCTCAACACCGGCAGCAGCCACGCATTTATCGCTTCCCGGGAGCCTATGGAAGGACCGGCGATCATCTGCTTGTCGACCCGGAGGAGGCTGTCGCGATAGGTCGTCACCAGGGTGAGCAACTGGTCGAAGTGGGACGAGTCTTTTCCCTGTTGAATGGCTTCGACCAGTGATGCGCCGATCAACTGCTCCAAGGCGTCCAGGTCGGAATGAGTCCTTTTTTCAGTGCGAGCCCGCTCGGCAATAAGCTCATTCAGCGCACGGCATGCGGTCAGGAAAGTACCGGTATTGGAGGAAAGCTGCCCGAGCATGCTCTTGAGCCTGGTGTTCGCAGTCTTTTTCGCAAGCGCATCCAGCCTGAGAGGGAGCGGATCGCCTTCTTCGGCAATAATGTCATCCCGCCCATGGAACGTCCGGCTGACCAGGTCGAGGTTTGAGAAGATTTCGGCCAGCTTGCGGTCCGCAGACGATCTTTCCGCCATCTCTGTAATGTGTTTTTCGAAAAGAGTGGCGGACAGGCTGCTTATCTGCGAGAAAGCCGTGTACACGATCACCGCCAGGATGCAGATCGTGCCGCTCACAAGCAGAAGCAAGCCAATGAGCTTGGATCGAATACGTGATCTACGCGATATCGGGAACCTCATCCAACCCGTCCTCTTTTGTCTTATTTCGTCTTGACGAGCATCGCTCCCTGAAGGGAATTCGGACCTGGGGTGATGCCAAACTTCGAAAGAACGTCAACGTTGATGATGCGTTTTCCGCGGTAATTGTGCGCGATCGGAATCTGATTTACCGGAGTTCCGTTCAGGGCTTTCAAAAGTTGTTCGGCCGCCAGCTCTCCTTGTTCCTGGCCGGTTTTGACCACTGCACACACTGCTCCCTGCTCGACATGGTACTGATTCGCCCCGATCACCGGTCCCTGGTAGATTTTGAAGAGAAAACCGAAAACTTCCCGGTTGTCGAGGGGGCGCCGGTTATCGTCGAGGATGCCTTCAAGGCTGTCTATATAGAGTGCCTGGCAGCTCTGCCCGAGAGGCTCGCTCAATGCCTTCATATCCGAAACGGTTTTTACCTCGTACATCCCCGCCACCTCGGCCGGATAATCGGAACGTTCCGATTTGACCTGTTTGAACAGCGCCGACCCTGCAGGGCTTTCTTTCACCAGAAAGCAGACATTATGTACGGAAGGGATGAGTTGCCGGATGAACGCCAGCGATTCTCGCACATGCCCCTGTTCCAGCGTCCCCGAGATGTTCGTGGTCGGAAAGCCGTATACCTCCGCATCCTCGTTGACGCCTGTGAACATTATCGGCGTCTTCACCTTGTCTTTAAGGTAGGGGACGACGAACATGGACTGGGCGTCGTCATCGACCGAGATGACCCCGTCGGGTTTGATGCCGTTATAGAGGCTAACGGCTTCTGCGGCTCTTTGGGGGCCGTTTTGGTCATCGCGTTTGGTATTCATGAAGAAGTAGGTAAGCCGGCTGGACTTCGAGAGTACCTGGTCGATCCCCGCCCTGATGCCGATGCACCAGGGGTTGTCCTCCTCGTAGCTCATCACCACCAGGACTTTCGGCTTTTGCCCATCCGCAAAACCGCAGTGACAGCAGATCAGGAAAACGGAAATTATGAGAAATGCGGCCAAGCATCGCTTGTACTTCATCTCAGCTCCTTGTTCCTGGCTTGCATGAGAGCGAAAATAAGCTCATCGTCAGTCCCGGATCGATGTCGCCGCAGCTCGACGGACCGCACCCGCACGGGGTTTTCCCGTGTCCCGTCTGCCGGCGGCATCACAATCTGCCGAGCGGAACGGTTACCGGTCCATGTGGGATCAGCGTTGTGGGCGGACTTTGGCCGAATGCCTCGAACCGGCCGAAGGTTGGGTCAGAGCGGTTTTCCGTCGGCCCGCCTTGATTGGCCGTGCCCTACGGCGCATGAGAAGGCCCAGACAGTGGGAGTATCGTCATAGCATCGAAACGCAATTTCGCCCCTTTTGCTTCGTGTTGTGGAGCGCATTGTCCGCGCGTTCCAGAACCGCTTTGAAGTTCTGATCGGATGTTTGCACCGTGCTGAGGCCGATGCTGATCGTCAGGGGGACTCGTTCCCCACCGTAGAGGAATCGGGTCTGTACGATGCTGCGGCGCAGGGTTTCCGCAACCGTAGCCGCCCCGGCCTGATCCGTGTTCGGAAGCACCGTTACGAATTCATCGCCGCCCAGTCGGGAAAGGAAATCCGTTCCCCGCAGGCTCAATTTGACCCTCTTGACCAGCTCCAGGAGGCACTTGTCACCGGCCCAGTGCCCGAAACGGTCGTTTATTAATTTGAAATTGTCGATATCGATCACCAGGACCGAGAAGACGTCCCCGGAATGTTTGCTCTCATCCCATTCTTTGCGGAGGATTTTCTGCAGCCCTCTTCGATTGGCGATGCCGGTCAGCGGATCCAGCAGACTCACCTTTTCCAGCTTTTCCGCCTTCTTCTGTGTTCTTGCTATCTGATTTCTCAACGTATTGAGCTGTTGCCTGAGGGCTTCGACCTCGCTGGTCAGCTTCCGATGGTGGCCGTTTTGGAGGTTTTTCTGCGATGCTTCCCGGATGGCGCTGAGCTTCGAGACGATCAGGCCCTTGAGTTCTTCGACGCTGTGATCGCCCTGGAGAACGTCGCCAATATCCTGGATGTGGTTTTCGACGATTTGCGCGAAGCCTTGGTTTCCCTGGTGAATTTTGCAGGCGCTGGAATAGGAGACTGAAACCAGCCTTTCCACTTCAACCAGGTTTCTCGCCGTTTCGGCCAGCAGCTCGAGAATCTCCCTTCGCTCCTCGCCGGCCTTGCCGCTTACGTCCCTGACGAGATCGAGAATTTGAGAATTGAGGGCGATAATTTCCTCGACGCGGCATTCAGTTTGTGCAAGGCGGCAAAGCTCCTCGGGGCGAGGTCCGCACTCCTGTCCGAACGCCGTTTCGAATGCCCTGAGAATGCCGATCTGGAAACCGCGCAGTCTCTCAAGGAGAGCTTCCGCCGGTTCGATGAACGGGCCGGCAGACCTTGCTACCGAGCATATCGTATCGAGGTACGAGCTTTGCCTGGTGATGCTCCTGCTGAGCAGATCCGGGGTAACGGGCTCCGTTGTTGCCGCCCTGAGTTCGTGCAGGGCCTCGATAATGAGTTCGCAGAGGGCTTCCGTGTTTTTCGCGAGCAGCTCCGGATCGGGCGGGGAATCCGCCGACCGCGTCCTGTCGGATTTGCGTGCGAATCTCGCCGTGCGCCTCATCTCATCCAGGCGCGTTAGAGGCGGCCCCGTATGGAGCTTTTTGCCGTGATGCCGTTTAGGTGTCATGTCTGCATTTTCTTGTTCACGGAGTTCAAAAAGGCTTGAACGCAGTCAGGGCAGAGCTGCGTTCCTTTGGCCTCCTCAACGATTGTGATGGCCTCGTCATGCGAAAATCCCTGCCGGTACGGCCGATCGCTGGTGAGAGCGTCGTAGGTATCCGCCACCGCGGTCATGCGGGCCATGATGTGTATGCGACTGCCCTTGAGCCCTTCCGGGTATCCCTTGCCGTCCACTCGTTCATGGTGTCCGGCTATCGCAGGAATAACGTCGTGCAGGCTTGGAATGGGGGAGAGAATTTCGGCGCCGATGGTGGGATGCTGCTTCAGGATCTCCCATTCTTCTCGGGTGAGTTCGCCGGGCTTGAGCAGGATTTCGTCCCGGATGCCGATCTTTCCCAGGTCGTGCAGCTGGCCGGCGATTTTTACCTTCTCGATCTGTTCGTCATCAAATGCCATCTCCCTGGCCATATCCACCAGGAACGAGGCAACGGACTCCGAATGCCCGCGCGTATACTGGTCCCGTGCTTCAAGCGCCAGGACGAGGCTGGTTATACTGCCGATGATTATCTGCCGCTCGGCTTCGAGACGTTCTTTTTCCCTGGATATGCGATGGAAATGATTGGAGAGCAACTGTTCGGCGGTTACGACCAGTTGGTCCAGGTTGAAGGGCTTGACCAGGTAAGCAGACGCCCCGTACTGCAGAAGACGGCGCATGGAAGAACGATCGCCGTCAGAACTCATGATGATGAAAGGAACTCCGCGAAGTTCGCGGCTGGCGTGCACTATTTTGCAAAACCCGAAACCGTCCAGTTCGGGCATCTGCAAATCGCTGAGGATGAGATCCGGAATCTGTTGCGCAAGAAGCTGGAGAGCCTTGATGCCGTTTTCGGCCGTGACTACCTGAAACCCCGCTCCAACGAGGGCTTTCCCGATGAGGTGTCGGGTCGAGGCAGAGTCGTCCACGATAAGAATTGTACGCCCTCTGAGCAGCATATTCTTTTCGAGCAGCTCCAGAACGCATTCTCGAAATTCGGTTTTCGCTTTGGACTTCGGTACATACGCATCGACGCCGAGCTTGAAGCCCCGCTCGATATCTTCTTCCCGGTCCTTGGAACTCAAAATGATTACGGGAACGGATTTCCTGCGGCAATGCTTCTTCAGATTCTCGCAAAGCGAGAACCCGTCCATGCGCGGCATTTCAATGTCCGTGATGACGAGGTCGTAGTCGCCCGCTATGGCCGTCTCGAGACCGTGCCATCCGTCAAACGCCTCGTCCACCGTGGCCCCCATCTGTTCGAGTTCCTTGCGCAGGGCCATTCTGATGGTCGTGCTGTCATCTACGATCAGAATTTTGGGAGAATATTTCGAGAACTGTTTGCCTTCGTCCCTGGTGAGACTACCCGTCTGTCGCGATGCTTCTTTCAATTAAGCAGACCCTTTCCCTTCGGTCCTGACGGTTGAGATCTACCGCAGAATGTCGCCGCATAGTGCCGTTAGTCTGTCCATATGCCCTGGTTTCCCCGGACAGGCCTCAAACATGAAAATCGGAAGAGGGCCGAAAAGCCTTTACATATTTCCCTGTGTTAGCCCGCAAAATGACGAATAGCGCCTCCGAAAACGAGGACGAGGCATCCCGCGAAAACCCCGGTGCTTCGAATCACTACCGGAATGGTAGGAATTTCTGGACCGAAAATACACGGTGTTGCTGATTGTTACGGAAGCCTTATGGGCTGATAATTATTCGTACATGATAGCTCCGGTCCGAAAGGAGAACGAAATGCAAAATACAGCCCTTCGGGAAAAGGATGCATTTGATGGCGACCGCCTGGAACGAAAGGGGAATGACGCACTTTTTGTCGTCCTGATGGCCGACGATGACGAAGACGATTACCTGCTGGTGAAGAGCGCTTTTGAAGCCGGTCCGGTAACAGTGGACCTCCGCTGGGTGCAGGACGGGCAGGAGGCCTTGGACTACCTGTTGCACGTCGGCAAATACGTGGCCCGCGAGTTGTCCCCGCGCCCCGATCTCATTCTGCTGGACCTTATAATGCCGCAAAAAGACGGCCTGGAAACTCTGCGGGAGATAAAAGGTCATCCTTACCTGCAAAAGATTCCCGTCGTGATGCTCACGACCTCTGCAAAACAGGAACACCGAAATTCCGGGCTCAGGCTTGGGGCGGATTCTTTCATCATGAAGCCCCATGACCTGGACGAGATGACGCAGTTGATGAGTGCGCTTCACGAACATTATTTCGGTATTATCCGCATGCCGGAAAGCGGAATGCGCCCGGCGGTACATCGAAGCCGGAGCCCCGCACCTTCCGCAACACGTACCCCGCGCGACCGGGCGGCAGACGATTACTTTCTGAACTGATCGAACAGAGAATCTCAGGAGATGGGATATTGATCCCATCTCTATATTGCGTCCGGCAATCCACTGCGGTATATCTTTCCCTGCCCCCCCTGAAAAATATGGAAGGTCCGGATTGCGAGTACTTCGGAGATTCGAAGAAAATCATAGCGCCGGGGATATTAAAAACTTTCTGGAGACCACACGGAAAAGCGCCGGAGGCAGTTTCCCGCTGGACCGGGTTGAGGCTGGCGAATCCGCCGGCTCTTCACCGAGGAACAAGTGTCTGATTTCAATTTAACGCAACATCGCATCACCGTATTGCTCGTGGACGACCAGCCTATTGTGGCGAAGGCCGTCGGGCGCATGTTCGAAGGGGAGCCGGATATCGACTTCCACTACTGCTCCGACCCCACCGAGGCCATAAGAATCGCCAACAGCGTTCAGCCTACCGTAATCCTCCAGGATCTCTTGATGCCGCAAATCGACGGCCTGGTGCTGGTGCGCTATTTCCGCGCAAACCAGAGCACGCGCGACGTTCCTCTGATCGTCCTTTCGAGCAAGGAGGAGCCTCACACCAAAGCGGAAGCCTTCGCCCTGGGGGCGAACGACTACATGGTCAAGCTTCCCGACAAAATCGAGGTGATCGCGCGGATCCGCTATCACTCGGGCGGTTATATCAACCTGCTGCAAAGAAACGAGGCCTACAGCGCTCTAGTTGAAAACCAGAAGCAGCTCGAGGCGCGCAACAAGCTCATCCGCAAAATGCTCGGCAGATATCTCTCGGACGACGTCGTAGAGGTTATTCTGCAATCCCCTGACGGAATGGAACTGGGTGGAGAGAAGCGGAAGGTCACGATGATGATGAGCGACCTGCGGGGCTTTACCTCGATGAGTGAAAACCTGCCCGCCGAGAGCGTCCTCGGGATCATAAACATCTATTTCGAGAAAATGACCGAGATCATTCTGAAGCATGAGGGGACCATCGACGAATTTATCGGAGACGGCATAATGGTCATTTTCGGGGCTCCACTGTCCAAAAGCAACGATGCCGGGCGGGCGGTCGCCTGTGCAATGGAGATGCAGCTGGCCATGGAAGAGGTCAATGCACGGCTGGTGGAGTCCGGATATCCGAAGGTGTCCATGGGCATCGGCATCCACACGGGTGAAGTCGTCGTGGGGAATATCGGATCGTATAAAAGGACGAAGTACGGTGTGGTAGGGCGAAACGTAAACCTTACTTCACGAATAGAATCCTATACCATCGGCGGCCAGGTTCTCGTTTCGGAGCGCACTGTCGCGGAGTGCGGACCGGTTCTGCGGATCGACAACCGGATGCAGGTCATGCCCAAGGGCGTGAAAGAACCCATAAGCATCTACGAAGTCGGAGGGATTGGCGGCGAGTTCGACATTTACCGTCCGGTGCGCAGGAAGTCGGACCTCAAGGTTCTGAAACATCCCATCCATATCGAGTTTACTATCCTGGAAGACAAGCACGCCGGGCGGGACGCACACCATGGGACGATCGACAGAATGGTCGAGGACGCGGCCGAAGTCTGCTCGAACGTCATGCCGGACCAATTCGACAATCTGAAAGTCCGGGTGTTCGACAGCCAGATGAATGAAGTCACCGGCCACCTCTATGCAAAGGTGACCGAATGCTTCGATGCCGGGCAGCCTCTTTCCTTCAGAATGGCTTTCACCGCCGTTCCTCCCGAATTGGAACCGTTTTTTCGCCAGGCATTGAGCTGATTCGCAGGACACCTTCCCCTGCAGGCCAAGTTGTACCTGCACTCGCGAGGCGGAAGCCTCTCCCGTCAAAACCGTCCCATCCGGAACAATCCGGGCAGAGCCCGCGGGGCGAGGGAATGATTTTCTGTTTGTGGATGTGAGTTTTCCTGGTGCATAATGATCAATCTTTAACAGAGCCCAGGTTTGCTCCAAAAGTTCTTGAACCCAGTAGGAGCTGCAGTGTAACCGATTTCGAAGCTTTTTCGCCGGGATCTCCTGCTCCTGCCCTTGGTGGGCTGCAGATTCCGCGGGGGATGGAAATGCGAACAGTTTTGAAAAACCTCAGCATCAGTCAGAAGCTCCTCCTCAACGGCCTGATCTACATCCTGCCGCTTGCCGTACTTCTCTACTTCACAGTCTCCGGGATACTAGCCGGGATTCGCTCTACGGAACTGGAAAGCCGGGGGCTGAGTGTTCTGCGGCCTTTGGAAGACCTGATGCAGCTCGTTCCCCAGCACCGGGTCCTCGTTTTTGTGCAGGCCCGGGGCGGAAGCGATGTCGATGCCCGGCTGAAAGAAATCGAAAAGGAGATAGACGGATCTTTTGCCAGGCTCCTGTCCCTTTCGGCTCGGTTTGGCAGTCGGCTCGGAATCGACGACCAGAGCCTCAAACAGGCGGGAATGGACGGTGCACAGCCGGTAAAGCTCAAGGAGTCGTGGGGCAAGCTGTCCAAGGAGGAAAGGGATTCGATACCGGAGTTGAGCACGCTCGAATACTCCAACCTGGTCGCAGCGATCCGAAGCCTCATAGCTCGGGTTGGCGACGCGTCCGGCCTGGTCCTCGATTCCGAGCTTTCCTCCTATTACCTTGCCGAGATAACCGTTGTCGAAATTCCCCGGGTTCTTGACCAGCTTGGCGAGCTGAGGCTTCTGGGGCAGCAGATAATTTACAGCGGGCAGGCGCTTTGGCAGGAGTTTTCCAGGCTCGAGCTGCTGGTATCGGCAATAGAGGCCGGCAGCCTGCAGCAGATGCAAAAATCTCTCGCAACCGTGGTCCGTCATGACAAGCAGGCGCGGGGAGACCTGTCTACCATCGAAGTAACGGTGCCGCTTTTCCAGAAAAGCTTCGACTCCACGCGCTCCCTGCTCCAGTCGGCGCTCGCTCTGAACAAGCTAGGCAGCAGCAGTGGAGTGCAGGACTTTCTTCCCGCCGGTTCCTCTACAGCCGATTCCATAGGAAAATTCAAAAACGAGGCGTTGGACCAGCTCGACCGGCTGCTCTCCGACCGCATCGAGCGCCACCAGATCAGAATGTATGCCGCGCTGGGCCTGATATTGTTCTGCATCGGTCTGGCGCTGATCTTTGCCTTCATGATTTCACGGGGGATCACGAAACCGCTTGCCGATGTAATGAGCATTGCCGGGGAAATTTCTGTCGGGAATATCGACGGCGCCAGGGCCCAGATCAAACGGTTGGGGGTGGAGGGCGCGGTCGCCGAAGCCGATGCGGCGGAACTGCCCCGGTTCAGAGACGAAATTCGCCAACTGGCTTCCGTGTTCGTGCACATGACCGATTCCCTTCATGCGTTGGTGCTCCAGGTCCAGAAATCGGGCATCCAGGTAATCGCTTCCTCCACGGAAATCTCGGCATCCTCGAGGCAGCTGGAAGCAACGTCGGCCCAGCAGGCTGCTTCCACCAACCAGGTAAATGTTACGGCAAAGGAAATATCCAGCAGCTGCCGACTCCTGCTCGAGTCGACGAAACAGGTGATGGCGGTGGCTGCCGAGACGCTCTCGCTCGCGCAGGAGGGGCAGAACAGGCTGGCAAAAATGAAAGCCACCATGGACGAGCTGACGAGGGCCACCTCGTCCATCGGATCGCAGCTTGACGGAATCAACCTGACCACGGGAAACATCGGCTCGGTCATAACCACCATGACGAAGGTTGCGGACCAGACAAACCTCCTTTCGCTAAACGCTACCATCGAGGCTGAAAAGGCCGGCAAATACGGGCTCGGTTTTTCCGTGGTCGCCCGTGAAATCCAAAGGTTGTCGGACCAGACCGCCGTTGCCACGCTCGATATCGAACGCCAGGTCAGGACAATGGAGGCGACTGTTTCGGCGGGACTTGCCGAGATGGACGGTTTCGTCCGGCAGGTGCAGGAATCGGTCCGGGAGGTGGAGACGATCAGCTCCGAACTGGTCAGTTCGATGATAGAGCATTTGAACGAGCTGATGCCTCGATTCGAGGAAGTCGGCAGTGCAATGGATGCCCAGAGCACCGGCGCGGACGAAATCAGCAATGCCATTCGCCAGCTGAGCGAAGGGGCCGAACAGACCCGCGAAGTGATTCGGGATTTCAGCAGCGTAGCCCGGCAGCTGACCAGGGCGGCAGGGGAACTCCAGGAGGAGGTATCGCGTTTCAATGCGACCTCGGCCACAGATGAGCAGCCGGTATAAAGGAGTGTCGTATGAAGGCGTTTGCTGCTATTTTGACTCTTCTGTTCCTGCTTTTCGCGATGGGAAAACCGGCGCCGGCCGCCGAGTCGGCAACGCCCCGGGAGGTCGTCGAGAAGGTGAAGGAGGCACAGAATCTCCTGGCCGGCGGGAGTTCGGGGATCGAAGAGTTCAAGCGGTCGCAGAGCCGCTGGGTCTTCAAGGATGCGTACGTCTTTATCGTCGACATGGATACGGTCACGGTGGTGGCGCACCCGATGAACCCAAGGCAGGTGAGTCGCAACATGATCAGCCTGAGAGACGTGAAGGGAAATTATTTCTTCCTCCAGTTCTGCCGGAAGGCGCAGGAAGACGGCGGCGGCTGGGTGGAGTACTGGTGGCCAAGGCCGGGAGAACAGACCCCGGCTCGAAAATGCACCTACGTCCTGCCGGTTCCGGGCACATCCCTGATGGTTGCGGCCGGGGTGTATGACGAGAACGCCACGTTGGAAGACCTCAACAAGCTGGTGCAGAAGTAATCGGCACTTTGATTCGATTTCACGCATGAGGATGGCAACGGTGAAGATCTCATCCAAACTGATAGTTCTCATCGGGTTGGCAGTAGTGATGATAGGTCTGCAATTCGCTATCGGGGGTTATATCAACTCCAGGATGGCCGAATCCATGAGAACCGCTTCGAAGCTGGGCAGGGTCGGCGAGACTTTTCTCAATGCGATCGTCGAAGAGAGAAACTTCATCCAAACTCTCGAGGATACATCCTTCGATGCCGTTATGCGTTACCTGAAAGAGACCGACGAAGAAATCGCGTCTCTTGAAAAGGCTTCCAATATCGGGAGTGAAAACCTCAAATCGATCAAATCCATCCTGGCGAACTACCGGGAGCGTTTCACGCGGATGGCCCAGTTGATGAAAGACATACGCGCCGCGGAAAACGATTTCAGCAAAGCCGTTGAAGCATACAACGAAAGAGCCGAACTGATCGGAAAGAAATTGAGCGCGGATGTCGGTTCCCGGCTCATCACCGCGGAGGATATACCCGAACAGTACCGGGCATTCGGGGAGATTTCCCAGCAGGCCTCCATGTTGGTGGGCCTGTCTTATCTTACCCTCAGCCAGG
>JAEZXS010000070.1 GCA_023442755.1 Pseudomonadota bacterium | reverse complement strand
TTTTTTACCCTACGCGGAAGTGCGTATTTTCCGCAAACCATTCCGTATGTCTCCGTGTGTTTTTCACTTGACAAGAACAGGCATAAACGATTAAGTGGTCGCACCTTTTGCAGAAAATAACGTTTGGGCAATTTAGTGCAATGTTTCATTTTATTGCACCCCTGACCTGTTCAAATTTGCATAATGAGCACAACTTCACATAATAAAAAAATTATACAACTACAAAAGGGATTACCGAGGCTGTCCTATGAAAGAACAAAAGAATAGCGCTTCCGGGAGCAAGGCACTGGGAATGGTTTTCTTTCTGCTGGGCTTTATTGCTGCCCTGGCTGTCGGGTGGATCGTCTTTCCGAATGTGCTTTTTTCCGAAAAAGCGCAGCCCATCAACTTCAGCCATGTCGCCCACCAGGATAACGACTGTGAATCCTGCCATTCGTTCCGAAAGGACGGCTCCTACTCCGGAATTCCCAAGATCGACAAATGCAAGGAATGCCATGAAACCGCACAGGGCGATACCGAATCCGAACGCATCCTCGTAGAGGAATACGTGGCGAAAGACAAGGAAGTGCCCTGGAAGGTCTATGCATGGCAGCCGGACAACGTCTATTTCTCCCATGCACCACATAAGGGACAGGGGCTCGAGTGCGTCACCTGCCACCGGGATGTAAGCAAGGAAGAAAAGGTCCCCCTCTTCAGGGAAAACAGGATCACCGGCTACAGCATTTCCACAATGTCGATGACTGAATGTGAGAAATGTCATGCTGAAAAGGGCGCCTCGAACAATTGCGAGATATGCCATAAGTAACCTGACGTTTGCTTTACCTGGCCGTATATGACGCTGGATCATAATAACTGGCTTTGATGAGAGGGTAGATGGAATGAAATTTGGTCGGAGAGCTTTCTTACAATTTGCTGCTGGAGCGGTGGGTGGCTCATTGCTCTCGCCATTGCCATGGAAGTTGGCCGATGACTCAGCCAAATGGTCGCAGAACTGGTCATGGCGTCCTTCCCCCGAACGTGGGGAGATCACCAAGGCGCCCACGATCTGCACATTTTGCGAGGGCGGCTGTGGCGTTCAGGCAAGACTGGTAAACGGCAATCGCGCAATCCTGCTGGAAGGAAACCCGGCGAACCCCGTTAACGAGGGCGGGATCTGCCCCCTGGGAGCTTCGGGACTCCAGTACCTGTATGCCCCGTACCGGGTTGCGCAGCCCATGAAGCAGACCAAGAAGCGCGGAGATGTTACCGGTTTCCAGCCGATCAGCTGGGAGGAGGCTCAGGCCGAACTTGTCAAGAAGCTCTCGGCGTTGAGGAGTGAAGGCAAATCCCACACCGTGGCGTGCATCACCTCAGCCAGAAAGTCCAGCATGGATGATCTCTGGCTGCAGTTTTTCAGCGCCTATGGCTCCCCCAACTTCTTCAAGATGCCTTCCCAGGCCGACAGCCTCAGAGTGGCGGCGTTTCTCACGACTGGAGCCGATTCACCCTTCACCTTCGCTCTCGAGGATGCGGAGTACGTTATCAGCTTCGGCGCCAACCTGTTTGACGGATGCGCTGCCCCGAGTCGCGCGTTCGCCGCGCTTCGGAACTGGAGCGGGAACAAATCGGTCAAGCTCGTCCAGGTCGAATCCCGATGCTCGATGACGGCATCCAAAGCTGATCAGTGGGTGCCGGTTGCTCCTGGCAGCGAAGCGGCTCTTGCCATGGGAATAGCTCATCTGATGGTGACGGGCGGCAACTACGATACCGATTTCGTCAAGGAAAGCGTATTCGGGTTCGAAGACTGGACCGACAGCACGGGCAAGAAGCGCCAGGGATTCAAAAGCCTGGTTTCTTCCAGCGCCTATTCTCCTGAAGAAGTCGGCAAAAAGATCGGGCTCGACGCCGGAAAAATCCGCGAGATCGCCAAGGAATTCGCCGGGAAGAAAAAGGCCGTTGCACTTTGGAGCATGGGCCAGCCCGACATTCCCAACAGCACCTACCACGATCTGGCTTTCCTGGCCCTGAATGCGATCAAGGGCAACCTGACCGCCGGCGGCCTCATCACCTTGGCGCCCCAGGTTCCGCTCTCTCCTCTGCCGGCCGTCCAGAAGGACGCCGTAGCGGAAAGAGGCGGACAGCAACAGCGCCTCGACCTCGCCAAGGCGGCCTATCCCGCTCCGCGCAACGGGTTGTACGGCTTCCTCGACAGCATCGTTTCGGGGCCCAAATACCCCGTGCAAATGTTGCTGGTCCACGAGGCCAATCCCGCCTACAACCTCTCGGAGAGTAAACTTTTCCATGCCGCTGTGGAGAAGGTCGGAACCGTTGTCTCCTTCTCTTCGTACATGGATGAGACCGCATCGCTGGCCGATCTGATTTTGCCGAACCACACGGCGCTGGAGCGCTTCGACGATGTGAAGGGCATTCCGGGCGCTGCGTTCGCCTACTACGCCGTTTCCGCCCCGATTCTCAAGCCGCTGGCCACCACGAAGCATACCGGCGACGTGGTGATCGGACTTGCGGCCGGGCTCGGCGGCGGCGTGGTCTCGGCCTTTCCCTGGAAGACCTACGAAGACTATCTCAAATTCCGGATCGAAGGACTTGCCCAGGCCGGCGCCATTGCCGACAAGCCAGGGGTGGCGCTCTCGAAGCTGCGCGCCGGAGACGCCGTGCAGACAAACTTCAAGGACGCCAAGGACCTCTGGAAGAAGCTCACCTCTGGAAACAGCTGGTACGATGCGCCGGCGGCTCTGCCGGAGTTCAAAACCGCTTCGGGCAAGTTCGAACTGGCTTTCCAGGCGATCCCGGCAAACGCATCGGCGGAAGATGCGGTTTATCTGCCGCACTTCGCCCCGCTCAAGCCGTCGGGCAACGAGAGCGAACTCCCGCTGCTCATGGTAAGCTATCCCGTGGCGTTTCTCTCCAACGGGTGCATGGCAAATACGCCTTTCATGAATAAGCTGATTCCTGACTCCATGCTCAAGCAAAACGATGTCTTTGTGGATATCCATCCGCAGACGGCACAGTCGCTCGGAATTGCCAGTGGAGACCGGGTTTCTCTGAAAACGACCCAGGGGGAAGCCTCCGTACTGGTCAACGTCAGTCCGACCGCACGGCCCGGAGTCGTTTACATGCCGAGAGGTCTCGGCCACAAAGCCTATGACGAGTATATCAAGGGCAAGGGCGTGAATGCGAACAGTCTGATGGAGGTCCAACTGGACCCGGTGAGCGGAATGGGAACGGTCTGGGCAACTCGCGCTCAACTGCATCGCGTGTAAGGGGGTAATCTGTGAGCGAAAAAGGACATGCGCAAAGCGGTGTTCGTTATGGAATGGTTATAGATCTGGATAAATGCACGGGCTGTGGAGCCTGCAGCGTGGCATGCCAGGCCGAAAACAATATTTCATTCAGGCAGGACGAATCGGAAAAGCTCCGCTCGATCACCTGGATGGAAATCTATCAGCTCAACAACGGCAAGCAATACCCGGACTACCGGTTTGCATACCTGCCTCGTCCATGCATGCACTGCGATTCGGCCCACCATTCGCCCTGCACCTTCGTCTGCCCGGTAAACGCGACGACGCGCGACGAGAACAATGGGATCGTTACGCACATCTATCCCCGCTGCATCGGGTGCAGGTACTGCATCGTGGCGTGTCCCTATCATGCGAGGGATTTCAACTGGTGGGACCCCAAGTGGCCCCAACCGATGGAATCCATGCTGAGCCCTCAGGTCAGCACGCGGATGCGCGGCGTCGTCGAGAAATGCACCTTCTGCCACCAGCGGATGCTTCAGGCGCGCGCCAAAGCCTACGTGGACGGCACGGACCCGAACAAGGTCGTATACACTCCGGCCTGCGCGGATGCATGCCCGACCAGGGCGATATCCTTCGGTAATCTCCAGGATGAGAGCAGCGAGGTCGCCAAACTGAAAAAGGACCCGCGAGCCTTCCGCATCCTCGAGAAGCTCCAGACCGAGCCGAAGGTTTACTACATGACGAAGCACGACTGGATCAAGAAACTCGCAGACAACTCTGTGAAATAGACATTTAAATATCAGGTGAGCCGAATTTGCTTTCCTTGTTTACGAGGGGTCGAGAATGGATAGAGCATTGATTCCAGATGGGTTGAAGCGCTGCCCGCTTCCTGTTTTTGCGCTCTGGATACTGATTCTGCTTGGCGTAATCGGCTGGGGCGTGTGGGCCGGATCGGTAGTGCTCCTGAAAGCCCTGAACGTTACCGGTCTGAATGATTACTTCGGCTTCGGGGCCTATATCACAGCCGACCTGGCAATTATCGCCCTCGGCGCCGGAGCGTTCTTCTCCGGTTTCCTCTATTACGGACTCTCACGCTTCTTCCCTGCGCTGAAAGAATTGAAGAAGATTATCAATCTTGCGGTCATAGTCGGGTTCGTCTGCTATACCGGGGCACTGGCGGTCCTTCTGCTTGAAATCGGACAGCCGCTGCGCGGCTGGTTCGGCTACTGGCACGCCAATGTACACTCCATGCTGACGGAAGTTATCTTTTGCATCACCTGCTATGCTATCGTGCTGGTGATCGAATACGTTCCGATCATCCTCGAAAACAGGAAGATCGCCGAGGTCAAGCCTCTGAACCTCCTCGGGCACAGCCTGCACGACATCATGGCTATTTTCGCCCTTACCGGCACGTTCCTCAGCTTTTTCCACCAGGGATCGCTCGGCGGCGTCGCCGGCGTTCTGTTCGCGAGGCCCTTTGCTTACCGGACCGGCCTTTTCATCTGGCCGTGGACTTTCTTCCTTTTCATTCTTTCCGCGATTGCATCCGGCCCCGCTTTCACTGCGCTCGTATGCAGATCGATCGAGAAGATTACCGGAAAGAAGCTGGTCGACCGGAGCGTCTACGAACTGATCGGAAAAATCGAAGGTGGGCTCCTTGGTGTTTACATGGTGCTCAAAATAGCGGACACCGCAAACTGGGCTTTCGGTCTGTCCCCGAAATTCGGTTTTTCGCTCGGCGACTATTACTGGGGACCCTACGGGTTGTGGCTGCTCATAGCCGAGATAGGAATCTGCGGAGTTCTTCCGGCCCTGCTGCTGCTCTCACCCACTACCAGGAAGAGCAATTTCCTGCTCTTCGGCGCTTTCTTGCTCGACATCATTGGAGTAAGCATCAACCGGTTCGTAATGACCATTCAGGCAATTGCCGCCCCGGTCATGCCCTTCGACAGCTGGAAGATCTACACTCCGACCGTCTATGAGTGGGCGCCCATTTTCGCCATGCTCGCTTACTGCACGCTTATCATATCCCTTTCATACCGCTACCTGCCTCTTTTCCCGCGGGAAAGGGAGTTGAACAGCCGCTAGATTCATCAGCAAACGATAAAAGAGATGCCCCGCAGGGTCCTTGCCCTGCGGGGCATCTCTTTTTCGCATCCCCGCTCATTCGGTCTTTTGCTTGACTCGCCCTGATGCGGATGTTAGCCTTTCGCATTCAAGAATAATATAGTTGGGTCCGAATTATTTATCGGAGCTGCAAGGCTCCGGCCCTGAAAACAGCAATTGGAAAATGTTATGTCGCACAATCCGCACCTTTCCGGGCTTTTTGAAGGCGGAAAGCACCCGAAAATCGTTTTGCTTGTCAGCACCATTCTGCTTTTGGTTCTCGAACTTACGATCTATGTAACGCTTGCCGGTCAATCCGGCCTCAAGTCCCGTCTCGCCGTAACCGATGCGAACGGGACCAAAATATACGAAAGTTCAGGCTCCGCGCTGAGTGCTTACGAGAAGATGACCTTCGAAAGCAATTTCGGGCCGTTGCGCAACTACAGCACGCACGTGGAAACCGAGGAAGTGCCGTTTCCTTTCAGAACATGGA
>JAEZXS010000057.1 GCA_023442755.1 Pseudomonadota bacterium | reverse complement strand
GTCCTGGGCCTGCTCCAACCTTCCGATATCGATGCTGAAAAATACGAAAGCCCGTGTTTGGCTCAAGCCAGAAATAGCGCCATTATCGATGCGACGAGGGTGATCAAGGCGGCGACCTTGAAGGCGGCCTTAATGACCTGGCTTTCGATTCCAAGGGCGTCGATGGTGGCTGCGGCATTCTGGAGTTTCGCCGGAGAGATGACGCTGGCGAGCCCCCCGCCTATCGCCGTGACTGCAGTCACTATCAGGGCATCCACGTTCAGGAGTTTTGAGGTGAGCAGGTGATACTTGGTGAACATGGCGATAGTCGAGGCTTCGCTGCCGCTCAAAAATCCTCCGAAAAGCCCAAGATACCCGCTGACAAAGGCGTAAAATCCGCCGAAAGACGCGGCCGATGCCTCGGAGAGGACCGATATCATGTTCGATGCGGGATCGAGCAGCTTCCAGGCGGGTCCGGCGTTCTGCATGCCCGAGTGGTTCATCAAAAAGGCGATCCCGAAAAAGATGGCGGCGGAAAACGTCGGCCGGGGCGCTCTTTTTAGCCACTTGGCAACCGACACCTGTACGGCTTTTCGATCCGGCCTGATAAACAGGGCCGCCAGGATGGTGCTGATGAACACCCAGGTATAGGCATTCCACAGCATCCTCGTCTTCAATGCCTGGCCGGGAATGATGAACAGGGGCATGGCGAAGTCGTTGTAGAGCGCTTTGAACCAGGGCGGATAGAAGTTGATGGCGAAAGCCGCGACAATCGAAATGAGCCACGGAGAGAGGGCCGTTGCCAGGGACATCCGTTTTTCGACCTCCCGGTCCTCCTCTGTCAGAACGGATCGATCGATCACGGGTTTTCCAAGCAGCTTCAGGTACACGAGCATCGCAATCATCGTGGCGAAACCCGCGATAACTCCCGTCAGGACGACCCCGGAGGCCATAAAGGGGATGCGGCTGACGGCAATGGCGGTCCCACCGTTAACCAGTCCCGCAATCACGCAGGGCTTGAAACCTTTTTTGATGAACTCCCATCCTCCGGCGATCCACAGCATGCCGAAGCCGATCAGGGTAGATATGACCGGCAGAAATACCGAAAAGATCTGAGCCGCCCTGACAAGAGGCGTGGCGGTGAGGTCGGAATATACGACGAGAGGTGCGCCCAGGAGGGCGAACGTGCAGAGGGCGTCGAAGCCGATGGCCGGAAGTGCCACCGCAACGTATTTAGAGTATCCCAGAGCCACCAGGATCGGAGGCAGAATCGACACCGGGGTCGCGCCGACCGCGACCAGGAGCGTGCCGGCGCCGACGTTGATCAGCATTATCTGCACGGTCCTGTCCGCGGACGCAAACGTCTTGACGAATACGGCTATTCTTCCGAGCGCGCCGGTCGCTTCCATGAAACTGATCTGGAATATCGAGGTAAGGACCATCAAAGAGACGGGAAAAGAAGCGATCATACCCGCTATGGAGGACTTCAGCCCCACTTCCAGCGAGGTGTTGAAAAAGAAATACGCGATGCAAAACGTCGCCAGCCATCCGAGGGCGCCGCTCGAGTCGGCCGCATAGCCCTTGCGGGTCATGAGGTATATGATCAGCAGGATTGGAAGCAGGGTCAGAACGACGGACAGAACCATTCGGATTTCCTCTATATTACCGGGCCGCCTTCAAGGAAAACCGACCCTGTCGCGCTGCATGGCAGGCGCGCAAGTTGATGGCATGCTCAAGGGATTTGCTCGATGTTACGGACTTTTCCCCGGAACGCAAAAGTGGAAGACAAAAGTTTTTAACATAACGGGGGCCGGGTCGCCATGACTTTGGAGCGGGTTTCGGGGGATTATTGTCGGGGCGGCATTCAGCCGGGATAGTTCAGCTTTTCAAAAATATCAGAAGATGCGGGGTATGAGCCGCCAGCGGACCTTTTCGCAGTATTCCGTGTAGCCCGGCAGGCTTTTGCTCAGGAACCGCTCTTCGTCGAAGAGCCGCCACAGAAAAAAGGGCATCATGGCTGCCAGAACGAGCAGCCCAAGGTAGGAACCGAGGGCGAGAGGGGTTCCGAACGAATAAATCAGGCTGCCGGCGTACATCGGGTGGCGTACAGTCGCGTACGGCCCGGTCGATATCACCCTCTGATCTTCGGCGATCTCGATGGTTGCGGAGGTATACGAGTTTTCCCTGTAGACAAGAAAAACGATATAGAATCCCACTGCAGTCAGTATGTCGCCCGAGATTACCATATCGATCGGCACTCTCGACCACGCGAAGCGATGGTCGAGAGCCGGCACGACCAGCAGACCGATGAATCCGGCTGAAAGGAAGAACATTATGAGTTTTTGTGTTTTCCGCTTCTCGGCCGTCGGTCCTGCGCTCATACGGCGCTTGAGAAGCTCGGGGTCTTTTTCCAGAAGATAGCGCGTGGTCAGGGCCGAAGCCCCCATGAAAATGGTGAGGTACACCCATGCATGCCAATACCGGACGGTCCCCGCCGGAATAAAGAGCAGCAAACCCATCGCAATGGCGAGAAAGACGATCGCTCGCCAGGCTTTTGCCCTGAGATCGGTCATGGGACAACTCCTTACGTTTTTTCTTCTCCCCAGGTTCGGTACTGCCGTGCCGCATTATATCGCATTTATTAATTGTGTATTCAAACGTTGCTTCATCAAGCCGCTCCCACGGGGCTCCAAGAGTCTGGTTGTTTATGGAACAATTGGCTCATTGCGACTTTAAAATCTGCATCACCCAGCCGGCCGAGGCGAGGGTGCGATGGTCGTCGCGGTACCTGCCCACGGCCTGGATGCCGACCGGAAGCCCCCGGGGGCCGGAAAAAGCAGGGATGTTCACGCAGGGTACGCCGAGAAGCGTCCAGACGCGGTTGAAGATCGGGTCCCCCGTGGATGCCATCCCTTCCGGGGCTTCTCCGGGAACGCTCGGGGTGATGATGATGTCTATATCTTTGAACAGCTTTTGAAAACGCCTGCGGCATTTGACAGCGTGCTTCAGGGCCGCATCGTACGAGCGCACGGGAATGGACTGCCCCGACCGAATGAGGTCCCGGAGTTTCGGGCTCAGACGGTCCCGGTGGGCGCCGTATTCGTAAGCCAGCGACCGGGCTGCTTCGTAAGCCATGATTTCCGCCTGCATGGCCGCCAGCGGGGCGAAGGTCTCGGGCAGGTGTATATCGGTCGTTTCCGCCCCCGCCTCTTCGAGCATCTTCCATGCCCCTTCGAATGCCGATACGCTTTCGTCGGATGCGTGCGGCCATTCGTAGGTACGGCAGAAGCCGATGCGCGGCGGGGCATGAAAAGGCCGGGCCGCCAGCAGTTCCTTCCTTCCGGTCAGGACCGCTCCCAGCAGGGCGGCGTCTTCCACCGTCCGGGCAAAAACGCCGAGGGTGTCCAGGGTGTCCGAAACCATTTTAACCCCAACTCGGCTGATCCAGCCGTACGAGGGTTTGTAGCCGACCACCCCGCAGTAGGATGCGGGACGGATGACCGAACCGGCGGTCTGCGTTCCGATTGCAAGCGGGACCATGTAGTCGGCCACGGCCGCCGCCGACCCGCTTGAAGACCCCCCGGGCGTATGGGCGGGATTATGGGGATTTGTCGTTTTGCCGGGGGAGAAGGTCGCCAGTTCCGCCGTTACGGTCTTCCCCAGAACGACGCCTCCGCTTGCCCGGATGAGGGACACGCAGGACGCATCCCAGGGTGGCCGGAAGTCCCTGTAGACGGCAGAGCCGTACCCGGTGGGCATGTCGGCTGTATCGACCACATCCTTGATGCCGACCGGTACCCCATGCAGCAAGCCCCTGGCTTCTCTCCTATCCAGCGCTCCGGCCTGTGCCAGAGCCGGCTCCGGCTCGAAGTATTCCCAGGCCCGGACCGCATTTTCCCTGTCCCTGATCCGCTCGATACATGCGGAAACCAGCGCCTCGGAACTCATTTCGCCGTTCGCGATCCGCCTTGCCGCTTCCACCGCACTCAGCCTGTTCAATTCTGTCACGGTTGCCACCTTCCGATTATTTCTTCATAAATGTGCACTGCCTGCTCGATCTTTTCCACCAGGCAGAATTCGTCCGTTTGGTGGGCCAGCCGGGGTTCGCCGGGGCCGAGAATCAATGTCGGGGGGCGGCCGATCAGGGATGCCAGCATTGGGCCATCCGTAAAGAAGGCCACCGAGCGCGGTGCGATCTGCTCGCCCGTTATCCCGCTTACAATGTCGAAAATGCGCCGTACCTGCGGGTTTTCGGGGTCGGAATAGAGCCATTCCGAATCGATGGTTGGCTGCAGCGCCACCTCCGTGCCCAGCAAACGGCCAAGGGTTTGGAGAAGCTCCCCGTGTTCCATGCCCGGGATCGTGCGGATGTCGATTCCGATCTGTGCCCTGTCGGGTACGGAATTGACGTTCAATCCGCCCGAAATGGTCCCGACGTTCAAAGTCGGGCGTCCCAGGACCGGATGGGCCTGCACCGCGAATTCGAAAGCCTGGAGC
>JAEZXS010000351.1 GCA_023442755.1 Pseudomonadota bacterium | reverse complement strand
TTTGACTGCGAGAGTGGGAATCTCCAAATCTCCAAAGCCGCCATCAATTGTGACACAGTCTCCTGCGCCGGAATGACGCATCTGATGCGCACTAATTAGGATTCGCTAAAGTCAACAACATTGGCGGGGGGCCGTCGCCCCCGCGCAGTTAGCTGCCTGCTTTTTCGCTTCCGCCTTAGAGTCTCGGGCTGGACGAGCAGGCGGATTCCGACCGGCAGAATGCGGGGTAGCGGGTGTCGCCTGTGGTGTCCGGCGTTTTCAGGAGTCTGAGGCCATTGAAGATGACCGCGAGGGATGCCCCCATGTCTGCCGCGATGGCGCCCCACAGGGTGGCGATTCCGGCGGCAGTCAGCCCCAGGAAGACGCACTTGACCGCCAGGGCGAAGACGATGTTCTGACGGATAATACGGAGCGTCTTTCGCGAGTGGCGGATGAGCCAGGGGAGTTTTGACAGGTCGTCGGCCATGAGTGCGATGTCGGCCGTTTCGATTGCGGCGTCCGATCCTATGGCTCCCATGGCGATTCCGACGGTTGCGGCGGCCATTGCGGGGGCATCGTTAATACCGTCGCCGACCATGGCGATGGCGCCGTATTTTTCCTTCAATTCGGTAACGAGCGTGACTTTGTCGTCGGGAAGCAGTTCCGGGCGGCAGTCGTCGATGCCGGTTGCGGCGGCGATCAGTTCGGCGGATTTCTGGTTGTCGCCGGTTATCATGACGACTTTTTCCACTCCGAGGGACCGGAGCGAAGCGACCGTCAGCCGCGCTTCGGGGCGCACCTCGTCACCGACGCTCATCAGGCCGCAGACGTGGTCGTCGCACCACATGATCACGAGCGACTTTCCGGCTTTTTCGAGCTTTCGGGCGGCCTCGTGGAACTCCAGGCTTTCGTTCTGCCGGGCTTCGAGCATCCGGTGGCTGCCGATCCAGTAGGTTCTGCCCCCTATGGCCCCATAGGCGCCTTCGCCGGGCAGGATGGTGAAGTTTTCGGCCGCCGGAGGGTTGATGCCGCGGGTTTGGGCGTGCTTCACGATTGCGCGCGCGAGCGGGTGGGTGCTGTGGGTTTCGAGTGCCGCGATGTTGGCGAGGAGCCCTTCCTCGGTGTGGTCCCCGACCGGCACGACTTTGTCCACGTTGGGCCGGCCGAAGGTGAGGGTGCCCGTCTTGTCGAAGGCGACAGCCTTCAGCCTTGCGGGGATCTCCAGGTAGGCGCCGCCCTTTATGAGGATTCCGTTCCGGGCGGCGGAACTCAGGCCGGCAACTACTGAAACCGGGGTGGAGATGACCAGCGCGCACGGGCATGCGATGACGAGGACGACGAGTCCGCCGTAAAACCACCGGGTCGCATCGCCGCCGAACAGGGGCGGGACGAGTGCTATCATTACGGCTGCGGCGATCATGAGCGGCGTATAGATGCGGGCGAATTTTTCCACCCACTGTTCGACGGGCGTTCGCCGCGAGCGGCCTTCCTCGACCATGCGGATGATGCGGGAAAGGGTGGTGTCCGAGGCGGATTTGGTCGAGCGGAATTCGATCGCCCCTTCCTGGTTGATCGTGCCCGCGAAGACCTCGGCCCCCGGCTTTTTGGGAACTCCTGCGGATTCGCCCGTGATCGGAGCCTGGTTGACCGTGGTGGAGCCTTTGGTCACGATTCCGTCGAGGGGGATGCGCTCTCCCGGGCGCACGACGACGACGGCTCCGACCGGGACATCTTCGACCGGTTTTTCCTCTATATCGCCGTCACGAGGACAGATGAAGCGGGCCATGGGCGGGCTGATGTCCAGGAGAGCGGCTATTTCCTTCCTGGCGCGGCCGACGCTCCACGATTCGAGAAGGAGCGCCATGGCAAAGAGAAAGCTCACGGATGCCGCTTCGAGCCACTCGTCGAGAACGGCCGCCCCGATGACGGCGAGCGTCATGAGCAGGTTCATGTCGGGCCGGAGTTTCCTGGCTGCAATCAGGGCTTTGGGGAAGATGAACCATCCGCCTGCTATGATGGCCGCTACATAGATCGGGACGGCGACGGACGGGGTCTGTGCTTCGCCTCCTCCGGCGAGGGCTGCAAGCAGGCTGCCGCGATAGACGGCTTCCGCGGCAAGGCCGGAGAACATGAGGATGCCGCCGGCGGCGCAGGCCAGAAGCCTTTTTCTGCGGTCCCGGTCGCCGGAATCGGTTGCGCACGCGCCGGTCGGGCACGTATCGTCCCAGGGTTCGGCTTCCATGCCCGTTGAGGCCACGGCGGCCCGTACCCGCTCGATGGCGTTCCCGTCCAGCTTTCGCCCGACGGTCATTTTGCTTTCCAGGAGATCGAAGGACAGCGCGGTGTCAGCGCCCAGGAGCCGTGAGACCTCGGTCCTGAGCAGATCGATTTCCTCCCCGCAGCACATCCCTTTTATTCGAAAGGAGCTCTTTTCCATTCTTCCCGCGGCGCCCTCCGGGTGCGTACAGGCGCGGGTACCCCCGCGCACAGAAGGTGGGATTGCAGAAAAAGTCGATATCCGAGTGTGCAGTTCAGTTTAATGATAACCCGATTCGATGCAACCGGCATATGTAAAAGGAGGGAAGGAAAGAGCCGTCATGAGGTCATAGCCTGCCGGATCCCTTGTGAGGGCGGTTTTGTAAACGCATCGAGGCTGAAGCCTCTCCCACAAAACCACGGCGGGCAGGCCGATTCATTGTCCTGTGGGAGCGGGCTTTCAGCCGCGCAGATTGATGACAAACGCTAAAATCATCGTGATCGTCATTCCGGCGGAAGCCGGAATCCAATGTTTTCAAGCACTTCTGGACCCCGGTGCCTGCCCCGGACCCGATCCGGGGTTCGTCGGGGCGACGGATTGGGGGGCTTTTTCAACAGTATAAGCGGCTTTCAGCCACGATTGTTATCCCTAACGACATTTGATCATCGCGGAGGGGCTTCATCCTGCGGGGCTTCCCTGGCCGGTTCTTTGGATTCCAGCGATTTGGCGGCCTTGCTCGCCCCGTTGGCAAGCGGCTGGAGGAGGGTGAAGGGGAGTTTGAACGTCCGTTTCATGAACCCGAGCAATTCTTCGCCTACAGCGGTGGGGGACATCGGAATGACTTCCGGGTCGTTCAGGTCGCCGACAATTCTCACGGGTACGGATATGAAGGCCCCGTCCAGGAGCTTGCCGAAAACCGGCACAACTCCGAGTATCCTGTCGACGGTACGGATGGGCGTGACGAGCGCCGTGATGTCCACCTTCTTTTGGGACAAGTCGACATCGCCGCGGAAGACCATCTTGACGCTTGGGCCGTCCATGACGGAATCTGTGAGGACGAGCTGTCCTTCCTTGATCTTGGCTTTTGCCTGGATGGTGTCGAAAGCGCAGCCTTCGGAGAACAGGTCCGGGAGCTGGCCGCGGTAGATTTCGGTTATGCTGAGAAGCGAGATGATCTTGGCGAAGGATTCGAACCGGTAGATGCGCCCGTCCCTGGCCTTGAAATTGAGTTCGCCCTGGATGGTGTCGGCAAACTTGCGGCTTCCGTTGCCGTTGCCCCCGGAGATTTTGCCCTGGAGGTCGAATTTGCCCGTGGCGAGGTGCTGCTTGTCGAAAAAGCACACCACGGCGGGTTCAAGGTCGGCGTTTCTTGCTTCGAGGTTCATCGCCATCTTTACGCTTCCGGGCGTGATGGAAGCCGTGCCGGGGGTGGCAATCCCGCAGAGATTTGCATGGTCGACGGTGATGTCGAAAGTGCCGGGGCTGAAGACAACGGTGGCGCTCGCCGGGCTCCATGTGAGTTTTTCGTATATGAGATGGTCGCTTTTGACCTGGATGCGGCCCCGCACGGGTGCATCCCACGCTTTTTTCGGATTTTCGCCGGCGGGTTTATCCCCGGAATCGGCCGAGCCGGGCTGTTCTTCCTTCTTCGCGTTCAGGATGCTTTCCATGTTCAGCGTTTCGGCCGCGGCGTTCATGTCCACGATGTATGCGTTTTCATCGACCGTTATGATTCCGCCGAGGCTGAGGCTGCTCCCGTCCCAACTGATACGGGACGACCGAACGTTGATCCTGTTGCCGTCCGCGTCGAGCGTGGCGTCTTCGATCAGGGCGGGGACCCGCAGGTTTGCGGGGAGTTGAAATCCGGAGATGCGCAGCTGGCCTTGGGCTGTCGATTTGCGCGGGTTGTCCAGGTCGACGACGGCGCTGAACTTCCCCTCCATCGGGCCGGTGAGGAACTTGTTCTCGGTAAGGAGCCTGTCGGCGGTTTTGTTGCTGAGAGCGCCGGAAAACTCGACCTGGAATTTCCTGTCTCCGTGCGTGAAGGAAATCGTGGCGTCTGAATCTTCATCCCGGATGCTCAGTTCTTCGACCGAGAGTTCTTTTGGCGTGTGGGTCAGGTTAAGAGTGATATGGGGGCCCGACGAGAGCTGCATCTGCCCGTTGAAGGCCGTTTTCGCCTCTTTTTCCCAGACCAGGCGGGACTGGCCGAGGTTGAGATTGGGAATGGCCCGGAAAGCGGCCGGGATGCCCGTAATGGCGGCTATGTTCTTGTTGCCTTCCGGCCCCAGGTGGCCGCTGAGAGTGAGATCGGCGGAGCGTAGGTTGTCGAACCAGCCGTTCACGGAACCCGAAACCAGGAGCGACGACTCGCTCAGGGCCGTGCTCAGCTGCTTCAGCCTGAGCGTGTCCCTGGTCACTTCGAAGCCGCCGGATTTCAGGTGCATGGAGCCGGAGAAAAACTTCGTATTGAAGGCGACGTCGTCGGCCTCGCCTTCGGCTTTGAACACCCATTTGGCGTTCTCGGAGAGGTTTCCCTTGAACGAGATCGAGGCGAGGTGGAGCAGTCCCTTGATCGGAACATCGCCGCTCAGGGCCTTTTTCCAGTTCTCCTGGCGTTCGATCAGCGGATTTATCAGGTCGAAGGATACGATGCTGGCTGTCTGAGACGAGAAGTCGAGATTTTTGCCCGTTGTCCAGTCGAAGGAGAGGTCGAACTGGTTGAGCCTGCTTTTCCCGGTTTTTCCGTTTACCTTCCCGACGGCCAGTTTCGGGCCGTTGAGTGAGAAGGATGCACCGTCCAGTTCGACCGGGTCGGCAAAGCGGTCGTATTGTGCGGAAAGCCGGAAGGCCTCCGTTTGGACGTGCACGTTGACGTTGTCCAGGTCTTCGCCGAGGATCATCCGTCCGATGGCTCTTCCCTGGACCTGTTTCATCTGGGCCAGTTCCTGTTTGAAAACGTCGTTCTTGACCAGCCGGTTGAGGATAGGCGGGAGTTCGGAAAGGTCGGCGTCGACGGGCAGATCGAGATGGAAGGTGCCGTCCTCCTTCCTGAGTCCGATCCTGAGATTCCCGTTCCGGGTGTAGGTCCCGGCAGAGTTGCCGAAAATGTTGTCGCCTTCGAGTATGCCGTTTACGACGCGCGCGTCGGCCTTGACGTTCATGACGAGCAGTTCGGCCTTGGGAGGGAAGATAAGGCCGTTTTCGAGCCTCGCGCGGAGGGTGAAATTATCGAGTTCCCCGAGGTCGGAGGCTTTTTTGGCGCGGCTTTCAAAGATGACGTAAGGGATGTCGCCGCCGCGGACTATGCCGAAAGTGCGCTGCATCGGCCGGTTCTGCCCGACCGCGATGAGGGTGGCCTTGCGCACTGCCGCGACGTCCATGTCGCGGCCTTCCACAGTGAGGGAGACGGTCTGGTCGGCATAGTTTTTGACGAATTTCCCATTGAAGGCAACCCGCGGATAATCGAACCGCAGGCTGCCGATGGAGCATTCGAAGCGGGTGTTGTCGACGAACAGGGTGCCGGAGGCAGAGCTGTTTTGAATGGTGACCTTGTCGTCTCCGTCCTGGAGCGTGATTTCCGGAATGGAGGCCGAAAAGTCCGCTTTGGCATTCGACGGGCCGTCGCAGGAAAAGGACAGCGTCAGGTCGAGTTCCGAGGTGCTCAACCGTCCTGCCGAGCCGGGAAGATACAGGCCGAGAAGGTCTTTGGGGGCTCCCCGCGTCAGGTTTAGTTCTCCCGAGCTTTTCCATTCCCTGGGATAAACCCAGCCGTTGAAAGTGACTGCGTCCCAGAGGTCGGATTTTCCGCCGGTCAGTTCGACATCGAGCCTGTTGGCATGGACCGAGGCTCGGACGTCGACCTCGTGGAACCAGAACGCGCGCTCCTGGCCGGAGTAGAATTCGAGAATGCCGTCGTCGATGCTGACCGCCACGTCGGGCATGGTGGCAAAGGCGAGGGCGTGAAGCTGGGCAAGCTTTTCCCTGTAGCGCGCAAGCTGAGAGGGAAGGTTCTTTTCGGGCGTTTCCTGCTGGGCCGGGTTCGCGGCCGCAGTGGGCTGGGGCAGCTTCATCCTGACTCTCGGGACGGCGACTTCGATTTTAGCCGGCGTAAACTTGCCCGAAAAAAGCAGGTGCGACAGGTTCGGGTAGACGACGACTGAGTCGGCCGAAACGTTCATGCTGTCCGCCGCGCTCAGGACGACTCCGTAGAAACTGACCCGGGGGGAGGGGAGGAAGGACAGTTTTGCGTCCCGGGTATGGAGATGGTAGTGGGATTCAAGATTGGCCGCGGCATTGCGGGCGATGGAATCGACGTCCCAGACCCGGGAAACGATCAGGACCAGGATTGCGAGAAACGCAATGACGGCCCCCAGTGCGATTCCACCCCGGATCAAGATCTTTTTGATCTTATTCATTCCAAACTTTCCGATATAGGTCGCGGCGGCACAGCGGAGCCGCCGGATCGAGCCCTGAAAATCCCGGTCTGGCCGGGCATGATGAAAGAAGCGATGTGGTGCGCTTCTTCACTTGGGTCTGAAGTTTATACACGACTAACGGTCAGTGCAGCAAGGACTGTGCGAACCAAATTGACGAAAATGCACATAATGATTGCGACAGCTTAGCAATTCGGGGAAGCGAGGGCAAGGGGAAAGGGGCGGCTGTTTGGAGATGGATAGGGGGGAGCTTGCTATGTCCGGTAAGGCCGCGAAGCCGCGAAGGAAGGCGCGAAAGCCCCGGATCAAATGCGGATGTTCTGTGGGAGCGGCTTGCAGCCGCGATGCCTTTGTTCCCGCGCGAAGGTGAGGAAGAGCTGGAAGATGCGAAGAAAGCATTTTTTCCAGGCAGTGTTGCCGTGGGAATGCCTCAGGCCGAGATGCTTGGTCTTCGAAGGTGCGCATTGATCTTCTCCCACGCGAAGGCGCGAAGCCGCGAAGGAAGGCGCGAAAGCCCCGGATCGGATGCGGATGTTCCGTGGGAGCGGCTTGCAGCCGCGATGCCTTTGTTCCCGCGCGAAGGTGAGGAAGAGCCGGAAGACGCGAAGAAGAACGAACAACAAAGAATGTACTGCTTTTTGTTTTTCCTCCGCGTTCTCCGCGCCTCGGCGGTAGATTTGATTTGATCCTGATGGTCCTTCAAAAACAAAACCCGGAAGAATCCGCGAGAATCTGCGAGAATCCCCGAAATCTGCGGATATTTTGTCTTGCAAGCACTCCAGGCACGCACCATGGACAGCCCCTTGCTCGCCAACGATACTACGGTACATCTTTCCGACAGCACCCTCGTATTCGTCTGCGAAATCTGCGGATAGAATATAATAGTGGCTTGCCAGGCTCTTCATGACGGCACTATCTCTGCTTCGGACAATCTATTTTCTGAGCAGATAACCTATCAGGAAATTACTCCAACGGGGCATTTTAGGATTCCAGTGTTGAGGCTATTGCTAGATAATGTCAGGTGATTGTCATTCCGTCGGAGGGAATGAAACCATGAAAAAGCTGACGTTGTTTTTAGCAGTGTACGCAATCTCGACTCTTGTTTGGGGGCAGTCGCATGTGCAGTGTTCTGCACTGGACGAACTTGAAGAGTTGTCCCAAGCCCAAAGGCCGACCGAATCTGATGGTAACAAAGGCAATATGCAGGGTGAGGTTGTCATTACCGCACCCGGTAATCGAGCCAGGCTATGCCCGGAACCATACTGCTCCGAAGGCGAGGAGTTGATCTTCATCCCAACCGGGACCAAGATACCTTTTACATCAAAAGTCGCTGTACCAAGACCAATGCCGTATTGGTCTGTGCTATGGTATGAAGTGGAGTATAAAGGAAAACGGGGATGGGTTAGCGAACTCGATACAAACTATGGCCCCAAAACCCCACCACAAATAGGACCACGTTAAATCGAAGTTAAACTTTTAGACAGACCGGATGGTAACTTGTATGAAGCTATCCCCCTCGTACAGGCTCCCGGTTCCCTCAACACATCTATACATACCGAAGATAATCTTTGCGCGCAACGTCACCCCGGCGAACCCCGGATCAGGTCCAGGTATTCAGGGATATTAACCATTTTGTGCGATGCAGGTTTCGCAGTTTTGTGCGAAATTGGAGCCAAAGGCGGAGCAAACCCTTTCGTAAAGGCGAGAGCCTTTATGCCGGGCTTAAACGCTATGGGCTGATTTACCTGTAGCATTTGCAACGCCATCAACCCCTTGCGCATGCTTTGTAGCTAGAGACTGTCGGAGGGCCGGATGTGGGAAATCTGCACGTCCGGTCCCACGAGGGGGAGGGTGACAGAGGCTGTACGGCCTGCATGCTCTTTGCCACGCCCGAAAGGGAGGATACTATGGAAGCATGTGGCGTAACCATCTTGTGTTTCCCTCTCTACTCTACCGGCTCTGCGGTGAAAGCTTTTTGTCTTACCCCGACCAATTCTCGATGGTATGGATTGGCCGGTCAAAGGCAGGGATAATTTTCGTTCAGCCGGCGGAAGAATTTTTGAGGGACGAAGAAGACCTGTCCGCAGATGATGGTCCTTCAAAAAGCAACACCCGGAAAAATCCGTGAAAATCTGCGAGAATCCCCGAAATCTGCGGATATTTCGTCTTTCAAGCACTCCAGGCACGCACCATGGACCGCTCCTTGCTCGCCAACGATACTACGGTACATCTTTCAGACAGCACCCTCGTATTCGTCTGCGAAATCTGTGGATAGAATACCTTTGCCCGGGGCATAACAGCCTGAACCGTCTACAACCCCGCTAAATAAAAAGCTGTACCCTGCTGGTCATCGCCAGTTCGAGGAAGGTCGCAACCCCGACATAATCCAGCCCGGGACAGTCTCGGTATTCTGTGGGAGCGGCTTGCAGCCGGGATCGCATCCTGTTGGAGGTATGGGTTTTTCGCCTGCCCCGGATTTCCCGGGAAATTGTCCGGGCCGGCCTATTCGGGCGAGAAATGTTCGAATGGTGCCGCTGCTTGACTTTACCTGGAAAAGATATACAATTCTTTTCGGTCACGACGTAATTTTGCGAAAACACTCTTCTATTAAAGGGGGCGAAACGGGTTCGACGGAGGTAAGGAAGTACACGTTGCATGCCGAGGTCCTGGTTGCTCGTAAAACAGCTGGGAATAAAACAAACGCAGACGATTACGCGTACGCCGTAGCCGCTTAATTGCGGCTGCCGTCTTCGGGTCCTGCTCCCGCGGGGACCACTGAAGGCGTCGACTAAGTGGGATGGTCGTCGGAATGCCGCCTGCAGTTCCGATGATGAGATCAAGTGGGCTGGTGCTGGAAGAATCCCGCCTGTAGGAGATTTCCAGGACGAGATTTAAATTGCAGGATAAGCATGTAGAAGCCTGTGCGGAATACTTTCGGACGCGGGTTCAACTCCCGCCGCCTCCACCAAACCGTTGAAATCATTAAGGTTGTTCTTATCGAAGTGCCCATTTCCGGCAAAGTAACACAAACCCTAACACAAATAGGGGCTGGAAAATGGGCTCAAAGGCACTGCCACCTTACGTTATCAAACCTTCCTCATCGTATTACTTCCGCATAAACATTCCGGCTGATCTGCGTCCCCTTGTTGGGCTTTCCGAACTCCGTTATTCCTTACGAACTGGTTATCTCTCCGAGGCTAAGACGAGAGCCGCACTCTTCGCAAGCTACACGCTTCAACTGTTTCGATCATTGCGGGATAGCAGGATGGACGAATTGACCGATGCCCAAGTACGACCAGTGACACAACTGGGCGGCATGATTAAAGAAAACCTATCGGAGCTTCTGGGCAAAGAACAACGGAAAAGGTTCATGTGGTTAAAAGTCAGGTGGTCGGATACAGAACATAATGCTGGGACTATGATCCCGATCCTGCTAGCGCTGCTCAAGGGATACGGCAAAGACTTGTCACCTGATTCCGATCTTTACCGTAAGGTCTGCTATGAGTACGCCAGTGCTAGCGGCAAGTGCCTTGATGCTATCCTTAGACGGGAGGATAGCGATTTCCATAAGGCAAACGGACAAACAAAGTTTTTTGATAAACCTAAAGCGCCCCAAGAACAAACACTTGAATATACCCCGGATGAACGGGACACCAAAACCAGCCCAAAGAGCTTACCCGAACTTGTCAGGCTGTATGTTGAGGACCAGAAGACCGAGGGCAAATGGCGACCTAAAACCGAGGATGAGTTCCGGGCTTGCCTGAATCTACTTCAGGAATACTTCGGTGATATGCCAGTTGATTCCATCACTTTTGAGAACATGCGGGAATACCGGGAAATTCTGAAAAGGTTCCCGAAAAACAGGCTCAAGGGAAAATACAAAGGCAAGTCGATTGCCGAGATACTGGAAATTAAAATACTACCTGAAGACACCATGTCTACATCGAGCGTCAACAAGTACCTGAGCCGCACAAGCTCTCTTTTCAACTATGCGGTGAAGCGGGATTTCATGCGAAAAAACCCGGCAGTCGGCATGGAGATCAAGCAGGAGAAGCGGGATCATGAGCTTAGGGATTGCTTCACGCCGGACGATTTAGGGAAGCTATTCGGGTCGGAGGAATACCGGGAGGACAAGCACCGGAGTTCCTATCGTTTCTGGCTGCCGATCCTTGCCCTTTATACCGGGTGCCGCCTGGACGAGCTTTGCCAGTTACACCTTGATGATATTCAGCAGGTAGGCGGGGTTTGGGTACTCGACATCAATGACAAAGAAGAAAAGAAGGTAAAGAGCAAAGCCGGTAAGCGGCGTGTCCCATTGCATCCTTTCTTAATCGAGGACCTGAAGTTCATTGCTTATGTCGAGAGCCTACAGGCAAAGGGTCACAAGAGACTTTTCCCTGAACTCGCACTTCGCCGGGACGGTTATGGACAGACTGCAAGCAAGTGGTTCCAGCGATACCGAGCAAGGTGCGGGATCATTGAGGGCGGCAAAGTATTTCACAGTTTCCGGCATACCTTCGACAATGCCCTAAAGCAGAACAGGGTTGACGGGAATATGATCTCCGAACTCATGGGACATGCGATGGATTCTCTGGCAATGAGCAGGTATGCGGACCCTTACCGCCCCAAGGTTTTGTTAGAAGATGCAATCCTAAAGCTGGATTTCGGGGTTGACCTTTCGCACCTGCCGAGTTCCAAGTTTGTGGCCAGCAAACAATAGATTCTTTTGGGCATGATCTTGCATTAATAGGGTGCGCTGTACTTACCATTTTAATCTTGGATGACCGAATCAAATACGATGTGTTGAGAATAAGTCATTGCCATCTATCTATTTTGGGTCTATGTAAAGTTACCTACCATTCAGACGGAGGAACTTATGCACCCGGTCATCGAAGCCCTTTGTAATTCTCTAGATACGCTGTCGGATAGGGTTAAAAATCACTGGAACAACGATTCCATTTTGACCGATCAATTCGGCTGCACCATCCCCCCATTACTCGGCACGATTTGGCCTATATGGCTTCTTGTTTGGCCAATCGAATTCGGGAAGTGGCACCAGAGAATATTGATGACGGGATGCAGACAGCCCTGAATGATGCACCAGCGAAAATAGATAAACTAATTTCCACTGTCTTGCCGCAAATGTTTACCCCCAATGGTAATTTAGCCATACCTGCCTACATTGGAACTATTAGCTGGTTTGAGAGTGTGCTTAAGCCACTCTTCGCATGGGAAAAACTTTCCGATAACAAGAGTCTGCCATACCAGCTGGCCAGACGTCTTCGCGCGATAAACGCTGAGATCGAACAGCTTGTCCCGGACAAAGAGGCACTCGCAGGCCAGATTAAGCTTATAAAAGAGGCTACGGCTGCAGCTGAAAACTTACCTTTGGATTTGCAGGGCCTAACGGAAGCCAAGAATAAAGTGGTCGGCATGGTTGCGGAATGTGATGAGAACTGCCGAAGTATAAACAAGTACGCGAACGACGCATTCGATTCAGTGAAATGGACTAAAGCACAAGGTGAAGAGTCAGTGAAATTGGCTAGAGCGCAAGGCGAAGAGGCGGAGAAACTGGTTCTTAAATGTGAAGAAGCATATCGCATAACCACGACCAAAGGGTTGGCAGCTGCATTCGACCAGCGGGAACGACGCCTTAGCTGGTCGATGTGGATATGGGTTGTTGGTTTGCTAATTGCCCTTGGGATGGCGGTATTCTTAGGAGCAAGTCGAGTACAAACCCTTGCCCAAGCTATATCCGGCGGTTCGCATGACTTGGGAGCCATTTGGATGCACCTTCTCCTTGCCTTTTTCAGTGTTGGTGGGCCTGTGTGGTTTGCATGGCTGGCGACGAAACAGATTGGGCAACGTTTCCGGTTGGCGGAAGATTATGCATTCAAAGCATCGGTAGCAAAAGCTTATGAGGGCTACCGAAGAGAGGCTGCCAGGATTGATCCGACCTTTGAAAAAAGATTATTCGACTCTGCCCTGAGCAGATTGGAAGAAGCTCCATTACGCTTGGTTGAGGCGGCAACACATGGTAGTCCTTGGCATGAACTCTTCGAGTCCGAAGTTTTTCAAAAAGCAGTACAAGCTTTCCCTGGGTTAGGGGACAAAGCAATGAAGTTGGCGCGACACGGGATAAATGGTGCCAACGGTAAGAAGAAGGTTCCGGGGCCATCACATGACAGCCCAGTAGCGAATCCTTAAGAATACGAAATGGGGCTACGTTGCAGCAGATGACCGATTCAGGAGGGGGGCTCCGTATTTCACCGAACCCGTTAAAAAATAAAGTGCATCCGGTTAGCTGTCTGGCATTGCAATTTTTTCCTGAGTCCCGATTATATCTCTATCCCCGGTGTGCTCTCCTTGCCCGACCTAAAGCCCTAACCTCTTCAGCACCCTTTGAAGCGTCATAAGCTTCCATTCTTTACCCGCCGAGGTTTTAACGCCGATCTGGTTGAGCCTCTCCACCATTTGTCGCTGAGATAGTCCTTCAGCCCTGAAACCTGAAAACGTCTCTTTAAGCTTATCGGCAAAGTCCTTTGCTTTGGCTTCCCGATCCTTATTCCCTTTGCTCAGGTTTTCAACCTTACCGAGCTTTACACCCCGCCTCTTTGCCGCCTGTAATGCGTCCTTGGTCCGTTCGGATATACGCTTTGCCTCGTACTGTGCCATTGCCGCCATGATATGAAGGGTAAGTTCGTTTGCTTCCGGCATATCGGCACAGACAAACGGAACCTTTGATTCCATGAGGGCAGACACAAAGGCAACATTCCGGGCAAGCCTGTCCAACTTGGCAATGATGAGCTTTGCATGGTGCTTCTTTGCAAAACAGATTGCCTCTTTGAGCTTTGGTCTTTTCTCAAGAGCATTGCTACCCTTGCCTGTTTCGACTTCGGTGAACTCTGCCAGAAGTTCCCAATTGCCACCGTTGAGGTAGTTCCGCACGGTTTCCTGTTGAGCTTCCAATCCGAGACCACTTGTCCCCTGCCTTGCCGTACTCACCCGGTAGTATGCCACAAATTTGCCTTCCATGCCGAACCCCCGTTTGGTTTGTTGTCTAGTGACCACTATAATGCACGATGGTTCGGTATGTTGTCAACCAGAAAAGTTAAGCCAGGAATTATGAGTATTTAAGGTGACTTGCTCGGAATGAGGTCGGCTTATGCTGTTCTGACGTTATAATTTAAGGAGTTTTTTCAGGAGGTAGGCAACCATGAGCAAGGAACCAGAACCTTTGTTGAAGGAGCAGAATAAGCCGGAGAACGAGAAACCCGACTACAGCAATTCAAGACCGCTCGACCTTCATGTAACGAGCAAAGCTCCCGAAGTGGATAGGGCGGTTCTGGCT
>JAEZXS010000331.1 GCA_023442755.1 Pseudomonadota bacterium | reverse complement strand
CTGTAGCGGTCGTATTCGATCCTGGCATGTTCCAGAAGGGCTTTCTGTGCGAGGACGTTTCCTTCCGCCTGCATCAATTGCGCAAGGTAGGTGTTTTGCTGGATCATAAAGAGCAACTGATCCTTCTTCACGAAATCTCCGTCCTTGAAGTAGACCCGGTCCAGGTACCCCTCTACCCGCGCTCTGAGCTGAACCGTATTTACCCCCTGGGTATTGCCCGTGATTTCATGATATTTGATGATATCTTTCCGCACCGGTTGGCTCACTGTCACGTGTGGAGGAGGAGGCCCTTTGTATTCGGACTTCTTCTCGCACGCCCAAAGGAAAACCACCGCCAGGCAGCAGAAACTCAGACCGGCAATTCGATGCATCCGCGGGGATAGTCCAGTCCATCGGCAACCCATTCTGTCTTCTCCAAATCCTGATCGTTTTGCTTACTTGATATGCAGCATTACCAGTCGGGAAACCGGATAGTTGTGGTTTCAACCGGTTCATGGGACATATACGCCTCCGGGGAGAGGAGATTTCCCCAGTTGGTGCGCTTCGACATCGTTTCCCTGATTTCGGGGGGCACGATTTCGCCTCCTTCCCGCATCTCCCATCCACCCCCGAGAGCGCGATATATTGCGACAAGATCTCCAGCTATGCTTCCCAGGGCGGATGCAAAACTGTCCTGCGCACTCAGAAGCGCCTGCTGAGCAGTGAGCACCGTTGTAAAATCCGTACTGCCCTGCTTGTATTGAATGAAGGCAAGCTCGAGTGAACTCTTCGCCGCACCGACGCTCAGCGACAGGTACTCTGCATTTTCCTGGGCCCTTAGAAATCCGGCTATGCCGTCCTCAACTTCGCGCTGCGCCGTGAGCACCGTATTCTGGTAAGAAAGAAGAAGTTCCTGGAACCGGGCATCCTGGACACGGACATTGTTGGTGATCCGCCCGTAATTCAGGATGTTCCATTGAAATGAGGGACCGGCAGATCCCTGTCGCGCTTTCCAGTTGAAAAGGTTCGACAGTTTCGAGCTGCCCGCATCGCTTGCGAGAAAGCCGAATGAGCCGGTAATCGAAAAGGCCGGCAGGAGATCCGCCTGTGCAATTCCGATCTGGGCGCATTGGGCGACTGCCTGGAGTTCGGCGCTTCTCACATCGGGTCTTCGCCGAAGAAGGTCGGCCGGAATCCCTACCGCTACCTGGGGCGGTGGAAGGGGGATATCCTTCGATTCTGCGAGAAGTTCGGACAAGTCGCCGGGCGGAATTCCCATGAGAATGCAGAGAGCGTTCTTCGCCTGCCGCAACTGTGCTTCGAGAAGCGGAATGCTTGCCCGGGTATTGAACAGGACAGTACGCGCCTGGTCGACGTCTCTTTCAGTGGTGGTGCCGCCATGGAATCTGGCCTCGGCAATGCGCAGGCTCTCCTTCTGGGTTTCGACGTTCTCGCGTGCAATCTGCAGCCGCTTTTCCAAGGTCCGGATCTGAATAAAGGAATTTGCCGTATCCGCCGTCAGGCTGACCAATGCACTATCATAGTCCGCAAGCGTCATGCGCAGGGTGGCGTCCGCCGATTCCACCGCCCGTCTGAACTTGCCCCAGAAATCGATTTCCCAGACAGCACTGAGATTTATCTGCGTCTGCCAGTTGCTGAGCCCAGCCCCGGAAGCAACGCCGGTTTGCGAGGAACTCTCGCCCGGACCCCGATCGTTGGTTTGCCCGCTGCTCCCGGAGGCTGCGAAGAAGGAGGAATACTGGCTGGCCTTGCTGTAAATGACGGAACCGCTCGCCTGTTGCGTCTGGGGATAGAGATTACCAACTGCAATGCCAAGCTGAGCGCGAGCCTCCAATACCCGTACCCCCGCAACCCGCAGGGACAGGTTCTCCGCATATGCCCTCTCGACAACCCTGTTCAGAACCGGGTCATTGAATACCTCCCACCACGCCCTGTAATTCGCGGGAGACGTTTTTACCCTTGAGTCGTCGGTTTCGACCCAGCCAGGTGAAACCGACGTTGCAGGTCTGGAAAAGTCGGGGCCCACTTTCATGCAGCCCGTCATCAATAGCAACATTCCAAGCAGAAGCGGCAAGGTACCTTGTCGTCGAAGGAAAAACTTCATCTCTCGCAACCCGGGTTTACTGACGCGGAGGGTTAAAATAAACCCCTCCGGGCGGATGAGAGCCTCACGGCAATAGAAGCGACTCATTCACCGAACATGTACTCGGTGAGATCGGTTGTTCTGAAAGGGAATCTTTTATTTTTCCATATCGCTCCAAGAATAATCACAGCTCGGAGGGGGCGCACCTGTGCGCGTACATAAATCGACATAGATAATAGGGGGCTTCTTCCGTCTGAATACCGTGAAATAGGGTATGCGAGCAGCCGATTTACTGCTGACAAGAGAGCCCTTTGCCGATACTGCTGAGATTTCAGGCAAGATCTTTCCCCGCCACGATCTTGCCCCATGTTCTCCGATGGTCTGAAGCACTCGGGCTGTCTCCAATAGGGCTTATCTTCCGAAATACAGTCTTGTACCCATTGATCGTAAACAGAATGAATCTAACTTCTTCGATATTTGACTGACCAATAGAGTCAACCCGCACATTAGACGCAACGCAGGCGATCAAATGCGCGCGCGTTCTGTATGGCCATCAACCTCATCAGCAATCGATTCACGAAAAACCTCCCTTCCGACAGGGATTTGGAGTAGGGACTTACAGAATCACATGAAAAACTCCCTCATCTATTCGACTGGAAGCTATTTGCCTGAAGCAGTCGTTCATAATGAAGATTTGACACAGTTTCCCTCTGCTGCCTTGAGTCTCATAGCGCAAAAGACTGGAGTTCTCAGCCGCCGGGTAGCACAAAGGGAGGAGTGCACATCAGACCTTGCGATAAAAGCTGCACGCACCTGCCTGGATCGCACAGGTTTTCCAGCCGACAGGATCGACGGGATCATTCTCTCCACATCCTCACCCGATCGCATGCAGCCGGCCACCGCCACCCGCGTCCAGTATGAGCTCGGAGCGACCTCAGCTTTTGCCTTCGACATCAACTCGGTCTGTTCCGGCAGTACCTACGGCATAAGCCTGGCCGACTCGCTGATCAGGTCGGGGCAGTGTGAGACCGTCCTCTTTGTTGCGGCCGAGATGTACTCAAAGATCCTGTGTAAAAAGGACTTCTCAACATCCCCGTTTTTCGGCGATGCCGCGGGCGCAATTCTTTTTCGTGCCGGCAACTCTGGACGGGGGGTCCTGCATTCACTCCTCAAGACGGACGGAAGCGCAAACGGAGCTGTCTGCGTGCCTGCCGGCGGCACAATGATGCCTTATGAGAAGATGACAAATCCGAGGCTGGCCTATTTTCGCATGAACGGTACAGCTGTGTACGATTTTGCAGTGAGCCGCGGGGCCGAAATTGTCCTCAACCTCATCCAGGCGGCGGGCCTTTGCGTTGCCGATATCGACTCGGTTATCTGCCATCAGGCAAACATCAACATCATTCAGGAGATTGCATGCCGCATTGGGATACCGATCGGAAGATTTTTCATCAATATACATCGCTACGGCAATACGGCGAGCGCTTCAGTCCTGGTGGCGCTCGATGAGGCGGTGACCGGAAAAGTGATCAACAAGGGAAATCTGGTTGTAACGGTGGCGTTCGGGGGCGGACTGTCCTGGGGCGCAAATCTGATTCGAATGTAAAGACTCGACGTGTAACAGAATCACGAACAAGGAGAAATCGTTATGCAGGAGATTTTGGCCAAGATCAGGGATGGACTGCCGGAGATTTTTCCGGGTGCTGCAGGATTCGAGATCTCACCGGAAACTCTGCTGAACCATATTCCGGAATGGGATTCAATGTCATCCGTGAACTTCAAGGTTTTTCTCGAGGAGACTTTCGGTGTGAAGATACCCGACGATCTCCTGGAAGGAGGATCCAGCCTCGGCGAAGTGATCACCTTTATCAGAAGGGCCGACTGATGAATCTGCAGACAATGTCCCTCGATCCTTTCGGGATCACCTCCGCTTTCATGAAAATACATGAATTTTGGATGAAGAATCCCCCAGAGTTATTCGGCATGATCTCGCAGTTGAGTGCAGATGTCCTGTCCGCGGGAGCGGAACAACTCAATTCGGTGCGCCTCCCAGGCAATGGTTCGGCGCCCGGCCACCCAGATCCCGAATTAACGCTTCTCAGTCTAATCAAGGATTATTCGAAACTGATGCAGAAGTACCACGGCCTCTATTCAAACTGGCTGAAAGGTTATGTAGCCAGGGCCGAGGGAGTCCCTGACAAGGAAAAGCAGCGCGGTGCGTTTTGGACCACCCAGCTTATCAATGCGACATCCCCTTCCAACTGGTTCTGGACAAACCCGACGGTGGTGCAAAAATTCATGCGCACCAAAGGGGAAAGCGCCCTGAGAGGCTATGAGAACTGGATAGAGGACGTGCAGCGCGGAGACAGCCTGATAAGGATCGCGGACACCAAGGCCTTCAAGATCGGGGAAAACCTTGCTACGAGCCTCGGGCAGGTCATATTCCGAAACAGGTTGATGGAGCTGATTCAATACTCTCCGAAGACGCAGGAAACCTATTCGCTTCCTGTACTGATTTTCCCGCCGTGGATAAACAAATATTATATTCTCGATCTCGCCGAGCAGAAGAGCATGGTGTCACACCTCGTCGAGCGGGGGTTCACGGTGTTCATGATCAGTTGGAAGAATCCCTCCTCCGAAATGCGCGATGTGACCTTCGACGATTACATTTTCCGCGGCGCATTGAAGGCAGTGGAGGTTGTCCGGGAAATCTGCGGAGTCGACCAGGTTCAGGCCGTCGGATACTGCATCGGCGGGACGGCCTTGACCACGCTCATGGCATGGCTCAACAAAGAGGCCCCGACAACCCCGAATCCGATCAGGCATTTCACACTGTTTGCCTCGCTTGTCGATTACTCTTCCCCGGGTGAGCTCGAGGTGTTCATCGGCGAGGAAGTTATCAAAGTCCTCGAAAAGTTGATGAAAAAAGAAGGGTACCTCGACAAGAAGTACATGGCCACTGCCTTTCGACTCCTGCGATCCGGCAGCCTCATGTGGCGCTACTACGTTCATAACTACCTGAGCGGAGAAGTCCCGCCCAAGTCCGATTATCTCTTCTGGAACAGCGATCCGACGCGACTCCCCGAAAAGATGTGTTCATTCTATCTTCGTGAGTTTTACCTGGACAACAAGCTTATAAAGCCGGATGCGCTTGTCG
>JAEZXS010000273.1 GCA_023442755.1 Pseudomonadota bacterium | reverse complement strand
CTGTCCTGCAAGACAAAATCTTCTCACAACAAAGACGCAAAAGGCGGGAGTAAAACGCGAGGAAGAGTTTTGCCGGAAGCCGGTTGGTACGAGAATCAATATTTTCGTTCCATTGACAATCCGAAATTCCACAAGTATGGTTCAATTCAAAGGAGCGCTATATCACTTTCGGAGCATCGGCTTCAGGCCGGCTATTGATGGTGGCGCATACCGACCGGGATGAGCGAATCCGGATCCTCAGCGCGCGGGAGTTAACCCGAGGAGAGCGAGAGGCATATGAAGAAGAAATCCAGCGAAGCAGATGTTGACGAACTGAGAGCGGAGTACGACATCCGCGAATTGTTCAAGTGTGGGGTTAAGGGCAAATATACGGACCGGTTCCGCGAAGGCGCGAACCTGGTGCTGTTGGATCGGGATGTCGCCGAGGCTTTCCCGACAGACGAAGCAGTCAACGAAGCGCTGCGATTGGTTGTCCAACTGGGGAAACTGCCGAAGCGCATGAAAAGGACAAAGAATAAGGAAACGGATCTATCGAGATAGCAGTCCGCGAGATCGGCAAGTGCATTTCCTCCCTGCGGAGGGGACACGTGCCGCCTACCCCTATCTATATCGATGCAAATTCCTCGGAACTCGTCCGCACACCTCCCAGCCCAGGCACAGACCTCAAATTTCCAATGTTGGATATACGCTGTACGGAGGGGAATTCATGCCCTGAATTCATTGGCTGGTATTTGCTTTGGAATGCTATAGAATACAAGGCAGCAAGCTGAATCTCCGGAAAGTGATGAAACTGCAGATTTTCAGGGGCCTGATGTGACAGCTTATACGGCAAAATATACGAAAATCGGCTCCGGCTACATGGGGCAGATTGTGGAATGGCCCGAAGTGGTGACGCAGGGGCGGGACATTGAGGAATGCCGGGCTATGCTGCGTGATGCACTCCGGGAGATGGTGGCAGCCTACAAAGAACTCGGCAAAGAGATTCCCCCCGGCAATGCCCTCATCGAACAGCTTGCCGTAGAGGCCGGGAATGTCGGTCAGTCGGCGTGACCTCGTCAGATACCTTGAAGAAAACGGGTATAGGCTCCTTCGGGAGGGTGCCAACCATTCCATTTACACCAATGACATCAAAGTGATTCCTGTAAAGAGTCACAGGCGTCTCGACCGCATCACTGCCAATGAGTTGTGCAAGCAAGCAGGCCTGCCCCCCAGGTTCTGAAAATAAACCATTAAAAACCTCCATATTTTCCATACAGTCCTTCCCCGGCGGGTGGAACTTTATTGTCCAATTGACTTTGGCATCACGATGTCTAACAAGGATTGGTTCAAGCGAAATGACGTAGTTTTCTGCTGCCTAACGATACAGGAGGAAACACCATGAACCGGAGATGCCTCTTTCTTGCCTTTTTGCTGGCCGCCCTGGGAGGAATAGGGGTCTTCATCGGCCCGGCCTTCGGCGATGAATGGGTAACCATTGGATCTGTCGGAACGCCCGATAGTTCCAGCAGCACCAGGGTCCAGTTTACAGGGACTTCCGTGGCGTTCAGGGCTGTCGAATCGGGTTCCGCGATCATACGCTACAACGTGGACTTCAGTTCCAATCTCGATCACAGCGATGTGAGCCTTTCGCTTCGATACCGGGATGACGGACAGTATGCGCAGGTGATCGCCAAGTTGAAAGAGCAAAATCTGATGACAGGCGTTATCACCGACCTTGTAGTCTTCGACAGCAACAAGTTCGCGCAATCGCCGGGTTTCCAGGTGCAAACCGGCGGCGGCACCTGCACGCTTACGACCAGTCATCCGCTCGATTTCTCCGGGAACTCTTATTACATCGAAGTTGAACTCAAAAAGAGCCCCATAGGCGGAAATCCCGGCGTGAGCCAGATTCGGCTCCACAAGATCGTCTGCTGAAAATCCTCCTGCGTCGTTTGAAACCATACGGCTTTTCCCCGGCGTACTATGCGCCCCGGCGGTGAGGATTCCTTTTCTGCGAGGAATGAGGAATGAACTACATATTCGAGGTGAATCTCAAGGTCCGCGATTACGAATGCGACATGCAGGGGATCGTGAACAACGCCGTCTACCTGTCCTATCTCGAACATGCGCGGCATGAATATTTCGCATCGAAGGGCATCAGCTTCAAGGAAATGATAGACAGGGACATCATAGCAATGGTGTCCCGCATCGAAATAGACTTCAAATCCTCGCTGCGAAGCGCCGAGGCCTTCACTGTCGGCCTCAACGTAGCCCGGCACTACGCGCAGATTATCTTCTACCAGGACATATTCACCGCCGACGGAAAGCAGAAATGCGTCAGCGCCCGGGTCGAACTCGCCTGCAAGGTTAACGGGAAATTAACCCGGTGCGAGTTGCTCGACAGGCTTGTCGGGTAGCGTCGAATCTGAAAATCGCTCAAAGTGATGCGTTAGTGTGGACGGATGCCTTTTTGTGCGGTAAACATTTCGAACCCGCAGCGAGACGGCTAGAAAGTTTTATCGGATTTGGAGGCACCCTATGCACGACTGTTCCAGGCCCTGGAGAATGTTCTACATTTTGACGGTTCTTTTCATCGCAGCCGGTGTATTCGGTTGCGCAACATCGGAGACCCCGGTCCCTACAAAGCCACCGGCCCAGGCGGCTGTTCCAGTCGAAAAAAAGGCGGTGCCCGAACCGGTCCCGAGTCCGGTGTACCAGGATCACACGAGGGTCACCTATTTCCCTGCGCCCGGCAGGATCGATCTCTGCGGTGAGCCTGTCCCCCTGGATCAGCAGGATGTCATGGAGCGCTTCGATAAGGAGTTCACCCTCGTCGTCTATAATCATGCGCAGGTTTACAGGTGGTTGAAACGCAAAGATCGCTACTTCCCGATGATTGAGGAGCGCCTCCGGCGCCTCAACCTGCCGGAAGACCTGAAGTATGTCGCCCTGGTGGAAAGCGAGCCCCCGCTGAACGCACCGGAGAAGAGGAAACCGCCGGAGGTGCGCTATGACTTTGCGACATCACCCGATGCCGCTTTGCAGTATCTTGGGGAGCTTTACCGCGGTTTCAAGAGCTGGTCTCTCGCCATAGCGGCTTTCAGATACGGCGAGAAACGCATCATCGAGGAATCCGGCGCGCAGGGAGTGAGGAATTATTACCAGATTATGCTGCCGCAGGAGACTGAACGCTACGTCTTCAGGATCCTGGCGGTCAAGGCGGTACTGAGCGACCCGACGCGGTACGGGTACGAACTGCCCCGGTAGACGGTGAGGCTCGCAGGGGCTCGGGAGACAAAAAGATCTCACCGCAGAGACGCAGAGGACGCCGAGAAACGCGCATGAGGCTTTCCAAAATTGGGCATAAATGCTCTCGCGCTCCCTGCACCTCTCTGCGGCCTTAGTATCTGCACAGCGAAAGAGGCAGAGACCGCAGAGTAAGCTGGATGGAGATATCATTGCGAACCGCTGAATCGTACTTTTCGTTTTCCCTCTGCGTTCTCAGCGCCTCTGCGGTTGATTTGATTTTCCCCGGCCCGTCCTACTTGCCGGCGCTTTTGACGATTCCCAGAGGGGCGAGGATTTCCGATATGATGCGGACCTTCGCCCTGTCTGTTCCCGATGCCTGTGCTTCCCGATGGAGGTGCGCCAAGGCGTCCGCGTGCCGGTACATGTTCCGCTGCCCGGATTCCCGGGCCACCTCGATCATCCAGTCGCCGGTTTGCCGGAATCGGGAAAAGGCTTCCCGAATTTCCGGGAAGACCGCCCGCGAGATGGCGCGCTGGAAAGCGACATAGAACCCGAGGGAGGACTCGATGCGGTTTTGCACGATATGGCCGAGCAGTCCTTCCGGGTGGGTGTCTGCAAGAACGTCTTTCAGCACCCGGGCAAAGATCTCGACCGGGCTGTTCGCATAGGTGGAGACCAGTTCCTGCCAGAGGCCGCCGTCGAAGCCGGTCTCCAGCACTTCCCCGATTTCGTGATGGACCCAGGTCTCGAGTTCGCGCCCCGCAATCCGCTCCAGCAGGTCTCCGAAGCGCTCCGCGTCTTTGCGGACCTCATCGAGCCCGACCCCGTACCGGGCGAGACCGAAATCCAAGCCTTCCCGTGCAGAGGGGGCCGCCTCGAGTATTCGGTCCCACAGGAAGAAGAGCATGCACGACCGCCTGGCGAATATCTGCTCTCCCCGCCGCATTGCCGGGGTCATGAAGATGTCGCGGGCAAGCTCCAGGTTTGCCGTATCGATTCTCAGTCCTCCCTCCGACCTCGACTCGGAGCATTCGGCCAGAAAAAAAGTGGGCTTCATGCCGATGCCGTACCCCGCCCCGTAAACCATGCCCAGCGGGCGCAACCGGGCGTTCAGGCCGTCCATGTCATATGGATCGAAACGCTCTCCGTCCAGGACAACCGGCGCGATTTCTTCCTCTCTTATTTCCTCCCAGAGTTGCTCCCTGTCTTCCATCCACCCCATGACATCGGCCGGTTCGGGCTCCTGCCACGGAACCATCCCGTGCTCCCATTTGTACAGGTCCCGCATCCTCAGCAGCAGGCCGCAGAGCGAGTATACCCCGGCGTGCCGGGCGTCCGATATGTCGCAGTTTTTCTGAACCTGGCGCTGCAGGTCGGATATTTCCGGTTGCAATGCGTTCTCCTGAAAAATCGCTGCGAGAAGAAGCGGGAATTCGCGACCCCACCGTGGCGGTCTTCAGTCCGGGGAACCGCGGGTCATTGCAGAATTCTACCCTCGGGCTTTCAACCAAGTCGACAACAATTTGTCTTACGCGGCTTTCCTGAGCGGAAGCGATAAAGAGACCGGGGTTGACGTCGATGTCCCATGCTGTACACTGGCCCTTGCTTTTGGAGAGCAGCACGTCGAACTTAGTTTTACCGCGGAGGTATCGGCCGATGCATAAAGCGGACTATCCAATCACACCGGCGATCCGCCTGTTGAGAGACAGGAAAATCGCCTTCCAGCCTCATTTGTATCCTTTCATCGAGCATGGGGGTACAAAGCACGCGTCCGCCAATCTCGGGGTTTCCGAACATGCGGTCATAAAAACTTTGGTGATGGAAACGGATACCCGCCAACCATTCCTCATGCTCATGCATGGCGATATGGAGGTTTCCATCCGGCAACTCGGCCGCATCATCGGGGCTCGGCGGGTGAGTCCATGCGACATGGCGACGGCGCAGAAGCTGACGGGATATCTTGTCGGCGGCATCAGTCCTTTCGGCACCCGAAAGGAACTCCCCGTCTACGTGGAACGCACGGTCCTTTCCCTGGAAAAGATATACATCAATGGCGGCAAAAGGGGCTTCCTCGTCGAAATCGACCCGCAAGACCTTCGAAAAATATTCGATGTGACAGAAGTGGAGGCGGGTGTTTGAACAAAACCTTTTTCGACACGGGGTGCGGCGGGGTGGCTGTTGTGGAAATGGAATCTGTATGGGGAGGGACGTCGAAAACCTTTCCGCGCCCGGAAATGCGGGTAACGGCAATCTGATCGTTCGCACTTTGCGGGACTTGCGAGTAAAAAATAAAAAGCCGTTATCCGGCCTGCTGTAGTGTGTCCCGAT